>DATIYL010000060.1:0-11332 GCA_035517635.1 Allostellaceae bacterium | reverse complement strand
AGGGACTCTTCGAGCTGCTTGAGACCGGCGGAGAGCGTCGGCTGCGTCACGCCGCAGGCCTCGGCGGCGCGGCCGAAATGCCGTTCCCGCGCCAGCGCCAAGAGAAATTCGAGCTTGTCGATCACCGCGTCCGCGCGCCTCTCCTCCGCAGCGGAGGAGCCTGCAACCGCGGCTGCGCCGTGGCAAGCGAGCTCACGCCGGCGGGTGGTTCACCGCGGTGACGCGCCAGGGATGGGCCGCATCGCTGCCGGGGAAATGCTCGATGCAGGTCAGCGACAGATTGTCGATGGTGAGCGCCAGCGCCATCTCGGGCGCGAGGCCCAGCGCCAAGGCGAGCGCTGCGCGGATCGTGCCGCCATGGGTGACGGCGATGATGTCGTGCCCCTGATGCTCGCGCGACAGGCGCTCGATGGCGGGGTGGGCGCGCTCCAGCAGCTGAACGAAGCTCTCGCCGCCGGGCGGCGCGTGATGCGCCGGGCCGAGCCAAAAGCGCGGCCAGAGATTGCCGTTGCGCTGCGCCAGCTCGGCGTAGGTGAGGCCCTGCCATTCGCCGAAATGCTGCTCGATGAGGTCGGGCTCGACCAGCACGCCGGGGCCGGGAATGGGATCGGGGCCGGGCAGCCCGGCACGGACGATGCCGGTGGCAGTCATATGCGTGCGCAGCAGCGGGCTGGTGATCCAGACGGCGTCTTGCGGCAGGCGCTTCGCCAGGCCGGCGAAAGCCGCTTCGTTGCTGACATCGCAGGGATGATCGGTCTGGCCGTAGCAGCGGCCGTTATTCACCGTGACAGGCGCGTGCCGCACCCACCACCACCGCGTCAGGTCGCCCATGCCGCCGCCGCCAGGATCATCACCGTCTCGCCGGTCTGCTCGATCGCGCCAAGCACGTCGCCGGTGTAGCCGCCGATCTGCCGCCGCGCAAGCGCGGCGACGAGCGCCGTTGCCGCCGCCGTCGCGACGAGCGCACCGAGGCCGTTCCAGAAGCCGAGCGCGAGCAGCGCAATCACCGCGGCGATGCCGGCGCCGGTCCAGGCGGTCGCCGCGCTTGGCCGTCCGGCAGCGGCGCCGAGCCCGTCGGTTCGCGCCGGCTCCAACGCGCGCAGCACCAGCGGCAGCACGCCGCGCGCCACCGCATGAGCGGCGACCAGTGCGGCGAGAACGCGGCTGCCGCTGCCGATGGCGACCAGGCCCGCGATACGCAGCCCGATGCTGAAGAGCAGCGCGAGCACGCCGTAAGCGCCGATGCGGCTGTCGCGCATGATGGCGAGCTTGGCCTCGCGCTCCGTCGCGCCGCCGAAGCCGTCGGCGGTGTCGGCGAGCCCGTCCTCGTGCAGCGCCCCGGTGACCAGCGCGCTGGCCGCGAGCGCGATCAGCGCCGCCGCGATGATGGGGAGATGCACCCATGAGGCGAGCGCGTAGCCGAGACCGCCGACCAGGCCGACGACGACGCCCACCAGCGGAAAGGCCCAGCTTGCCTCGGCGAGGCCGACATCGGGCCGCGGCGCGGGCCGCGGCAGCGGCAGCCGCGTCAGGAAAAGCGCGGCACGGTGGAAATCCTCCCACCAGCTTGCGGCATCGCTCCAGCGCGGCGGCTCGGCGGACATGCCACCTCTCATAGCGCAAGGCGGCCGCCGGCACCACGGCGGTTTTCGCTTGGCGCGCGCGATGCGATGGGGGAGAGTGCGCCGCCTGGACCCCTAGGGAGATCGCCGCCATGGCCGAGGAGACCCCGTGCGCCACGCTCGACGAGATGCGGGCGCTGGTCGCGGATCTGCCCGGCCCCGATCTCGAGGCCGGCAGCATGGCCGCGACGCGCGAAGCGCAGCTCACCAAGCCGCCGGGCGCGCTCGGCCGGCTCGAGGAGCTGACGCAATGGATGGCGCGCTGGCAGGGCAAGCATCCGCCCAGCGCCGCGCATCCGCGCACCGCCGTCTTTGCCGGCAATCACGGCGTGGCCGCGCGCCGCGTCTCGGCCTATCCGGCCGCGGTGACGGCGCAGATGGTGCAGAATTTCATCGCCGGCGGCGCCGCGGTGAACCAGCTCTGCAAGGCGGTGGATGCCGATCTCCGCGTCTACGAGATGGCATTGGAGCAGCCGACCGAGGATTTCACCCGCGCGCCGGCGATGAGCGACGAGGACTGCGCGCTCGCGATCGCCTATGGCATGATGGCGGTCGAGCCCGGCATCGACCTGCTGGCGCTGGGCGAGATGGGCATCGCCAACACCACGGCGGCGGCGGCGCTCTGTTGCGCGCTTTTCGGCGGCAATGCCGCGCATTGGGTCGGCCCCGGCACCGGCGTCGCCGGCGCTGCGCTCGAGCGCAAAACCGCGGTGGTGGAAGAGGCGGTGGCGCGACATCGCGGCACGGCGCGCGACGGCTTCGATTGGTTGCGCTGCGTCGGCGGACGCGAACTGGCGGCGATCGTCGGTGCGATCATCGCCGCGCGCCGCGCCCGCGTGCCGGTGGTGCTCGACGGCTTTGCCGCGACGGCGGCGGCGGCGGTGCTGTTCGCGCTCGATCCCCGCGCGCTCGATCATTGCCTCGTCGCGCACCGCTCGGCCGAGCCCGGCCATGCGCGTCTGCTCGAGCGGCTGGGCAAGGCGCCGCTGCTCGATCTCGGCATGCGGCTCGGCGAGGCCTCGGGCGCGACCTTGGCGATTTCCATCATCAAGGCGGCGCTCGCCTGCCACACCGGCATGGCGACCTTCGCCCAGGCGGGGGTGAGCGGGAAAGGGACGTAGGAACGCCGGAGGGAGGATGAGCATGGACAAGATCGTCGACTATTACTTCACCCCGACCTCGCCCTGGACCTATCTCGGCCATGAGCGCTTCGGCGCGATGGCGGCCAAGCATCACGCCCAGATCCGCTGCAAGCCCGTCGATATGGGCAAAGTGTTTCAGGTCTCCGGCGGCCTGCCGCTCGGCCAGCGAGCGAAGCAGCGCCAGGCCTATCGGCTCTTCGAGCTGCAGCGCTGGCGCGATGTCCTGAAGCTGCCGCTCAACCTCCATCCCAAGTTCTTTCCGGCGCCGACCGAGCTTGCCTGCCGGCTCATTCTCGCGGCGCCCGAGCCGCAGCAATTCCGTCTCGCTGGCGCCCTGCTGCACGCGGTCTGGGCCGAGGAGCGCAATATCGGCGATGCCGACACCTTGCGCGCGATCTGCGGCGAGAACGGCCTCGACGGCACGCGCCTCCTCGCCGAAGCGCAAGGCGAGGCCAGCGCCGCGCGCTTCGCCGCGCTCACCGCCGAAGCCATCGAGCGGCAGGTCTTCGGCGCGCCGACCTACCTCTTCCGCGACGAGCCCTTCTGGGGCCAGGATCGCCTCGATTTCGTCGAGCGCGCGCTGGCGAGAGGTTAGGGGGCGGCTCACCCTGTGCAGCCTAAGACTCGCCCACTAGAATTCACCACGGAGGCACGGAGGACACGGAGATCAGATGCTCGGGCGCGCTGCGCGCGCCGTTCTTCGCTTCTCCGTGACCTCCGTGTCTCCGTGGTAGATCTTTCTTTGGCGGCGCCGCAGCGAAACATTCGATAGCCCTGCGGCGTGAGCAGGGGCCGTCTCTATGAAGCGTTGAGGAAAGAAATGCATCGACTTCGTCGAAACGCGCACTGAGCCCGACATGACCCTTTCCGTCGATCTCTTCTGGTCGTTTCGCAGCCCTTACAGCTATCTCGCGCTGCCGAAGACGATGCGGCTGGTGGCCGAGTACGATGTCGAGGTCAGGGCGCGGCCGGTTTATCCGCTGGCGGTGCGCGTGCCCGATTTCTTCAAGCGCGCCGATCCGCGCTTTGCCCGCTATGTCGCAATCGACAGCCGCCGCGTGGCAGAGCGCGAAGGCATTCCCTTCCGCTTCCCGCGGCCCGACCCGATCGTGCAGAACATGAGCACGCTCGAGGTCGCGGCGGAGCAGCCTCATATCCACCGGCTGACGCGGCTCGGCGCCGCGGCGCAGCTGGCGGGGCGCGGCTTGCCGTTCATTTATGAAGTGAGCCGCGTCTTGTGGGACGGCACGGTCGAGCGCTGGAACGAGGGCGACCACCTCGCCAAAGCGGCGGCGCGCGCCGGCTGCGATCTCGCCGCGTTCGATGCCGCCATCCTCGCCGACCCGGCGCCCTACGATGCCGTCATCGCCGAAAACGAACGCGACCACGCCGCCTCGGGCCATTGGGGCGTGCCCACTTTCGTTTTCGCGGGCGAGCCCTTTTTCGGCCAGGACCGCATCGACGTTTTGATCTGGCGGCTCGAGCAGAAAGGCTTGACGCGGCGCGAGCGCGCTTAACCCCCGCGACCCGCCGCTTCCTTCGCCGCCATGCGCGCCTTGAGCTGCTCCGGCGTCAGGCGGACGATGTCTTCGTTCTGATGCGCGTAGAGATCGTAAGGGGTGGTGTCGAGCTCCTCGAGTATGGTGCGGCCGGCGAGCACCGCTTCCTTCCATGCCTCCTGCTCGCTCTGGCGCTCGTGGAATTCGGGCATCACCTCGGCGGCGAAGAGCTCGAGGCTGGCGCAGATGTCCTCGTGGCTGGTGCGGCCCGCCTGGTTCAATAGGATCACCTGATCGACATGCGCCGCCTCGAACTGGCGCAGCCGCGCGCGGATGGTGGTGGGCGAGCCGATGAGCCCGGCCTTCAGCGCCGCTTGCGCCTTCTCCGTCTGACGCCAGGCCTGGTATTCGTGCCAGAGATCGCTCTTGCCCGGCGCGTCGACGCCTTTGCGGCCGTAATAGGAGAGCGCGAAGATGAAGAAGGTCCAGCCCGACGCTTTGGCGATGGCCTCCTCGTCGGTGGGCGCGCACATGAAGCCGTTGACGATGGCGATGTTGGCGTTGCGCGGATAATCCGCAAGCGGCTGCGGATGCTTCAGCAGCACGTTGTAGTAGCGATGCACCCAGGCGCGCGCCGCTTCGGGCGAGACGAAGCTGAAGCCGAGCGCGCCCATCTGCCATTCGCCGGCCTTGGCGATGGTCTGGATATTGGAGCAGGCGACCCAGAGCGGCGGGTGCGGCTTTTGCAACGGCTTCGGAATGACGTTGCGCGCGGGGAAATCGTAGTATTGGCCGTGGAACTCCCAATTGTCGCGAGTGAACATCGGTACGATCGCCTTCACCGCCTCTTCCCAGCGCTCGCGCTTGTCGCGGACGCGGATGGCGAAGGGGTGCAGCTCCGCCGGGCCGGCCGCCTCGCCCATGCCGAGCTCGACCCTGCCGCCGGAGACGAGATCGAGCGTCGCCACCCGCTCGGCGACGCGCTGCGGCTGGTTGGTGGTGAGCTGGATGACGCCGTGGCCGAGGCGGATGCGCGAGGTGCGCTGGCTCGCCGCGGCGAGGAACACTTCTGGCGCCGAGCAATGCGAGTATTCCTCGAGGAAATGATGCTCGACCGCCCAGACATAGTCGTAGCCGAGCCGGTCGGCGAGCGCCACCTGCTCCAGCGAATTCTGCAGCAGCGTGTACTCGCTCGCCTCGGTCCAGGGCCGCGGCAGCTGATGTTCGTAGAAGATGCCGAATTTCATCCCGCCCTCCGGCTCAGTGCCGCTCGAGAATGGTGAGGCCGCGCACGCGGTCGAGAAGATAGAGGAGGCCTCGATTGTCGAAGGTGACGTCGTTGCTTTGCACGCGCGCCGAGCCTTCGGGGGGATCGGGCAGGAAATGGCCGATCTCGCGCGGCGCATGCGGGCGGGCGATGTCGATGAGGCGCAGCCCATGGGCGAACCAGGCGACCGGGATCTCGGTGCCGGTCACCTTCTCGCTCGGCTGGTGGCAGCCGGTGAACTCGGGCTGCGGCGCGTCGTCGATGCCCTCGAGCTGAAAGCTGGCGAAGGGCATCGGATGCGCCTCATCGGTGATGTCGACGAGCCAGAGAAAGGAGGGTGGGCCGGGCTGCCGGCGATTGACATCCTCATCCGCCACGAGCATGACGCGCCGCCCCTGCAAGGTGTAAGGCAGCGGCAAGGTGGTATGCGTCGGGCAGGCGAAAGGCGGGCTCCAATCGAGCGCGGAGACCAGCTTCGGCCGCGCCATATCGGCGATGTCGAGAATGACGAACCCGCCATGCCAATAGCTGGTATAGAGCCGGTCGCCCTGGCGCAGCGGGTGATGACAGCGATGGGCGGTGCCTTGCCAGGAAGGCTGCTCGCCGCCCTCGATCCATTGTCCCGGCATCCACCAGCGGCTGATCTCGACCGGCCGCGCCGGATCGGCCATGTCGAGGATCATGACGATATTGCCGCGATAGCCGGCGACGGTCGGCGAGATATAGGCATAGCGGCCGTCGAAATCGAAGCGATGGACGCCGGATCCTTCGGTCTCCCAGCGCCCGATCGGGCGCGGCTGGCCCGGCCGGCTCACATCGTAAATGCCGAGCCCGCCGCGAAAATCCGCGGGCGGCGCGGATTTGTCGGCGTGGTTCAGCTCGCGATTGACCAGCATCACGCCATCGGCGACGCGCACCTTGTGCGAATGCGTGCCGGGCGGCATCTCGAGACGCGCCAGGACGCGCGGCTGCCGCGGATCGCTGATATCGAGGATCGAGGTGCCGTGCGGGGCGCGCATATGGCCGATGAAGGCGGTCGTGCCCTGCACCACGATCTGCCCGCCGCCGGGGCAGTCACAATAACCCACCTGGCGGATGCCCTTGGCCGAGCCCATGCCGCTTTCCTCCCCTGCGCGATGTTAGCCCCGGTTTGCTACCGGGGCACGTTCTGCGCTCACGCCTCGTACTGCACCGAGGTCATCATCCCCGCCATCATGTGATATTCGTTGTGGCAGTGGAATGCCCATTTACCGGGATTGGCAGCATCGAAGACGACAGTGACGGTGCCCATCGCCGGCACCAGCACCGTGTCGCGCCGCGCACCCGACAGGCGCCGCGCGCCGATCTCGACTACCTGGAAATCATGGCCGTGGAGATGCATGGGGTGGGACATGCCGGTGCGGTTGCGCATGACGAGAGCGACGCGCTCGCCCTGGCGCACGCGGAAGGGCGTGTCCTCGCCATAGGGCTTGCCGTTGATGCTCCATTGGAACTTCTCCATGTCGCCGGTGAGATTGGCGACGAGCGTGCGATCGGGCTTGCGCGGCGCCAGCGGCTGCGCCGCGGTCAGCGTCTCCTCGAAAGCGGTGCCCAGCGGTTTCGCCGCCGCTTCGCCCTTGACGGCAAGCTTGGTGACGCGTGCGGATTTGGTCGCGAGCACGATGCCGGTGCGCTCCACCGCGCCTTCGCGCAGCGCCAGAATCGGATAAGCGCCTTCGCCTCCCGGCACAGCGAGGCGGATGTCCAATCGCTGCGCCATGGCGATCGGGAAGCGCCGGCCTTGCCGCGCCACGATGGGATCGCCATCGACGGCGATGAGCTCGCCTGAAAGTTTGCCGAGATCGATCCAGAAATTGGTCGCCGAGCTGCCGTTGATGATGCGGAGCCGCACTTTTCCGCCGGGCTCGACGCGCTCGATGGCCGGATCGTCCAAGGTGCGGTCATTGGCGAGATAAGCATCGAAATCGATGTCGTTGATGTCCATCGCCATGCCGCCGCCCATGCCCGGCATCGAGCCGTGGTCCATGCCGGGCATCGCGCCCATCGCGCCTTTGCTCATACCCGCCATGCCGGGCATGGCACCTTTGCCGCCGGTGAGATCGGCGAAGATCGCCTCGGGCGCGCGGAAGGAGAAATCGATCAGGAAGATCACCACCTCCTGCTCGTCGCGGCCCTTGTCGGCGGGATCGCTGATGATGAGCGGCGCCGCGAGCAGCTTCGAGCGCTGGAAGCCGACATGCGAATGCATCCAGTAGGTGCCGGAGCGGTTCAGCGGGAAATCGTAATCGTAGCTCTTTCCCGGCGGCAGCGGCGGCTGCGACAGGCCCGGCATGCCGTCTTGCGCCGAAGGCGGCTGCAGCCCGTGCCAATGGATGAGCGTCGGCTCGTCGAGCCCGTTGTCGAGCGTCACCAGGAAGGCATCGCCTTTGGCGAAATGCGTGACCGGCGCGCCGGTGGAAAGACCGAGCACCGGCGCCGCTTTGCCCGAGACCTCGAGCACACGTTTTTCCGCCGTGAAGCGCCGCGGTGCAGCGGCACGTGCGACGGGCGCGCGCGCCAGCAGCGTGCTCGCGCCGGCGCCGAGGAGAAGCGAGCGGCGGGAGAGAGATGGTAACAGGTGGTGCATGGTTCGCTCCCGCTGCGGTCGCTGCAGTTCGAGGGTGCCGCTTTGCAGCCCGAACTCTGCGCGCTTACTCGCCGGTCTGCAACAGGGCGCCGCGGCGGCGGGCGCGGCGGAAGGCGTCGAGGAAGACGACGGCGCCGATGGCGAGGTAGACGATGTCGAGCAGCGCCGCGGCAATGAAATGGTCGAGGCGGAAAACATGGTCGAACATGACCGCGCGCATGCCCTCGAAGACATGCGCGGACGGCAGCATCAGCGCCAGGTCCTGCAGCCAGCGCGGCAAGGTCGCGACGGGGTAGTAGACCGCGCTCGCCGGCGCCAGCAGGAAGACGGCGAGCCAGGCGAGGCTCTCGGCACCGAGCCCATGCTGCAACAAGAGCGCGTCGATGAGCAGCCCTAGCGCCCAGCCCATGACCAGCAGCAGGGTGAAAAAGCCGATGAGCGGCAGCCCCAGGCTGAAGATCGAATAGTGATAGAGCGGGATCGCCAGCAGCATCGCCGGCAGCACGCCGATGGCGACGCGGATGACGCTCATGGTGAGGAGCGCGATCATCCATTCATAGGGCCGGAGCGGCGTCACGAAGAGGTGGCCGAGATTGCGCGACCACAGCTCCTCGAGGAAGGACATGGAGACGCCGAGCTGGCCGCGGAACAGCACGTCCCACAGCATCACCGCCGCCAGCAGCACGCCGCCCGCGCGCGCGACATAGGAGCTGTTGGTCATCAGGAACTTGCTGGTGAAGCCCCAGAGCACCATCGAGATCGCCGGCCAATAGACGAGTTCGAGCGCGCGCGGCCAGGAGCTGCGCAGCAGGTAGAGATAGCGCAGCAGCATGGCGCCGACGCGCCCGGCCGAGAAGCCGCCGTCGCTCATTGCGCCGCCGCGCGCGGCACGAGCTCGCCCGAGCGCGCGATATGAAGGAAGACCTCCTCGAGCGTGTCGCGGCCATAGCGCTCGATGAGCGCGCGCGGGCTGCCGCGATCGACGATGCGGCCGCGCCGCATCATCATCACCTCGGTGCAGAGGCGCTCGACCTCGCCCATATTGTGCGACGCCAGCAGAATCGTGGCGCCGCTCCCGCGTTGATAGCGCTCGAGATAGCTGCGCACCCAATCGCCCGTGTCGGGATCGAGCGAGGCCGTCGGCTCGTCGAGCAGCAGCAGATCGGGCGCGTTGAGCAGCGCTTTTGCGAGCGCAACGCGGGTTTTCTGCCCGGCGCTCAACTTGCCGGTTGGCTTGTGCAAGAATTCGACGATCTGCAGGTCCACGGCCAGCTCCTCGATGCGCTCGGCCAGGCGCGCAATACCGTAAAGCCGGCCATAGACAGTGAGATTCTGGCGCACGGTCAGGCGATGCGGCAGGTCGACATACGGGGATGAAAAGTTCATGCGCGGCAAAACCCGGTAACGATGCCGCAACATGTCCTCATCAAAGATGCGGATCTGCCCGGCCGTCGGCAGCAGCAGGCCGAGCAGCATCGACAGTGTCGTCGTCTTGCCTGCGCCATTGCCGCCGAGCAGCGCCGCGGTTGCGCCCGACGGCACGGCAAAGTCGATGGCATCGACGGCGACGGTGTCGCCGAATCGCTTGCTGAGCGCCGATACCTGGATGACGGGATGAGACACGCGGCACATAATGGCGTAAACGGCAGCAGAGGCAATGCCGGCGCGCTGCTGAACGGGCACATCTCGGGCGGCGTTGCGGCACTCGGCGGCATGGCGCTCCCCGCACCGCCACCAAATGCCGCGCGACTCGGCGCGGAGACCCCGCTGCGCAGCGGCCGGTCCGTCCCCTATAATGGCCGCTCCCGCAGCCTCACCCCGACGGGGCGCTGCGATGCATGCGGAGGCAGAATGGAGTTCAGCGGCCAGGCGCCGCATCTGACGCAACGGCCAGGCACCGATGTCTCGGTCAGCTTGCGCATGCTCGTCCTCATCCGCTGGGTCGTGGTGGCCGGCCAAGCGGCGACCATCCTGCTGGTGCATTACGGGCTTGGCTTCATTCTGCCGATCGAAGGCGCGCTCGCCGTCGTCGCCACGTCGGCGGCGCTCAACATCGCCGCGAGCTGGCCGCGCCGCGCCTCGCCGCGCTTGGGCGACCGCGAGGCGTCGTTCTACCTCGCCTATGACATGCTGCAGCTCGGCATGCTGCTGTTCCTCAGCGGCGGGCTGCTCAATCCCTTCGCCATGCTGATGCTGGCGCCGGTGACGGTGGCGGCGACCATCCTGTCGCGGCGCAGCACGCTGCTGCTGTCGGCCCTCACCGTGGCGGCGATCAGCATCATCGCCATCTTCCACCTGCCGCTGCCCTGGCGCGACGCGCCGGTGCCGGCAACGCCGCTCTACATCTTCGGCGTCTGGACGGCGCTGGTGCTGGCGACCGTGTTCATCGCCGGCTACACTTGGAACGTCGCCGAGGAAGCGCGGCGCATGCGCGATGCCTATACCGCGACGCAATTGGCGCTCGCCCGCGAGCAGCGCGTCTCCGCGGTGGGCGGCATCGCCGCCGCCGCGGCGCATCAGCTCGGCAGCCCGCTCGCCACCATTGCGGTCGTCGCCAAGGAGCTGGTGCGCGATCTGCCGTCGGACAGCCCTTATGCCGAGGACGCGCTGCTGCTGCTGAGCCAGAGCGAGCGCTGCCGCACCATTCTCGCCGATCTCGCGCGCCAGCGCGACGCCGAGACCGGCTCGCCTTTCACCACGCGCCTCCCCTTCTCGGCGCTGGTCGAGGCCGCCGGCGAGCCCTATCGCGTCGAGGGCAAGAGCGTCCTCTACTCCACCGCCGCCGGCCGCGACGCCGAAGCGCTGCCGGTCGAGGAGCCGCTGGTGGCGCGCAGCCCCGAGATCATGCACGGGCTCGGCAATCTCATCCAGAACGCGGCGCAATTCGCCGGCCACGAGGTCGACGTCACCACCACCTGGAGCGAGGATACGGTGGCGGTCGACATCGTCGATGACGGCCCCGGCTTCCCGCAGGCGGTTCTCGCGCGCATCGGCGAGCCCTATATTTCCGGACGCACCGGCACGGCGGAGCAGCATATGGGGCTCGGCATCTTCATCGCGCAGAGCCTGCTCGAACGCACCGGCGCGCGCGTCAGTTTTGGCAATCTCCCGGATGGCGGCGCCCAGGTCGTCGTCGAATGGCGCCGCGGCACGCTCGAGGGCGTGGACGGCAAGCT
>DATIYL010000059.1:0-6772 GCA_035517635.1 Allostellaceae bacterium | reverse complement strand
ATCTCGCACCCGAACTCTTCCTCGAAAGCCATCACCAGCTCGACCGTGTCGAGGCTGTCGGCTCCGAGATCGTCGATGAAGCTGGCGTTGTCGGTCACCTTGGACTCGTCGACGCCAAGATGCTCCACCACAATCTTTTTTACTCGCTCGGCGACATCGCTCATAGGTTTATACCTCGACGGATGAACGGGCTTGTGGACTTGACTTTCGGCGCCGCGCCGGGCTGCTGCAATGCCCGGACCCGATCGTTGCCCCACGCGAGCGGGCCAAAAGCGCCGGTCACATAACATAGTTTATGGCGGTTTGCCAGCATCGCCCCCCGGCGCCCCCACGCGCCCTAAATCATGGCCATTCCGCCGTTGACGTGCAAGGTGTGGCCGGTGACGTAGCGCGC
This sequence comes from Allostellaceae bacterium, assembly GCA_035517635.1. Lineage (GTDB taxonomy): Bacteria > Pseudomonadota > Alphaproteobacteria > ATCC43930 > CGMCC-115725 > DAHUYF01. Next base: position 6,378 of record DATIYL010000059.1, on the reverse strand, counting down.
CTCCTCGCTCGCCAGGAAAAGTACGCAGGCGGCGACCTCTTCTGCGGTGCCGACGCGGCCCATCGGAATGACGGTCGCCAGGCGCTGGCGCTGCTCTTCGCTCAGCGCGTCGGTCATGGCCGTGGCGATGAAACCCGGCGCGACGCAGTTGACGGTGATGCCGCGCGTCGCCACCTCGGCGGCCAGCGCCTTCGACATGCCGATCATCCCGGCCTTGGCCGCGGCGTAGTTGGCCTGCCCCGGATTGCCGGTGACACCGACGATCGAGGTAATGCCGATGATGCGGCCCCAGCGCCGCTTCATCATGCCGCGCAGCGCGGCGCGCGCCAGACGAAAGCCGGCGGTGAGATCGACGTCGATGACCTTCTGCCAATCCTCGTCCTTCATGCGCAGCGCGAGCTGATCGCGCGTCAGCCCGGCATTGTTGACGAGAATGTCGAGCTGGCCGGCAGCAGCTTCGGCGGCCTTGACCAGCGCGTCGCCCGCGCCGGGATCGGCGAGATCGGCGGTTGCGACGAAAGCGCGCTCGCCGAGCTCGGCGGCCAGCCCCTCGAGCGCCGGCTGGCGCGTCCCGGTGACCACGACCTTGGCGCCGGCCTGATGCAGCACGCGGGCGATGGCCTGGCCGATGCCGCCTGAAGCGCCGGTGACCAGCGCGGCCTTGCCGCCGAGGTCGAACATGAACTTAGGCTCCTCGCTCCTCAGAGCGTTTTGACGAAAGCGTCGATTTCCGCCGGTGCGCCGAGCGAAAGAACGGTCAGCTCGCGGTCGATGCGCTTGGCGAGTCCGCTCAGCACCCGGCCGGCGCCGAGCTCGACCAGCTCATGCACACCCGCCGCCTTCATCGCCAGCACGCTTTCGCGCCAGCGCACGAGGCCGGTGACCTGCTCGACGAGGAGGCGCCGGATGTCGTCGGGATCGCTGACCGGCGCGGCGGTGACATTGGCGATGAGCGGTACATGCGGCTCGCGCAGCGCGATCTCGGACAGCGCCTCTGCCATCTCGTGCGCCGCCGGCGCCATCAGCGGGCAATGGAAGGGCGCGCTCACCGGCAGCATGATCGAGCGCTTGGCCCCTTTCGCCGCAGCCGCCGCGACCGCGCGCTCGACCGCGGCCCGGTCGCCGCTGACCACTACCTGGCCCGCGCCGTTATCATTGGCGACGGCGCAGATCTCGCCCATCGCCGCTTCCTCGGCGACAGCGCGCGCGGCGTCGAGATCAAGCCCGAGCAGCGCCGCCATGGCACCGGCACCGACCGGCACGGCGCGCTGCATCGCCCGGCCGCGGCGCTTCAAAAGCCGCGCGGCATCGGCCAGCGAGAGCGCCTGCGCCGCCGCCAGCGCCGAGTATTCGCCGAGCGAGTGGCCGGCGACGAAGGCGACATCGCGCGTCAGCTCGAATCCGGCCTCGAGCTCGAGCACGCGCAGCACCGCGAGGCTTACCGTCATCAGCGCCGGCTGCGCATTCTCGGTAAGCGTCAGCTCGGCCTCGGGACCTTCGAACATCAGCCGCGACAGATTTTGCCGCAGCGCTTCGTCGACCTCGCCGAAGACGTCGCGCGCCGCGGCGAAAGCGCTGGCGAGCTCCTTTCCCATGCCGACGGCCTGGGAACCTTGCCCGGGAAAGACCAGTGCGCGCGTCATCTTCGCGTCGTGATCAGAACAGAGTGAGGCGATAGTTGTGGCACCGAACTTCCTCGTCGACGATCTGCTTGTTGTCTTCGGCCGCCAGCGTGTCGACTTTCACCGTGTCGTAGCCGAGCGTGCAAATCTGGTTGATCCTGGCATCGAGAAAGCGCCGCATCTCGGCGTCATCGGCGGCCGTGGTCGCGCCGGCGACGCGATCGCCGGAGACACCGAAGGTGAGACGGTCCGGCGGATGCGGCGTCGTGCAGCCGCCGGCAGAGACGGCAAGCGCAGCGACCAGGAGCCAACGATGCATGGCACGTCCTCGGCGAAATAAGCGCCCGGGGATAGCATTGCCCCGCCATGGTGTCCAGCACCGCAACCGAGGCGGGTGGACGCGGGTCGAGGCGCACGGGCGGACTTGCACCCGCTCTCGCCTCGTGTATAGTGCGCCCCCTCCTTGCCGGCCGGTGCCGGCTAGGCCCGGGCGGCTGACCGTCGGACGATCCGACCAGCGCCGGGCCGCGAACAGCCATAAGGAGCCTTGGTTTCATGCCTCTCTACGAGAATGTATTCATTGCGCGCCAGGACATCTCGGCGGCGCAAGTCGAGGCGTTGGCGGACGGCTTCACGACCTTGGTCACCGAGCATGGCGGCCAGGTCAGCAAGCGCGAATATTGGGGCCTGCGCAACATCGCCTATCGCATCAAAAAGAACCGCAAAGGGCACTACGTGCTGCTCAACCTCGACGCGCCGCCCGCGGCGGTAAACGAGCTCGAGCGCAACATGCGCATCAACGAGGACGTCATCCGCTATCTCACGGTGCGGGTCGAGGCGCTCGAAGAGGGCCCGTCCGCCGTGATGCAAAGCCGCGGACGCGGCGAGGAGCGCGACCGCGAGCGCGGCCGCCGCGGCTATGGCGATCGCGAGCGCGAGGAAGCGCCGCGCAGCGCCGAAGGAGGTGATGAATGAGCGACGGTCACGCTTCGGGCGGCGGTCGTCCGGCGGCGCGGCGGCCCTTCTTCCGCCGGCGCAAATCCTGCCCCTTCTCCGGTCCGCACGCGCCGAAGATCGACTACAAGGACGTGAAGCTGCTGCAGCGCTTCATCTCCGAGCGCGGCAAGATCGTGCCGAGCCGCATCACCGCGGTGTCGACCAAGAAGCAGCGCGAGCTCGCCCAGGCGATCAAGCGCGCCCGCTTCCTTGGCCTCTTGCCCTACAGCGTGCAGTAGGAGGCGACGATGGTCGATGTCATCCTGCTCGAGCGCGTCGAGAATCTCGGCCAGATGGGCGAGGTCGTCAAAGTGCGCCCGGGCTATGCGCGCAACTATCTGCTGCCGCAGAAGAAGGCGCTGCGCGCCACCAAGGAAAACCTGGCCTATTTCGAGAAGCAGCGCGCTCAGCTCGAAGCGCAGAACCTGGCGCGGCGCAGCGAGGCCGAGCAGGTCGCGAAGAAGCTCGACGGCCTCTCCGTCATCGTCATTCGCCAGGCCGGCGAAAGCGGCCAGCTCTACGGCTCGGTGACGGCGCGCGACGTCGCCACCGCCGTGACCGAGGCCGGCTTCACCATCGGTCGCGGCCAAGTCGTGCAGGAAAAGGCGATCAAAACCCTCGGTCTCTACAAGCAGCGCGTTGTGCTCCATCCCGAGGTCTCGGTGACGGTCACGGTCAATGTGGCCCAGTCGCGCGAGGAAGCCGAGATGCAGGCCAAGGGTGTCGATCCGATCAGCCTCGCCCAGGAGGCCGCGGCACGCGAAGCGGCCGCTGCGGCCGAAGCCCCCGCCGCGCCCGAAGGCGGAGCCGCCGCGCAGGGGTGAGACGGCGGGCCAAACGCTGAATGGAATCCCCCTCCCCCCTTGAGGGGGAGGGTCGGGGTGGGGGGTGAGGCGGGCTCCGAAGCTCGCCACGGTTGCCATACCATTCGCGTTGCCGAGTCTTGGCGCGCTCCGCGCGTATACCTACCCTCCTTACGCTAACGCCGCGGCTGGCCCGAACGGTGCGGCTCCCGCGATTGCTGCACAATCGCTGCCGCCGCCGCGGACGAACGCGCGTAGCGCGTTCGCCTTGACCCGCTCTCCACCGCTTGCCTCGCCAACCCGATCTTGCCCCTGCCGCCCGGACAATGTCCGCGAGAATCATGGCGCGATCGCACCCGCCGCGCCGCGCAGCGGAGCCTCTGGCCATGCTCTGACGGAATGGAATGGTTTCAACTCAACCCCTTGTGCCCACCCCCTCAAGTGCTAGATAGTTGATATCTAACGAGTCGTCGCAGCCCGGGGGAGGAAGGGACCGATGCTGTTGGCTCATCTGCTCCGTAACGTCGTGCGCGAGGGGACACTGCGCGTCGTCGATGCGCATGGCAAGGTCCGTAGCTTTGCCGGCGAGCCCGGTCCCAGTATTACCATCCGGCTGCACGACGCCGCGCTCGGCTACAAGCTGTTCGTCAATCCGCGCCTTTATATCGGCGAGGCGTTCATGGACGGGACGCTGACGGTCGAAGACGCCAGCATCTATGAGTTCCTGAATTTCGCCGCCATCAACCTCAACCTCGCGCCGCGCACGGCGCTGACGCCGTTTTATCAGGGCTTCGGCACCGCTTTCCGCATTTTCCAGCAATACAATCCGCTGCGGCGCGCGCGCGCCAATGTGGCGCATCACTATGACCTGTCGGACACGCTCTACGATCTCTTCCTCGATGCCGACCGGCAATATTCCTGCGCCTATTTCCTGGCGCCCGAGCAGAGCATCGAAGTGGCGCAAGCCAACAAGAAGCGCCACATCGCGGCGAAGCTGCTGCTGAAGCCCGGGCAGAGCGTGCTCGATATCGGCTGCGGCTGGGGCGGCCTCGCGCTCTACCTAGCCCGCGAATGCGACGTCTCGGTCACCGGGCTCACCTTGTCGGAGGAGCAGCTCAAGCTGGCGCGGCGCCGCGCCGCCGATGCCGGCCTTGCCGATCGCGTGCGCTTCGAACTCTGCGACTACCGCGAGGCCACCGGCCGTTACGATCGGATCGTCTCGGTGGGCATGTTCGAGCATGTCGGCGTCGTGCATTACCCCGTCTTCTTCCGCAGGGTGAAAGAGCTGCTCGCCGAGGATGGCGTCGCCCTCCTCCATTCGATCGGCCGCCACGACGGGCCGGGCGCGACCAACCCCTGGTTGCGCAAATACATCTTCCCCGGCGGCTATTCGCCGGCGATCTCCGAGGTGGTGCCGGTGGTCGAGCGCACCGGGCTCTGGATCACCGATATCGAGATCCTGCGGCTGCACTATGCCGAGACGCTGCGCGCCTGGCGGCAGCGCTTCAACGCCAATCGCGAGCGCGTGCGCGCGCTCTACGATGAGCGCTTCTGCCGCATGTGGGAATTCTACCTGGCCGGCTCCGAGGTCGCCTTCCGCCAGCAAGGCCACATGAATTTCCAGATGCAGCTCGCCAAGCGAGTCGACGCCGTGCCGCTGACGCGCGACTACATCACGGAGTGGGAGCGCAGCCACCGCGCGCCCGAAGCCGAGCGGGTCGGCCTCGCGCGCCGCGCCTGACGTCAGAAGCGGTTGCCTGACGATATCGAATCCGGCGTCCCCGCCTTTCACAGGCCTGTGCATCGAATCGCGATGTTCTCCGGGGTCGCGACTTGGTAGCATTGCGGTGTACTTTTATCGCACTCTGTTCCTTGTGGCCGGTCATGGAATCCGCAGCGCCCTCCGCCCCCTCGAATGTCACCCCGTTGCGGGAGGGCGATGGCGCCTACCGCTCGCCGCCGCACAATATCGAAGCCGAGCAGGCGCTGCTGGGCGCCATCCTCGTCAACAACGCGGCCTACCACCGCGTGTCGGAGTTCCTGCTCGCCGAGCATTTCGCGGAAGGCGTGCATGGCCGCATCTATGCCGCGATCATGAAGCTGATCGAGCGCGGGCAGATCGCCAATCCGGTGACGCTGAAGAACCTGTTCGACCAGGACGGCGCGCTCGCCGAGATCGGCGGGGCGCAATACCTGGCGCGACTCGCGACCTCGGTCGTCACCATCATCAATGCCGAGGATTATGGTCGCACCATCCACGACCTTTATCTCCGCCGCCAGCTGATCACCATCGGCGAGGACACAGTCAACGACGCTTATAACTACGATCTCGACCGCGACGCCGCAGCGCAGATCGAGCAGGCCGAGAAGAAGCTCTTCGACCTCGCCGAGACAGGACAATATGAAGGCGGCTTTCGCCCCTTCAACCATGCGCTCGCCGAAGCGATCGGCATGGCCGAGGCGGCGTTCAAGCGCAGCGGCCGCACCAGCGGCGTCTCCACCGGCTTCACCGATCTCGACAAGCTGCTCGGCGGGCTCCACCCCTCGGATCTGGTCGTGCTCGCCGGCCGCCCGTCGATGGGCAAGACGGCGCTGGCGACCAATATCGGCTTCAACGCCGCCAAGGCGTTCCGGCCGAGTCGCACTGCCGACGGCCGAGTCGTGGCGGAGGATGGCGCCGTGGTCGGCTTCTTCTCGCTGGAGATGTCGGCCGAGCAGCTGGCGACGCGCGTGCTCTCGGAAGAGTCCCGAGTCGCCTCCGACCGCATCCGCCGCGGCGACGTCTCGCATGATGATTTCGGCAAATTCGTTCAGGCCAGCCAGAAGCTCGCTTCGGTGCCGCTCTTCATCGACGACACCCCTGCCCTCACCATCGCCGGACTGCGCACGCGCGCGCGGCGCCTGATGCGGCAGCAGGGCCTCGGCGTCATCATGGTCGACTATCTGCAGCTGCTGCG
>DATIYL010000058.1:0-14485 GCA_035517635.1 Allostellaceae bacterium | reverse complement strand
GCGGCGGCGCCGGCAGCGGCGCCCACCGCCATGCCGCCGACGGCCGCGACCGCCGCGGCGCCTCCCGCGTTCCAGCCGCCGCAATTGTAGCAGCCGCTGCTATAGGTGTTGACGACCGTCGGCGGATGGTAGCCGCTGTAGTACCCGCCATAGTAAGTGTGCGCACCGCCATAGGCCGTGCCGCCATAAGCGCCGGTGGCATGCCACGAGCCCTCGCCGCCTGACGCCGTGCCACCGGAGGCGCCGGTCGCATGCCACGAGCCCTCGCCGCCTGACGCCGTGCCGCCATGGGCGCCGGTACCCTGCCACGAGCCTTCGCCGCCCGATGCCGTGCCGCCAGAGGCGCCGGTGCCGTGCCACGACCCTTCGCCGCCCGAAGCGGTGCCGCCGCGAAAACCGGTCCCGCTCCACGAGCCGCCGCCGCCCGAGGCGCCGCCGCCGCGGTACCCGTTCGCGCTCCAGGAACCGCCGGCGCCGGACTCGGTGCCCCAAGCACCCGCATGGGACCACGCGCCGGCGCCGCGCATCGGCACCGCCAGCAGCAACCCGCAAAGGCAGATCAGAGTCTTGTTCATGGTCACCTCGCTCGCTTATTTGGGCTGTGACGAGCCGGACGCCGGAATCGCGAACTCGATATGCTTGGCCTGCGCGGCCGCGGCCGAATGAAACGCGTCCGCCGGAACCGGTTTGTCGAGCTGCCAGTTCGAGAACTCGATGACATGCCGATAGCGGTAGGGCTCATTGAAAAAGGTCGCGCGCGCCATCAGCGGCAGCTTCTCCTTCTCATCGATCCACAGCTCGACCTGTGCCCGGGGATCGACGAAGGCCACGATATCGGTGGTCGTGCCGCCGACGACCTGCGACTGCCCGACGACGAAGGCCAGCTTCAGATCGTCGGCCACGTCCCGATAGGGATCGGCGACGATGAAATCGGTGAAAGGAAAATAGATCCCGGCAGTCGTGAACGCCGCTTTCAGCGTCGCATCGATCGTCGGCGGCGCGTCGGCCACCGCGACCAGATCGGCCGCCGGCTCATAGGCCATCATCTGCTTGCCATCGTAGTAGAACTCCGATCGCGGCCCGTCGGCCGGCGTGATCACCCGCAACTTGTCGGGACGCTCGACCGTCACTTCGGAGCGCGTCATATAGGCCAGCGGCTCGCCGGTACGCGCGAGGCTTTCATAGGTGGTGACGGCCGTGAAGTTCATGGTCTTGGCGTCCGCCAGCCGACGGCTCACGGCTTTGAGCAGCTCGATCGCGCGTGGCTCGAGCACGACCTGGAGATCGAGATCGAGCGACGGCGGCGGGGCGCGTCGCATCTCTGCGCCGGGCGGCGGCGACGGCGCGGATCCCTGCGCATCGCCGGCTTGCTGCGCCGGCGCGCTCCCGACGGAGAGCGATGCGACAGCGAGAGCGGCGAGAACGAGACGAAACGAGAGGCGCATGACGGACCCCGACCCACAGGACGCAACGATCGTCCGAATTGGGCGCCGACGCTCGCATAACGGCAGCGGCGGCCCCATAAGGTCGGAACCCGAGGAGACGCTCGATTTCAGCTTATGGCCGAGCGCGGATTCGCATTAAGGCCGGAGACGCGCCCGACCAAACCCGGCTAGGGCTTGTCGTGATAGCCCGCAATCGCCGCAGCCGTATCGAGCATCGGCTGTTGGCTTACCTTGACGAAACCGATGTTCGGCCGATCCAGATCCTGGATGAGCAAGATCACCGCGCAGACGAGAATCCCCATGAGGTAGACCGGCAGGCGCGCGTGCCGCGCTTCCAACCCGCTGGCATAACCGGTAAAGGCGACGGCAACCGCGGTGACGCCGTAGAGCGCGATGAGGACGCTGTTGGGCACGCGCTTGCGCACCGCGGTGAGGCGCTTCTCCTGGCTATCGATCATCTCGTTCAGCGCCTGGACATAGAGCCCGGTCGGAACCATGCCGTTGTCCTTCGCCGCTGCTGCCATCGCCTGCTGCCAAAGCGCTTCCTGCAGCGCGTTGGAGCGGTCGATCGCTGCGCTGAGGCCCTCGTCGGACGGAACACGGCCGGTGATGTCCACCCGAATCTGCACGTATTCCCGCAGCAATTTCAGCGACTCCGGACCGTAGGGCGGCGGCAAAAGCCGCGCCCGCAGCGCGGCGCTGCCGATGGTGTTGGCCTCGTTCAACACGGCATCGCGCCGGCCGTCGAAATGCAGGAGAGCCATAGAAAAGGTAAAGCCGATCATCAGCGCGAGCAGCCCGAGGATCGCCGCCTCGAGCGTCGAGACCGCGTCGCCGCCGCGGCGACTGATGCGCACGCCGAGCCAACGCCCGATCTCGCTCGACGCGAGCACGACGAACACGCTGACCAGGAAGATCGACAGCAAGGGGTAGTGGTAGAGATCGGTCATCGCCGGCATTTCCCGCCCTCGTCCCTAAGAAGACGACGAGTCGGAAAGAGAATGATAGAGCGGACGCGGCCGGCAACCCGGAGAAACCCGAGATTCCACGGCGGGCACACCTGATACGGCCGCGCCGTGGACCGTCGCCGCCCCGCCCGGTCGGACGCCTAGCGCCCGGCGCGCATGCGGGTCAGCGCGTAGATTGCGTCGAGCATCGGCGTCTTCACCTCGACGCGCCGGCCGAGCTCGATCACGGCGCCCGCCAGCGCGTCGATCTCGACCGGCCGTCCCGCCTCGAAATCCTGCAGCATCGAGGTCTTGAAATCGCCGATGACGCGCGCCTCCTCGATGCGCTGCTCGACATCCCGGTCGAAATGCGCGCCGAGCCGCTCGGCGACCTGCTGACATTCGAGCATCGCCGCGCGCAATACGGCGCGGACGCCGGGATCGTCGGCCATCCGGTCCATCTTGGCGCCGGTGAGCACGCTCACCGGGTTGAAGGCGACGTTGCCCCAGAGCTTCATCCAGACGGCATCGCGGATGCGCGCCGTCACTTCAGTCTTGATGCCGGCGGCGGTGAGCAGCTGCTCCAATCGGTCGAGCCGCGCCGAGGCCGAGCCGTCGGGTTCGCCCAGGATCAGGAGATTACCGCCGAAACGGCGCACCAGCCCCGGCTCGGGCACGGCAGCCGCCATATAGACGACGCAGCCGACGACGCGCGCCGGATCGAGCGCGCGCGCAACGCCGCCTTCGGGATCGACAGCGGCGATGCGGGTGCCCTCGAGCGGTGCGCCGGCGCGGTGGGGAAACCACCAGGGGATGCCGTTCTGTGCCGGCAGCAGCACCGTTTCGCGACCGATGAGCGAAGCGATGGCCGGCGCCACTTCCGGCATGGCATGCGCCTTCACCGCGATGATCACCAGCTCTTGCGCGCCGAGCGCCTCGGCGCGCTCGACCGCACGGATCGGCAGAAGTTGGATCGCGCCGCGCTCTTCGAGGCGGAGGCCTTGCTCCTGCATCGCCCGGAGATGCGGACCGCGCGCAACGACGGCCACCTCGTGACCGGCGGCGGCGAGCTTTGCCGCGAGATAGCCGCCGATCGCGCCGGCGCCGAAAACCGCGATTTTCATCCGCGTCTCCCCTCGCCGCGTCGCCGTCGCGCGTTCGTCGAGATTTCTGTGACCCCAGGGATCAACGAGCGAAGCTATCGGGCGGTCCAGCCCGCGTCAATCGGCGCACCCCGACAGCCGCCAGCCACCCGACACCGCTCCGGTGCAGCGGGGCTTGCGTGCCGGCGAGCGGTCTTCGATAAAGGGGCCCATGTCCCTCGCCGCCTTGCGCGGGCTCGTCGCTGTCCTGTTGTTGGCCGGGACGGCGCTTGAGCCTTTGCCTGCGTCTGCTCACGCCATCGTCGTCTCCGCCTCGCCCGCCGATGGCGCGGTTCTGGCGAGCGGTGACGCGCCGGTTCTCCTGCGCTTCAACAGCCGCATCGACCACCAGCGCTCGCGGCTCAGCCTCATCGCCGCCGATGGATCGACGACGGTCCTGCCGGTTGACCCTGCGGCCAGCACGGACAGTCTCGTGGCGCGGCTGGTCGGGCTGCCGCCGGGGCAGTACCGGCTGCGCTGGCAGGTCCTCGCCCTCGACGGCCATATCACGCGAGGCGACATTCCCTTCACCGTCAAGCCCTGACATGGGGTTGCTGCTCGACATCTTCGGTTTCCTCAGCGTCATCCTGCGCGGCGCCGTGCTTGTCGCGCAATCCTTCGCCATCGGCGGCATTATCTTCCTGGCGCTGCTCGGCCGGCCCATCCTGCCGGAGCTGGGCAGGACCGGGCGGGAGACGCTGGAGCGGTGCCGGCGGCTGCTGGTCTGGTCATGCCTCGCCTTTGCGATCACCGAGCTCGGCTTCGTCCTGCTGCAATCGCTGGTCCTGGCGGGGACGCTCGAGATGCCGCTGATCGAGGCGATGGGTGCAGAGTTCGCCCGCTTCGGTCTCATCGCCGCAACGGCGGCGCTGCTGGCGACGGTCGTCGCCGCAAGGCCGCTTGCGGGATGGCGCTTTCCCCTGCTTCCGGTGTTGGCCGTCGTGATGCTGCTGGCGCAGATCGGCACCAGTCACGCCGCGGCGCGGCTCTCCGGCCGCTTGCCGCTGGGCGCTGCGGATTTCATCCACATGGCGGGCGCGGCCGCCTGGATCGGCGGCATGCCCTATTTCCTCGTGAGCCTCGCCGCGGTCAACGACGGCTCAGCCTATCGCCTGATCGGACGGCGCTTCTCGCAGATCTCCATGGGCGCGGTGGCGCTGTTCGTCACCGGCGGGGTCGCCATGGCGGTGGTCTATGTCGGCTCGCTCGAAGCGTTCTATGGCACCGCCTACGGCGTCATGGTCTTCGCCAAGATCATGCTGCTGCTGGGGCTGCTGTTTCTCGGCGCCATGAATTATCGCCTGGTCGAGCGGTTGCGCCGCGACCCCGCGACGCCTGTGCTGCGGCTGCGGCGCTTTGCCGAAGTCGAGCTCGGCATCGGGCTCACCGTGCTCTTTGCCGCCGCGTCGCTGACCTCGCAGCCGCCGGCCGAAGATCTGCGAACCGATCGCGCCTCGTGGCACGAGATCGTCGAGCGCCTGACCCCGGAATGGCCGCGCTTCAAGAGCCCGGACCATGCCAGCCTCGCCCTCTCCGAGCTGCAGGCGCAGATCGACGCCGCCGCGGCAGCGCATGCGCCGGCGCCGGAGGCCTTCGTCCCGGGCGAAGGCGTCGTGGCGCCGCGTAATGCCGAGGACATCGCCTGGTCGGAGTACAACCATCACTGGTCGGGCGTCCTGGTCCTGGCGATCGGGATCCTGGCGCTGCTCGAGCGCACGGGCCGCGCGCCCTGGGCGCGGCATTGGCCGCTGCTCTTCCTCGTCCTTGCCGGCTTTCTCTTCATCCGCTCGGATCCCGAGGTCTGGCCGCTCGGCGATGTCGGGCTGCTCGCCAGCTTTCGCGATCCGGAAGTGGTGCAGCACCGGATTTTCGTGGCGCTCATCGCCGCTTTCGCGCTGTTCGAATGGCGCGTGCGCGCGGGCGGCCTTGGCCGGTCGCGCGCGGCGCTGGTGTTTCCGCTGATCACCGCTGCGGGCGGCGCGCTGCTGCTCACCCATTCGCATGCGCTCTCCAACATCAAGGAGCAGCTGCTGATCGAGATCACCCATGTGCCGCTGGCGCTCGCCGGCATCACCGCCGGCTGGGCGCGGTGGCTGGAACTGCGGCTCGAAGGACGGGCGAGCCGCGTTGCCGCCTGGGTCTGGCCGATCGCTTTCGTGGTCGTCGGATTCGTGCTGTTGCTCTATCGCGAGGCGTGATGCCACGATGATCGGCCTCATCACCAATGTGGTCGAATTCAGCCGGCGCAACGCCGCCGTGGTGGCGCTCATCATTTTGGCGCTCAGCATCGCCGGCGGCTACTACACCGCCGGCCATATCAGCATCGACACCGATATCGACAAGCTGATCAACCCCAATCTGCCCTGGCGCATCCAGGAGCAGGCGCTCAACGACGCCTTCCCGCAGAATACCGACCGTCTGATCGTGGTCATCGATGCCGCGACCCCCGACCAGGCAGGCGATGCCACCGAGGCTCTCGCCAAGCGCCTCGCGACCGAAAAGGATTTCTTCCGCTCCGTGCGGCGGCCGGACAGCGGACCTTTCTTTCAAAAGAACGGCATGCTGTTTCTCTCCGAGACCGAGGTGCAGGACTTCGCCGACCAGCTGATTTCGGCGCAGCCGCTGATCGGCACCTTGGCGGCCGATCCGAACCTGCGCGGGGTCTTCGATGCGCTCGATCTCGCGGCGCAAGGCGTCATCCATGGCGATATCCCGGCGAAGGACATCGAGACATCGCTGAGCACCGTCGCCGCAGCGACGACGGCCGCGCTTGAAGGCCAGCACCGGCCATTGTCCTGGCAGACGATGATGACCGGCCGCAAAGCCGAACCCCTGGAGCTGCGGCGCTTCATCATCATCCAGGCGAATCTCGACTACAATGCCGTCCAGCCGGGCCAGCAAGCCACCAATGCGATCCGTGCCGCGGCCCGGCAGCTCGGGCTGACCCCGGCCAACGGCGTGACCGTGCGTGTGACCGGGCCGGTGGCGATCTCGGACGCCCAGTTCTCGACCTTGACCAACGGCGCGGGCTTCTCGACCACGCTTTCGGTTGGCTTGCTCTTCCTCTGGCTCATGCTCGCGCTGCGCTCGCTGCGCCTCTTCGTGGCAATCGTCGTCACCCTGATCATCGGGCTCGTCGCCTGCGGCACGTTCGCCATCGGCGTGGTCGGGCCGCTCAACCCGATTTCGGCCGCGTTCGCCGTACTCTTCGTCGGTATCGCCGTCGATTTCGGCATTCAGTTCAGCGTCCGCTATCGCGACGAGCGGTTTCGCGCCGACAATTTTACCGAGGCGCTGCGCCGCACCGCGGCCAGCATCGGCGGGCCGCTGGCGGTGGCGGCCATCGCCTCAGCCGCCGCCTTCTTCTCTTTCGTGCCGACCGACTACACCGGCGTCTCCGACCTCGGCCTCATCGCCGGCACCGGCATGTTGCTGGCGCTGGTGCTGAACCTCACCTTGCTGCCGGCGCTGCTCACGATCCTGCGTCCCAAGGGGGAGCGGCGGCCAGTGGGATTCGCCGCTTTGGCACCGCTCGACCACTTCCTGGTGCGCCGCCGCATGCCGGTGATCGCCGTTTCGCTGCTGCTGGCGGCCGGCTGCCTTGCGGTGATGCCGCGCCTTACCTTCGACTTCAACCCGCTCCACCTGCTGAGCACGAAGGAAGAAGCGGTCTCGACGCTGTTCTCGCTGATGTCCGATCCGCAGACGACCCCGTACACGATCGAGTTCCTGACGCCCTCGGTGAACGACGCGGCCGCGGTGGCGGAGAAGCTCGACAAGCTGCCGGAAGTAGCGCAAGTGCTCACGGCCAAGACCTTCGTGCCGAGCGACCAGGAGAAAAAGCTCGCCATTCTCCATGACGCGGCGCAACTCCTCGGCCCGACACTGACGCCGCCGCAAACCAAGCCTGCCCCGACCGATCAGCAGGTCCTGGCGACGATCGCGCAATGCAACGAGCACCTGAAGCAGGTCGCGGCGCAAGGCAGCGCGCCTGCGGCCGAGCTGTCAAAGGCGCTCGACGCGGTCCAGCAGCGCGGCGCCGCAGTGCTGCCGGCGCTCCGCGCCAATGTCGCTCCCGGAATCGAGCGCCGTCTCGACGATCTGCGGTTGGCGCTGCAGGCCGAGCCGGTCACGCTCGCGAGCCTGCCGGAATCGTTGAAGCGCGACTGGATCGCGCCGGACGGACGGGCGCGCGTCGAAGTCTTCCCCAAGGGCGATGCGCGCGACAACCGTGTGCTGCACCGCTTCACCACGGCGGTTCAGCAAATCGTTCCCGACGCCACGGGCACGCCCGTCACCATCCAGGAATCGGCGAGCACGGTGACGCACGCCTTCATCGTCGCCGGCATCATCGCGCTGGCCTCCATTTGCGTGTTGCTGGTGCTGGTGCTGCGGCGGCTTTGGGACGTGGCGCTGGTGCTGGCGCCGCTGCTGCTGGCGGGTTTGCTGACGATGGCGACCAGCATTCTGGCGGGCCTGCCGCTCAACTTCGCCAACATCATCGCCTTGCCGCTGCTGCTCGGCGTCGGGGTCGCGTTCGACATCTATTTCGTCATGCGCTGGCGCGCCGGCAACAGCGACCTGCTGGAGTCGAGCACCGCACGCGCCATCCTCTTCAGCGCGCTCACGACCGGCACGGCCTTCGGCAGCCTCGCGCTGTCGAACGACCCCGGAATATCGGAGATGGGCAAGCTGCTCACCTTGGCGCTGTTCTACACGCTGATCTGCACGTTCTTCGTGCTGCCGGCGCTGCTCGGCCCGGTCAAGCAGCGCTGAGCGCGCGCCGGCCGGCCGCGACTTGCCAGATCACCAGCGCGGGCAGGAAGATGAGGACATCGCGCGCGCGGCGCATCAGCGCCAGCGCCAAGGCCAGCTCCGGCGAAAGACCGAGCAGCGTGCCGATGGCGAGGAAGCCGCCTTCCTGCACGCCAAGCGCACCCGGCACGACGAAGGCGCCGCTGCTCAGCGCCTGGATCACCGCCTCGATGATCGAGGCGCCGGCGATGCTCGGACGGCCGCCGAGAAATGAAAGCGCCAGCCAGATCTCCCCCGCACCGGCGATCCAGCCGGCCACCTGCCAGAAAAACGAGGAGAGAATGGCGCGCCGCCGCCGATAGAGCCGGCGCACCGCGCGATCGAGCGGCACGGCGCCGCCCACCAAGGCGTCGAACCGATCGCCGAACAGGCGGCGGAAGAGCGTCGCCAGCAGGCTGAAGAAACCGACGCGCTGCACGAGGAGGAGAGCCGCCACCAGCGGCAGCGCCGCCAGCAGCCCGAGCGCCAAGTCGCGCACCATACCGCCGCCCGCGCCCTGCGCCGCCAGCAGCGCAAGGCCGAGCACGGTGAAGGTGAATTGCGAGCCGAGCGAGACCGTCATATCGACGACCAGGCTCGCCACCGCTTTGGGCGGCCGCAATCCGTGCCGGATGAGCAGCCGGGCCGAGACGACCTCGCCGCCGATGCGCGCCACGGGCAAAAGGCCGTTCACGGCCTCGCGCAGCCAGACCGCCCAGAGGAAGACAGCGAGGCGAAAGCGCCCCGGTCGGGGCAGCAGCACTTGCCAGGCGCGCGCGTTCAGCGCCATCGAGACGAAATGGAAGAGGCTCGCCCACAGGATGCCGAGCCCCGCCGCGGCGAAAGCGCCGAGCACCGGGCCAATGCCCTGCCAGACGAAGAGCGCCGTGGCGAGTGCCAGGCCCAAAAGCCCGAGCAGCGTCGCCGCGCGAATCACGGCGCCGCCGCCAGGTCGGCATAGCGGACGAGCTCGATGCCGCCGCTCTCGATCGCCGCCCGGACGCGGACGCTGAGCAGCGCCGCCAGCTCGTCGACCGGGCGATAGCGCGGCATGGTGCGACGGAGCCGCGCCGTTTGCGCCACCGCCGGGTGGCAATAGAGCTCGCTAGTTCCCGGCGGCAACGCCGCGACAAGGCGCAGCACCCGCTCCTCGGTCATGGCACCGGTCCAGGCGAGCCCGAGCAGGTGGTCGTTGAGCGCCAGCCCGGCGCGACGCAGCCGGCGGCGCAGCAGCGCGATCCAGGGCGCATAGAGCGGCGGGAAGACGCGGCCGCCTTCGGCCCCGGCGGCGCGCCGCAGCACCTGCTGCGGCTCGGCCGGAACGCGCATCGCGCGGAGGCCGAACTCGCGGCCGATCCGCACGATGAGGCGCGCGACCGTCGGGTGGAGATGCATGTGACGATGGGCGTTGACGTGATCGAGGGCGAGCCCGGTCGCGCGGAAGGCGGCGAATTGCGCGCGAATCTCGGCGGCGAGCTGGCGGCGGGCGCGGCGGCCAAAAAAGAAGCGACAGCCCGCCCGCAGCATGTTCTCGTCGAAATCGCCGCTTTGACCGACAAGGTCCGGCACCTGCTCGGGCGGCAGGACCGGCCTGCCCTCGACGAGATTGAGATGAAGGCCGACGCCGAGACGCGGCAGGCGCCGCGCGCGCGCCACGGCATCGGCACAAGCCGGCGCGCCGACCATCAGGCTGGCGCAGGTGAGGATGCCGTCCCGGCTCGCTTGCTCGACCGCGGCATTGACGGCATCGTCGAGGCCGAAATCGTCGGCACAGACGATGAGCCGCCGGCGTAGCGTCAGTGCGCCATCTCCCGCTCGCGCAGGAACTGGAAGAACTCGACCCCTTCGCGCAGGCGCCGCACCATCATCTCGGGGCTGCGCACCATCTCGCCGACGATCGACGCGATCTTGCCGGCACGGAAATAGAAGCGCTTGTAGAAGACCTCGACCGACTCGAAGATTTCCTCGTGCGAGAGATGCGGATAGTGCAGCGGCGCGATTTGGATGCCGTGCTCGTCGACGAGATCGGCGTGCTCGGCATCGAACCAGCCATTCTCGACCGCCTGCTTGTGCAGGAAGGTGCCGGGATAGGGCGCCGCGAGCGAAACCTGGATGGTGTGCGGGTTGATCTCGTTGGCGAAGCGGATGGTCTCTTCGATCGTCTCCTTGGTCTCGCCGGGGAGCCCGAGGATGAAGGTGCCGTGAATGGTGACGCCGAGCTCGTGGCAATCCTTGGTGAAGCGGCGCGCGACGTCGACCAGCATGCCCTTCTTGATGTTGTGCAGGATCTTCTGATTGCCGGATTCGTAGCCGACGAGCAGCAGCCTCAGCCCGTTGTCGCGCAGCACCTTGAGCGTGTCGCGAGGCACGTTGGCCTTGGCGTTGCACGACCAGGTGACGCCGAGCTTGCCGAGCGCGCGCGCGATCGCTTCGGCGCGCGGCAGGTTGTCGGTGAAGGTGTCGTCGTCGAAGAAGAACTCCTTCACCTGCGGGAAGTAGTGCTTGGCGAGCCGGATCTCCTCGACGACATGGTCGACGCTGCGCACGCGATAGCGGTGGCCGCCGACCGTCTGCGGCCAGAGGCAGAAGGTGCAGCGCGACTTGCAGCCGCGGCCGGTGTAGAGCGAGACGTAGGGGTGCTTCAAATAGCCGATGAAGTAATTCTCGATGTCGAGATCGCGCTTGTACACCTCGGTTACGAAGGGCAGCTGATCCATGTCTTCTAGTGTCGCGCGCTCGCGGTTATGGACGATGTCGCCGGCGGCGTTGCGATAGCTGAGCCCGTCGATATCGGCGAAGTCCCTGCCCTCGGCGATTTCCTTGATGGTGAAGTCGAATTCGTTGCGCGCGACGAAGTCGATGGCGGTCGAGGCGGCGAGGCTTTCCATGGGCTGAACCGCAACGCGGGCGCCGACGAAGCCGAGCTTGAGCTTCGGGTTGACGTCGCGCAGCGCCTCGGCGACCTTCACGTCGGATGCGAAGGACGGGGTCGAGGTGTGCAGCACGGCGAGCTCGTAGTCGCGCGCCAGGGGTAGGACCTGGGCCAGCGAGAGCCGCGCCGGCGGCGCGTCGATGAGCCGGCTGCCCGGGACCAGCGCCGCGGGCTGGGCGAGCCAGGTCGGATACCAGAAGGAACGGATCTCGCGCCGCGCCTGGTAGCGCGAGCCAGCACCGCCGTCGAACCCCTCATATGACGGCGGGTGAAGGAACAGGGTTTTCATCATGCCGGCCTGTCTCCGTCGAGAATCAGCTGCCCGTTGCGACCGATGCGGAAGGTACGATCGCGCCAGGCGACCTTGCGGGTGAAGAAACTAGCGACAAAAACCGCGAACGACAACAGATCGCGGCCTGGCAGAAGCCAGAGCGACGTCGGCGGCAATCCCAGCGCATGGTCGACCATACGCACCATGATGCCGCGACAGAGCAGCGCTGCGAGCAGCATCGCCGGCGCCGCCACAGGCTGCGTGCCGAGCGCCAGCGCCGCGAGCGCCAAGACCATGGGCTGCGTCACCACCGAGCCCAAAAATCCGGCTGGGGCGACGGCGCGGATGGTCCGCGCCCAGCGCAGCTCGTGCCGGAACAGGGCGACGAGGCTGCGCTCGGCGATGATGTTATCGACGATATGCGGCGACAGCACCACCGCGCGGCCCAGGCGGCGCACCCCGGCGCCCAGCGCATGATCGTCGGCGAGGCGGTCCGCGATGGCGGCAAATCCGCCGATCGCCGTGAGCGTGTCGCGGTGCAGCGCGATCGTCGCACCAAAGCAGCCGCCGCTGGCGCCGAGCGTCTCCGCCACCAGCGCTTGCGGCAGGAAGCCGTGATTGATGTGGCTCGCGCCGAGCCGCGACCAGCGGCCGGCGGCCGGTACGCCGCGATACAGGCAGGTGACGAGGCCGGTCACAGGATCGAGCAGCGGCGCGGTGACGGCGGCGAGATAGTCCGGAGCGACACGCATATCGCTGTCGGCGATGACGATCAGCTCGTGGCGCGCCGCCGGCAGCATGTTCTGCAAATTGGCGACTTTGAGATTGCCGCCGTCATGCCCACGCTCCACCACCAGCGCCAGGTCCCGGCCCGGGAATTCGGCCATGAGGCGGCGGACCACGGCGATCGCGGGATCGGCGGGGTCCTGGACGCCGAAGACGAGCTGAAAGGCGGGATAGTCCTGACGGCAGAACGAAGCCAGATTCTCGTAGAGGTCGGGATCCTCGCCGCACAACGGCTTGAGGATGCTCGCCGGCAGCAATTGCCCCGTTCGGCGGAGCGCGCGGGCGGCAAAGCGGCGCGTCACCCAGCCGGCATAGAGCAGGTAGAGGCAACCGGCGGCGCTGCCCGCAAGCAAGAGCCATCCAAACAATTTTAACGACTCGGCATGCATAATGGTTTCTCGACGCTCACCGCCGGGCTACCGCGCGGGTTTACAGGGGATATCGTTAAGATTGCTGTTGCATTCGTGTGCGGCATTGTCAACCATGCCGCGGCTCGGCGACGAGCGCCCAAAGGCCCGGGAAATCCAATAACATGAAGCGGCTCCATTCCGTTTTCGACGGTTCCTTCGGCAGGGCGGCGCTCTTGGCGCTGACGCTTTTGGCTCTTGGCGCTTGCGCGACGCCGCCGACCGATCCCGCGGCGCGTGCCGAATTCGAGAAGACCAACGACCCCTTCGAACCGCTCAACCGCAAGATCTTCGACTTCAACCTGTTCGTCGACCGCGTCGCGCTGAAGCCGGTGGCGAAGGCCTATGTCGCCGTCATTCCGCAGGTGGGCCGCGACGCTATCCGCAATTTTCTCGACAATCTCAACCAGCCGATCATCTTCGGCAACAATCTGCTCCAGGGACAATTCAAGCGGGCGCACGACACCTTCGCTCGCTTCCTTACGAATACCACGTTGGGGCTCGGCGGGTTTATCGATGTTGCCACCAGGGCCGGGGTGCCAAAACAGACCGGCGATTTCGGCCAGACACTCTATAGCTGGGGCGTGCCGGACGGTCCCTATCTCGTGCTGCCGATTTTCGGCCCCTCCGACCCCCGCGACGCGGTCGGTATGGGCGTGGACGGCTTTGCCGACCCATGGAATCGCATGGCCACAAATTACCACTATTGGTATATGGGGCTCATCCGCGGTGCGGTCGACGGCATCGATCTGCGGGCGCGCAATCTCCAGACCATCGACGAGCTGCAGCGCAACGCCATCGACTTCTACGCCGAGTTGAGAAGCCTCTGGCGCCAGCATCGCGCCTCCGAGCTGAGGCATGGCGAGCCGGCACCGATCCCCGAACTCGATTCCCTCTATCGCGATCCGGCGCCGCAACAGGCCTCGCAGGTCACCACCTCACAAGCAACGGCGAAGTAGGCGAGGCGCGCGCAGGCCGACTAGCTGCGCAGCGCCGCCGCTTTCTTCTGCAGCACATCGACCAGCGCATCGGCGCCGCCGCGGCGCATGATCGAGGAGAACTCGGAGCGCCGCGTGGCCAGCTCGCTGACCGTGCCGCTGAGATAGACGTCGACGATCTGCCAGCCGGCATCGGTATCGTGCATGAGATAGTCGAGCTGCACCGAGTCGCCTTCGGCCTTGACCAGCTTCGAATGCACAATGATGCCACTTGTTGTCGTCGTCGTCGTCGGTTCGACCTCGAAGCGCTCACCGGAGTAGTCGTCGAAGCGGCTGGCATAGGTGGCGATGCTGAACTCGCTGAAGGCGGCGACGAGCTGCTGCTGCTGCTCCGGGGTGAGGCCGGCCCATTGCGGACCGACCATCAGGCGGGTCATCAGCGGCAGATCGAAGGCGCGATGGATGGCGGGCGCCAGCTCCTTGCGGCGGCCCTGGAAGCCCAGCACCGGTCCGTTCTTCATCGTCGCCAGCAGCGTATCGTAGAAGCTGGAGATGGTCGCCTGCGGCGCGCCGGCGGGCGCGGCGGCGACAGCGAGCGGCGGCATTGCGGCGCCGGCGGCGACGATCGCCGCGAAGAAGCTGCGGCGCGAGATCATGCGCGGGCCGAAGCGGCGAGGCTGTCGCGCCCGAGGGCGGCGAGCGCGGCGTTGGCGATGTGCTTGGCGCTGAGCCCGGCGGCGTCGTACTGCTTGGCCGGCGCGTCGTGGTCGATGAAGCGGTCGGGCAAGGTCAGCGGCCGCAGCTTCAGACCGCGATCGAGCAG
>DATIYL010000057.1:0-12091 GCA_035517635.1 Allostellaceae bacterium | reverse complement strand
ACATCCTCGACCGAGAGGACATGGTCGAGAAGCCCGGCAAGGCCGGCCGATTGGGTCGCGGCGGCGAGCATGCGCGGCGAGCCGTTGGACAGGATCGCCGCCGGGCGCCGCGCCCGACGCAGCGCCTCCAGCATTTCCTTCGCGTCGGGATAAGCGTCGATCGTGAGAAAGGCGTCCATCAGGCGCTCGCGCAGCCCCGGCGCGGCAATGCCGAGCTGCGCCATGGCATAGTCGAGCGCTTCGCCGGTGACCTGCCAGAAATCGGCATGCCGGTCCATCAGGCTGCGCAGCCAGCTATATTCGAGCTGGCGCGTGCGCCAGAGCGCGCTGAGCGCCTCCGCCCGCTCGCCGAGAGCATCGGCGCAGCGGCGCGCGGCCGAAGCGAGGTCGAACAAGGTCCCATAGGCGTCGAAGACGCAGGCTTCGGTGTCGGCGAGCGAGCGATCGGTCATGGTTGGCCTCCGCAGCAGAGAGGCGGAGATAAGACCCGCAGGGTCACCTTTTCAAGTCGCTGGCGAGCGAGAAGGCAAGACCGCGGTCGCCGAGACGCAGCCGATAGATCTGGAGGTTTTCCAGGACGCGCTGAACATAGTTGCGCGTCTCGCCCAGCGGGATCGATTCGATCCAGTCGATGACGTCGATGTTCTTGGCGCGGGGATCGCCGTAATCATGGATCCACTGCCGGACGCGCGACGGGCCGGCATTGTAAGCGGCGATCGCCAGCACATAGGAGCCGGCGAAATCCCCGAGCAGCCCGTCGAGATAATGGCGGCCGATGATGATGTTGTAATGCGCGTCGGTCAGCAGCCGGTTCTCCGAAAACGGCATGTGCAGCGATTTGGCGATGTGGCTCGCGGTCGCCGGCATAAGCTGCATCATGCCGCGCGCGCCGGCCGAGCTCACGGCGTCACGGTCGAAAGCGCTTTCCTGCCGCGTCATCGCCAGGACCAGCGGCCGCTCGACGCCGGCGCCGCCGGGCGGCAGCGCGGTGATGGGGTAGCCCTCGTCGATGAGCGTGACGCCGGCATAGCCCGCTTTCTTCGCGACGGCGATGGCGAGATCGGGCCGGTCGCACCTGACGACGAGATGCGCCAGCAGCACGTGGTCGGCCGGCACCTTCGCCGTCTCGCTCACGCGCTTGGCGAAGGGGCCGATCTCATCCTTGGCGCCGACCTCCGCCAGATCACGCATCACCCGGACCAGCTCGCGCTTGTCGAAAGCCGCCGTCTCCGCCGGCGTCGCCTTTGGCTCGACGACGCTGCGCGCGATGTCGGGCTCGCCGAGCGCGGTCGCGGCGAGCTGGCCGTAATAGGTCGTGACCTGCACGGCGGCGGTGCCGTACCAGGCGGCGGCGAGCTGGTGAAAGCCCATCGCGTCGGCGGCGCGCGCGGCCCAGTAGGCGCCGCGCGCGATGCTCACCGGCAGCTTCACCGCGTCATAGAGCTTGACGAAGTGGTTGTAGGCGACGTCGGGCTCGCGCAGAAAGCGCAGCGCGACCCAGCCGGCGAAGAATTCGAGCTCGGCGAAGACAGGACCGCTGGTGAGCCCGTGCCGCGCGGCGAGGCGGTAGGCGAGCGAGATATCGCCGACCGCGAGCGCATGGCGCGCCAGCGTCTGGCGCTCGCTCGCCCAGGCCACGGGGCGCACGAGATCATGCGGCGGATGCTCGAGAATGGCGATGGCGTCGTCGAAATGCTCCTTGCGCGTCCGCCAGCGCATGCGCTCGAAGAGCAGGCCGGGATCGTTCTGCAGCGCCGGCGGGACGCGCGCCACCAGCCGTTCGATCCCGGGCTCCATCGCCGCAAGGCGAATGCGGGCATCGGCCAGCGCGCGATGGTCCGGATCGACCCGCGCCATCATGCGCCGCGCCGCCTCGTCCTGGCCGTCCCACAGCAGGCGGTCGAGCCGCGCCACATTGTCGGCGGGGCGCAGAATGCCGTGATAGCGCTGCAGCACCGACTTTTCTTCGAAGGCGGTGAAGTCGCAATTGATCCAGGTGTCGCGGATGCGGGCGAGACCCTCCTGCTCGTGGCCTTCGGCGATGAGGATATCGCCGAGCTTGAACTTGCCGGCGGGCGTCACCGGTGGAAAGCGGTCGAACCACTGCGCCAGCTTCTGGTCGGAGACGCCGACCATCGCTTCCTCGGCATGCTGGCGCAGCGCCAGCTGGCTCGGCCAGTCCGGGTTCTGCGTGATGAAGTCGGTGAAATCGGTGAAGCTGGCGCCGCTCGCCCCGCGCGCCAGGTTCATCCACCACAGCGTCTTGGCGAGCAGCCGGTCATGCGCCTTTTCGATGCGCTGCCCGGCATAGGCCCAGTTGCCGCCCCGCGCCGCCTGGAACGCCTCGCGGTAGATCTGCCGGTCGGCCTCGCTCAGGGCCAGCGCCGGCGCAGCGGAGGCGAAGAGCAGCAACGACATCAACAGTAAACGAGCCAGCCGCCTAACCGGCATTGCAACTCCCGGGCGCCGCCAGCGTCCTGGCGCAAAACTCTAAGGCATTGTAACGGCGCGCCGCTGGCAGACAAGCCGCGCTACCGACGAAATCATGGTTTAGAGGCGTCAACTTTCGGTAAATCCGGCGCGATATGTTGCCGCGCCCTGCCCTTGGGGCTATCGTCCGGGAGTGAAGCCGGGAGGATTCCCATGTTCAAGGGCTCGATCGTCGCGCTCATCACACCGTTCCGCGACCGGAAGGTGGACGAGAAGGCCTTCCAGGAGTTCGTCGAGTGGCAGATCGGGCAGGGGACGCATGGGCTGGTGCCCTGCGGCACCACCGGCGAGTCGCCGACCCTGAGCCATGCCGAGCACGAGCGCGTCGTCGAGCTCTGCGTCGAGGTGGCGCAGCGCCGCGTGCCGGTGATCGCCGGCACCGGCTCCAACTCGACGGAAGAGGCGATCGACTTGACCCGGGAAGCCAAGGCGGCGGGCGCCGACGGTGCGCTCATCGTCTGCCCCTATTACAACCGGCCGACCCAGGAAGGGCTCTATCAGCACTTCAAGGCGATCGCCGAGGCGGTCGACCTGCCGATCATCATCTACAACATCCCGATTCGCACCGCCGTCGATATGAGCGTCGCCACCATGGCGCGGCTCGCCAAGCTGCCCAATGTGGTCGGCGTCAAGGACGCGACCAACGATCTCGCCCGGCCCTTGCGCACGCGGCAGGCGATCGGACCGGAGTTCTGCATGCTCTCCGGCGAGGATGTGACGGCGCTCGCCTTCAATGCGCAGGGCGGCGTCGGCTGCATCTCGGTCACCGCCAATGTCGCGCCGCGCGCCTGTGCCGATATGCAGGAGGCCTGGGCCAAGGGCGATCAGGCGCGGGCGCAGCGCATCAACGACCGGCTGGCACCGTTGCACGACGCGCTCTTCTGCGAAACCAGCCCGGCGCCGGTGAAGTTCGGCACCTCGCTGCTCGGCAAGTCGGCGCCCGAGGTGCGCTTGCCGCTGGTCGCGGCGAGCCCGGAGGCGCAAGAGCGGATGCGCCAGGCGATGCGCAGCGCGGGAGTCCTAAACTGAGCTGATGGCGCTGCGCGGGACCGAGCGTTTCGTCGCGCAGAACCGGCGGGCGCGTCACGATTACCACATCGAGAGCACGGTCGAGGCGGGGCTGCAGCTTGCCGGCACCGAAGTGAAGGTGCTGCGCCAGGGCCTGGCCAGCATCAACGAGGCTTATGCGACCGAGCGCGACGGCGGGATCTATCTCCTCAACGCGCATTTCCCGGAATACCCGTCGTCGCGCTTCAATCACGAGCCGCGGCGGCCGCGGCTCCTGCTGCTGCACAAGCGCGAGATCAACCGCCTGCGCGGCGCGATCAAGCGCGACGGCATCACCCTGGTGCCGCTGGCGATCTACTTCAACGAGCGCGGCCGCGCCAAGCTCGAGCTCGGGCTTGCCAAGGGCAAGCGCAAGGCGGACCGGCGCGAGGCCGAGAAGGAGCGCGACTGGCAGCGCGACAAGGCGCGCCTCATGCGTGAGCGGAACCGCTGAGGCGGCGCTTCAGCTCGGCGAACACGCTCTCGAACATCGGCGTCGTGAGCTTGCCAGTATTGGTATTGTAGCGCGAGCAGTGATAGCTGTCGGCGAGCAGCAGGCCGCCGGAAAGCCGATGGACGGCGCCGTGGGCGAAGGGGAAATCCTTGCGCCGCTCGCCCAGCGCCGCCAGCACTGCCTGATGCGCGACCGCGCCCAGCGCCACCACCGCTTCGAGCCGGGGCAGCGCCCGCAGCTCGGCGGCGAGGAAGCGGTTGCAAGCCTTGATCTCGGCCGGCTCGGGCCTGTTCTCGGGCGGCACGCAGCGCACGGCGTTGCTGATACGGCAGCCGATGAGCGCGAGCCCGTCATCGGCGCGCTCGCCATAGTGACCCCGCGCAAAGCCGAATTTGCGCAGCGTGCCGTAGAGCAGCACGCCGGCGAAATCGCCGGTAAAGGGCCGGCCCGTGCGGTTGGCGCCGCGCAGCCCCGGCGCCAGCCCGACGATGAGAACGCGGGCGTCCTCCGGGCCGAAGGAAGGGACCGGCGCATTGAACCAGTCGGCATGCGCCGAGCGCTGGGCCGTGCGGAACTGGACGAGGCGGGGACAGAAGGGACAGTCGCGCTCGGGCGCCGCCGCGCCGTCAGCCGCGCTCACTGGGCGGGATAGCCCGCGGTCACGGCCTGCTGGCGGCTGTCGTCGCGCTGGTGGACGCGCATGATGCTGGGGGCGAGCTCCTGCAGCTCCAGGAACATGTCGGCCTGGCGACGTAGCTCGTCGGCGACCATCGGCGGCGAGGAGCGGATCGTCGAGACCACGGTGACGCGGACGCCCTTGCGCTGCACCGCCTCGACCAGACGGCGGAAGTCGCCATCGCCCGAAAAGAGCACGATATGGTCGAGATATTGCGCCATCTCCATGACGTCGATGGCGAGCTCGATATCCATGTTGCCCTTGATCTTGCGGCGCCCCATGCCGTCCGTGTACTCCTTGGTCGGCTTGGTGACCATGGTATAGCCATTGTAGTCGAGCCAATCGACGAGCGGCCGAATCGGCGAGTAGTCTTGATCCTCGATCATGGCCGTATAATAGAACGCGCGAATAAGGCGCCCCTTCGAGCCAAAAAGTTCTAGCAATCGCTTATAGTCGATGTCGAATTGCAGCGCGCGCGCGGCAGAGTAGAGATTGGCGCCGTCGATAAATAAGGCGATTTTCTCTTGAGGGTAAAAAATCATCGCCATTTTCTCCATGTGCGCGAGTAATATATGTCAATATAACGACCGGGCATCATTTGCCCGTAGAGCCGACCCGCCGTCAAGCGGCCATCGAGAGACATGATTCTGATCGGAATGGGCGCCAACCTGCCGAGCCCGGCGGGGCCGCCGCAGCAAACCCTTGAAGCCGCCCTGGCGGCGCTCGCCGAGGCCGGCATCGCCCTCGAGCGGCGCTCGCCCTGGTATCGCTCGGCACCCCTGCCGGCGGGAGACCAGCCCTGGTACGTCAACGGCGTCGTTTCGGTCGCGACACGATTGGCGCCGGTCGCGCTGCTCGGCCAGCTGCATCGGGTCGAGGCGCGCTTCGGGCGCTTGCGCCGCCAGCGGAACGAGCCGCGAGTCCTCGACCTGGACCTCCTCGACCATGACGGCGCGCTGCGCCAAGAGCCGCCGGTGCTGCCGCATCCGCGGCTCCATGAGCGCGCCTTCGTCCTGCTGCCGCTGGCGGATATCGCGCCGGATTGGCGGCATCCCGCCAGCGGCGCAAGCCTTGCCACGCTGATTGCGGCGCTGCCGCCAGGACAGGTGGCGGAGCGGCTTTGAGGGAGGCGGACACCATCCTTATGTTGCGGTTATCGGCGATCATCTTATATATTGAAAGACTCAGTTTACACGCTGGAGTAGTGTCGGCATGGCTCGTGTCACCGTTGAAGATTGCGTCCTCAAGGTCCCGAATCGCTTCGAGCTCGTTCTGCTTGCGGCGCAGCGCGCGCGTGACGTGACCGCCGGCGCCCAGATCACGCTCGAACGCGACAACGACAAGAACCCGGTGGTCGCGCTGCGCGAGATCGCCGACGAGACGATCGCCCTCGACTCGCTGCAGAACTCGCTGATCAAGGGCATGCAAAAGCATGTCGAGATCGACGAGCCCGAGGAGGACACGGAGATCGAGATCGGCGCCCAGCAATGGCCGACCGAGCTGGCGCAGCCCGCCGACATGGAAGAGGAAGAGGGCGCGGTCGACGAGGAGCTCAGCGAGGACATGCTGTTCGTCGCCGACGACGATAGCGTCGGGCTCAGCGACGATGTCAATCCGGATCTGGCGGAAGGCGGCAGCGAGATCCCGGGGAAGACGAAGTAGGAATGCCGGGCGGGAGCGGCTTCGCAGCGTCGCGTCGCGCTCCCGCCAATGACGTGCGCGCCTGGCGGAGCGCCCCGCCATGATGCGCCAATTCGAGCTGGTCGAGCGCGTCAAGGCCTACGATCCCGCGGCTGACGAGGACGCGATCAACCGCGCCTATGTCTTCTCGATGAAGGCGCATGGCTCGCAGCTGCGCGCCTCGGGCGATCCCTATTTCTCGCATCCGATCGAGGTCGCCGGCATCCTCGCCGAGATGAAGCTCGACAGCGCCTCGATCATCACGGCACTGCTGCACGACACGGTCGAGGATACGGTGGCGACGCTCGAGGATATCGAGCGGCTCTTCGGCCCCGAGATCGCGCGGCTGGTCGATGGCGTCACCAAGCTGTCGCGGCTCGAGCTGCAATCGGACCAGACGAAGCAGGCGGAGAATTTCCGCAAGCTCGTGCTGGCGATGTCGGAAGACATCCGCGTCCTGCTGGTGAAGCTCGCCGACCGGCTGCACAACATGCGCACGCTGCATTTCCTCAAGGACGAGGAGCGGCGCCGCCGCATCGCGCGCGAGACGATGGAGATCTACGCGCCGCTCGCCGAGCGCATCGGCATGCATGAGATGGAGGATGAACTCGAGGATCACGCCTTCGCCGAGCTGCATCCCGATGCGCGCGCCAGCATCATGGCGCGGCTCGCCTTCCTCAGAGAGAAGGGCGAGGGGCTGGTCGAGCGCATCATCGACGAGCTGAAGGAGACGCTGACCGAGGGTGGCGTCGTCGCCGAGGTCTCCGGCCGCGAGAAGACGGCCTATTCCGTCTGGCGCAAGATGCAGCAGAAGAATGTCGGCTTCGAGCAGCTCTCCGACATCATGGCCTTCCGCGTCGTCGTCGACTCGGTCGAGCAATGCTATCACGCGCTGGGCGTGCTCCACAGCCACTATCGCGTCGTGCCGGGGCGCTTCAAGGACTACATCTCGACGCCCAAGCCCAACAACTACCGCTCCCTGCACACCGGCGTCATCGGCCCCGAGCGCCAGCGCATCGAGGTGCAGATCCGCACCCACGAGATGCACGAGGTGGCCGAGCTCGGCGTTGCCGCCCATTGGGTCTACAAGCAGGGCGCGCCGCGCACCGAGGGCAGGCAGTATCGCTGGCTGCGCGAGCTTCTCGACATTTTGGAGCATGCGCCCGATCCGCAGGAGTTCCTCGAGCACACGAAGCTCGAGATGTTCCAGGACCAGGTCTTCTGCTTCACGCCCAAGGGCGATCTCATCGCGCTGCCGCGCGGGGCGACGCCGGTCGATTTCGCCTATGCCGTCCATTCCGTCATCGGCGACACCTGCGTCGGCGCCAAGATCAACGGCCGCCTCGCGCCGTTGCGCACCCAGCTCGCCAATGGCGATCAGGTCGAAGTCATCACCTCCAAGGCGCAGACGCCGTCGCCGACCTGGGAGCGTTTTGTCGTCACCGGCAAGGCGCGCGCGCGCATCCGCCGCTTCGTCCGCACCCAGCAGCGCCAGCAATACCTCGATCTCGGCAAGGCGATCCTGCAAAAGGCCTTCCGCCATGACGGCCACGAATTCCAGGAAAAGGCGCTGGAGAACGTCCTGAAGACGTTCAATTGCGCCAGCGTCGAGGATCTCTTCGTCGCCGTGGGCGAGGGGCTCGCCACCGGACGCGAAGTGGTGCACGCGATCTACCCGCCCAGTCCCGACGCCAAGCCGGCCAAGGTCGTTCGTCTCGCCGCCGCGCGCAGCAAGAAGGCGTCCGAGAATGCGGTGCCGATCCGCGGCCTCATTCCGGGCATGGCGCTGCATTTCGCCGGCTGCTGCCACCCGCTGCCGGGCGACCGCATCGTCGGCATCGTCACCACCGGCAAAGGCGTCACCATCCACACCATCGATTGCGACGCGCTCGCCAATTTCGCCGATACGCCCGAGCGCTGGCTCGACGTGGCCTGGAACAGCGATGGCGAACTCGGCCATGTCGGCCGCATCAACGTCACGCTCGGCAACGAGCCCGGCAGCCTCGGCAGCCTCACTACCGTCATCGGCAAGCAGGCCGGCAACATCACCAATCTCAAGATCACCAACCGCTCGGCGGATTTCTTTGAGATCCTCGTCGACATCGAGGTCAAGGACGTGAAGCACCTCACCAACATCATTGCCGCTTTGCGGGCGACGCCGGTGATCAACTCGGTCGAGCGCTCGCGCGGCTGAGGTGCGTCCGATGAGCACCGCATCGCCGCTTCGCCTCGGCGTCAACATCGATCACGTCGCCACCATCCGCAATGCGCGCGGCGGGCGCCATCCCGATCCCGTGCGCGCGGCGCTGCTTGCGGTCGACGCCGGCGCCGACGGCATCACCGCCCATCTGCGCGAGGATCGCCGGCATATCAGCGACGACGACATCGCCCGGCTCGCGCGCGAGATCAACCGGCCGCTCAACCTCGAAATGGCGGCGACGGCGGAGATGCAGGCGATCGCGCTGCGGCACCGGCCGCATGCGGCCTGTCTCGTTCCCGAGAAGCGCAACGAGGTGACGACCGAGGGCGGCCTCGACGTCGTCGCCGGCCGCGCCCAGCTTGGCCCGGTCATCGCCGCGCTCGGCGGCGCCGGCATCCGCGTCTCGCTCTTCGTCGACCCGGAACAGCGCCAGCTCGACATGGCGCGCACGCTCGGCGCCGCGGTGGTGGAGTTGCATACGGGCGCCTATTGCGAGGTCGAGGGCGCTCTGCGCGAGCGCGAGCTCCAGCGGCTCGTCGCCGCCGCTGCCCACGCCGCGGCGATCGGCCTCGAGTGCCACGCCGGACACGGGCTCGGTTATGCAACGGTGGGGCCTGTCGCCGCCATTCTCCCGATCGTCGAGCTCAATATCGGCCATTTCCTTGTCGGCGAAGCGATCTTCGTCGGATTGGCCGACGCCATCGGGCGCATGCGCACGCTCATGGACGAGGCGCGTGCCGCAGCCCAAGGTGGCGGCCCCCGCCCGTGATACTCGGCATCGGCAGCGATCTCATCGACATCCGCCGCATCGAGAAGACGATCGCGCGGTTCGGCGAGCGCTTCCTCGACCGCGTCTTCACGCCCGAGGAGCGCGCCCGTTCCGACCGTCGCTTCAACCGCGTCGAAAGCTATGCCAAACGCTACGCCGCCAAGGAGGCTTGTTCGAAGGCGCTCGGCACCGGCTTTCGCCGCGGCGTCTATTGGCGCGATCTCGGCGTCGTCAACCTGCCGGGCGGGCGGCCGACGCTGGTGCTGACTGGCGGTGCGCTGAAGCGGCTCGAGGCGATGACGCCGCCGGGCATGGCGGCGCGCATCGACGTCACGCTCACCGATGAGCCGCCGATCGCGCAGGCGCTCGTGATCATCAGCGCGGTCCCGGGTTGAGCCGCGGCGGCAACGTCCGCGGAAAGCTGGGGGAGGCGCCCTTGACTTCGCGATCGGGCCTTCGCTTAATCCAGGCCAACCGGCAGTCTCGATCCCCTGATAAAACGCATAATTTTCAACGTGGTAACGGGCGTCCTTAATGAAAAGCAAGGCCTCCGACGGCGTCGTCGAGACGATCAAGACGCTCGTCTATGCGGTGGCGATTGCGATCGTCATCCGCACCTTTCTCTACGAACCGTTCAATATTCCCTCGGGCTCGATGGTGCCGACGCTGCTGGTCGGCGACTATCTCTTCGTCTCCAAATTCTCCTACGGCTATAGCCGCTACTCCTTGCCCTTCGGTTTGCCGTTGATTTCCGGGCGCATCTTCTTCCATCCGCCGCAGCTCGGCGATGTCGCCGTGTTCAAATACCCGCGCGATCCTTCGGTGGACTACATCAAGCGGGTGATGGGGCTGCCCGGCGACAAGATCCAGGTGATCGAAGGCACGGTCTACATCAACGGTGTCGCGGTGAAGCGCACCCGGACGGAGAGCTTTGTCGATCCCGAAACCGGCGCGCTGCGGCAGCAATTCATCGAGACGCTGCCGAACGGCGTGCAGCACCCGATTCTGCTCGCGCCGCGCGATTACGCCACGCCGCCGCCGCGCTGCGACAATCCGAGCGAGGTGAGCACGGACATGGAGAACACCTGTCCTTTCATCGTGCCGCCCGATCACTATTTCATGATGGGTGACAACCGCGACAACTCCGCGGATAGCCGGGATCCCAGCAGCGGCGTCGGCTACGTCCCGGTGGAAAACCTCGTCGGCCACGCCGAGTTCATCTTCTTTTCCACCAATGGCTATGCGCGCTGGTGGGAGGTGTGGAACTGGCCGTTCACCGTGCGCTACGATCGCCTCTTCACGGCGATCCATTGACGATGAAGGACGCGGCCGCCGCTCCGGCACCGCTCGCCGACGTCCTCGGCCACCGCTTCGAGCATCCGGACCTGCTGGTCGAGGCGCTCACCCATCCGAGCGCGCGGACGCGCCGCGGGCCGGGCAAGCGCGGCTATGAGCGGCTCGAATTCCTCGGCGACCGCGTTCTCGGCCTCATCGTCGCCGAGCTGCTGTGGCGCCGCTTTCCCGACGAGGCCGAAGGCGCGCTGACGCGCCGCCATACCAGCCTGGTGCGGCGCGAGACCTTGACCAGCATCGCCAAGGACATCGGCATCGGCGCTCATATCGTGCTCTCCGCCGGCGAGGAGGCGGCGGGCGCGCGCGCCAATCCGAGCGTGCTGGCCGATGTCTGCGAAGCCGTGATCGCCGCGCTCTATCTCGATGGCGGGCTTCCCGCCGCGCGCAGCTTCGTCGAGCGCTGGTGGGAGCAGCGCCTGACCAAACTCGGCGCGCCGCCGCGCGACCCGAAAACGGCGCTGCAGGAATGGGCGCAAGCGCGCGGCCGCGCCCTCCCGGTCTATCGCACGGTCGCGACCGAAGGCCCCGCCCATCGCCGCACCTTCACCGTCACCGTCTCGGTCGAGGGGCTGCCGCCCGCCACCGCCAGCGGCTCCTCCAAGCGCGCGGCAGAGGCCGCCGCCGCTGCCGCCGCTCTCGCGGCGCTCGGCGCCGGCACATGACCGAGGCGGCGCTGCGCCGCTGCGGCTATGTGGCGCTGGTCGGCGCCCCCAACGCCGGCAAATCGACGCTGCTGAACCAGCTTATCGGCGCCAAAGTCTCGATCGTCTCGCCCAAGGTGCAGACGACGCGCGCGCGCGTGCTCGGCATCACTGTCGCAGGCGACGCGCAGCTCATCTTCATCGACACGCCGGGCATCTTCACGCCGAAGCGCCGGCTCGAGCGCGCCATGGTCGCCGCCGCCTGGGCCGGCGCGGAGGATGCCGATCTGGTGGTGCTGCTGGTCGATGCCGCGCGCGGCGTCGACGAGGATACGCGGCGCATCCTCGACGGGCTCAGATCGGCGGGGAGGCGCGCGGTGCTCGCGCTCAACAAGGTCGATCTCGTCGAACCGCAGCGCTTGCTGCCGCTCACCGACGCGCTGCGCCGCGAAGGGATCTTCGATGCGGTCTTCATGGTCTCGGCGCTTAGCGGCGACGGCGTCGAGGATTTGCGCCGCCATCTCGCCGCGGCGCTGCCGCAGGGGCCTTGGCTCTATCCCGAAGATCAGCTCACCGACCTGCCGCAACGGCTCATCGCCGCCGAGGTGACGCGCGAGCAGGTCTTCCTGCAGCTTCATCAGGAGCTGCCCTACGCGACCCTGGTCGAGACCGAGGGCTGGGAAGAGCGCGAGGACGGCAGCATCAAGATCAGCCAGGTGATCCATATCCAGCGCCCCGGCCAGAAGGCGATCGTGCTCGGCAAGGGCGGCCGGCAGATCAA
>DATIYL010000056.1:0-39390 GCA_035517635.1 Allostellaceae bacterium | reverse complement strand
ACATGGAGGGCTCGGGGTGCTACGGCCACAACGGGGCTGACGATGTCGCTGGCGATGCCGCGCTCATCGCGGCCGCGCTGCCCGGCAAGCCGGTTCGCGTGCAGTGGATGCGCGAGCAGGAGCACAGCTGGGAGCCTTACGGCCCCGCCATGCTCACCGAGGTGAGCGCCGGACTCGACGCGACGGGCAAGATCTCGCAATGGCGCTACCGCGTCCGCAGCAACGAGCATTCGACGCGGCCGGGCACCGCGGGCAATCTCATGCCGGCCTGGCGTCTGGCGCAGCCGGTCGCGCTGCCGGTGCCGAAGCCCATCCCGCTCCCCGAGGGCGGCGGCGACCGCAACGCGCTGCCACTCTACACCATCCCCTTCGCCGATATCGTTTACGATTTCGTGCCGGCGATGACGCTGCGCGTCTCGGCGCTGCGCGGGCTCGGCGCCTATATGAACGTCTTCACCATCGAGAGCTTCATGGACGAGCTGGCGCTGACCGCCAAGGCCGATCCCGTCGCGTTCCGGTTGCGCCATCTCGAGGATCCCCGCGCGCGCGACGTGATCACCATGGCAGCCGAGCGCTTCGGCTGGTCGAGCTATCGGCGCCAGCCCGGCCGGGGGCGCGGCTTCGCCTTCGCCCGATACAAGAATCTCGGCGCCTATGCCGCGATCGCCGTCGAGGTGGCGCTCGAGCATGAGACGGGAAGGCTGCGCCTCATCCGCGCCGTTGCCGCGACCGACAGCGGCGAGGCGGTCAATCCCGACGGCATCCGCAACCAGATCGAAGGCGGCATCCTGCAATCCTCGAGCTGGACGCTTTACGAAAGCGTCGGCTTCGACCGCACGCGGATCACCAGCCGCGATTGGAGCTCCTATCCGATACTGCGCTTTTCCGCCGTGCCGGAAAGCGTCGAGGTGCATGTCATCGACCGGCCGGGTCAGCCTTTCCTCGGCACCGGCGAAGCCACACAGGGCCCGACCGCCGGCGCCATCGCCAACGCGCTCGCCGATGCCGCCGGAATCCGCATCCGCGAGCTGCCGCTGACGGCAAAACGCGTCAAGCAGGCGATTGGTGTGTGAGTCGCCGCGCGAGGGCGTGCGGCTAATCGACCGAGAGCGAGAAGGCGAAGGGCGAATCCCAGCCGCCCGCGATGATCTCGTTGTCGCCGCGATGCAGCGACGCGGCGTCCTTCATGAAATGATGGCCGATCGCCTGGCCGTTCACGAGCGTCCCGAGCGTGCTGCCGAGATCCGATACCATAAGGTGGCCGCCACCGCGCACGATCATGAAATGCTGACGCGACAGCCGGAGCGGTTCCTGGTCCTCGATCACGAGGTCGGGCCGCCGCAGCGGCGGCGCCTCGTCGCCGACGACGGCGCGCCCGACGACGAAGGGCAATTTGCCGATGGCGATGGGCGCCGCGCCGATCTGCGCACGCAGCATGTCGGTCTCCGCGGCAAGCGATATCCTGGCATCGGCCGCGATCTCGCCGTCCGGCGCGGCGCCGCCGCTCCGCTGGACGCTGCGGCCTTGCGAGAAGCTCACGAGATCCCCGGCGATCTTATCCTCGATGCTCCTCAGCCTGATGCTGAGCCGCAGAATGAGATCGCGCGCGAGCGCGGCGTCGCTGCTGATCCGATCGAGGAACTGCTCCGCCGTCAGGACCTCGATCTCGCCATCTGTCGCGGCGCGCGCCGTGGCGCTGCGAACGCGGTTCTCGATGACGCCCATCTCGCCCAGCCACTCGCCCCCTTTCACGCGGCCGAGCAAAACCGAAGCGTCGCCGACCTCTCTCAGGACCTCGATCTCGCCGCTTCTCACCCGAAGGACGCAGTCGCTGGCATCGCCCTCGCGGAACAGGACGTCGTTCTTCTTGAAGCGGCCTGGTGTGGTGTCGGTGCTCACCGGCAAATACTATGCCGGGGAACCGGCTTGGAGCTAGCTCAATCCTCGTATCGCGGCCAGCGTGCCGACACCGTCACGGCATGCCGCGATCGTTCAGGTTTTGCGCGATGGCGTGATCGTTCGCTAGGAAGCGAGAACAGGGAAATCCCATGAGAAAGGTCTGCATCATCGGCGCCGGTGCCGTCGGCGGCTTCATCGGCGCGAAGCTCGCCGCTTCGGGGCACGCCGAGATCAGCGCGGTGGCGCGCGGCGCGACGCTCGCGGCGCTGCGCCGCCATGGCTGGCGCCTCAACACCGCGGGCGGTCTCCTTCAGGCCCCGGCACGGGCCAGTGAGGACGCCGCCGAGCTCGGGCCGCAGGATCTGGTCGTCATCGCCGTCAAGGGCCCGGCGCTTCCTTCGGTCGCCCGCAGCATCGCGCCCCTGCTCGCACCGGCAACGCTCGTGCTGCCGGCGATGAACGGCGTGCCGTGGTGGTTCTGCGAGGGCGTGGCGGATTTCCCCGGCGGCGCGCTCGAGAGCGTCGACCCCGGCGGGGTCATTGCCGCGGCGATCCCTTTCGCGCAGGTGCTGGGCTGCGTCGTTCATGCCAGCACGTCCACTTCCCAGCCTGGGCTGGTGCAGCACCACATGGGCGACGGGCTGATCCTCGGCGAGCCTCGCGGCGGCAAGAGCGAGCGCGCTGAAGCGGTGGCGGGTCTGCTGGCGCAGGCCGGTTTCCAGGTCACGCATTCGCCCGATATCCGGCGCGACATCTGGTACAAGCTGTGGGGCAATATGACAATGAATCCGGTGAGCGCGATCACCGGCGCCACCATGGATCGCGTGCTCGCCGACCCGCTGGTGCGCGACTTCTGCTCGGCGGCGATGCGCGAGGTTGCCGCCATCGGCGCGCGCATCGGTTGCCGCATCGAACAGAGCGCCGAGGATCGCCACGCCATCACCGCCAAGCTTGGCGCGGTCAAGACCTCGATGCTTCAGGATGTCGAAGCGGGACGGCCGATCGAGCTGGACGCCATCGTTTCATCCGTGCACGAGATCGGTCTGCGGCTCAAACAACCCATGTCTAATATCGCGGCCCTGCTCGGCCTGGCGCGGCTCTTCGGCCGTGTGCACGGCCTCTATCCCGAGGCCTGACGCTCGCACTGGTTGCCCATCATGGCGCGCAGCGCGACTCAAGCGTTTGCGCCGTTGCCGCCAGGTTCATTGGCCGCCGAGACTGCTTTTGCAAAGAAAGGCTCAGCTCAAACTGATCACATACGCCGGTCTTCTCCTGGATGGCGGGTACGGTGCCTCTTCGATACAATCACGCGATGCTGAACACGCGCGGCCGCCGCAGCGCACGAAGCGCAGGTGAAGCGAAGACACTTCCGGTGCGCTGACATGCGCCATTCCTACGGCTCCTATCGAACGCTGATCATCGCTGCGCTGCTTGGGCCGGCGCTGCTGGTCATCGCGATGGCGTGGTGGAGTTGGGATCGCGTCAATCAAGAGGCACGCCGCGATGTCATGCGCATCAGCGATCTCGTGCTCGAGCAGGCCGAACGAGTCATCGATGCGGATGCGTTGGTATTGGCGCACATCGAGGACACGCTCTCGGCGAGATCGTGGCTGGACATCCTTGCTCACGCGAGCGAGGGGCAGCGATTTCTGCAGCGACTGATCGGTCGCGTCGATGGCATTTCAGGGGCGGTTCTCGCCAATGCCGACGGCGTCGTTCAATTGCGCGCGCTGCGCGATCCTGCCTTGGCGCGCTTGGCGCCGGAGGCGGCGATAACGGGTCAGCCTTATTTCGCGGCGGCACGCGACAGCGCATCGCCGGTTCTGGGCGGACCGTTGGTCGACCCCGCCACCGGGCGCGCCGTTCTCACGCTTGCCAGGCGCCTTTCGGGACCCGATGGCGCGTTCCGGGGCGTCGCCGTTCTCTTCCTGGCGCCGCGCAATTTCGTCGAGTTCCGCAAAGGGCTGGCGACCCCCGCCGACACGGTGAGTCTCATCAGGCAGGATGGAACGGTCCTGGCGCGGTTTCCGGAAATCGATATGCGCGGCGGCGCCGGGAGCCCGCCCCGCTACAGCGATCGGATCGTCGAACGATTGCAGAGCTCGGAGACAGGAACACTCGACACTGTTTCGGCGGTTGACGGGATCGCCCGGATCACCGGCTACCGAAAGCTACGGGGTTATCCCGTCTACGTTCTCTACGCCATCAAGAAGCAAGCTGTGCTGCGCGACTGGTATCCGAGCCTCGCCGCTTTCGCTGCCTTGGCGGCAGCCGGCACCGCGGCGTTGGTGCTGACCGCGCTGGTCGTGATCCGGCGGGCGCGCGGCGAGGCCGAAGCGCTGGGCCGCGCCGAACACGCCACGGCGGCGCTGCGCGAGAGCGAGGCGAGCCAGCGCGCGCTCTTCCGCAACGCGCCCGTGCCCATGCATGCCCTGGACAAGAATTGGCACGTCATCGACGTGAACAGGAGCTGGCTCGAGCTTTTCGGCCGCGAGCGCGCCGAGGTGGTCGGGCAATCCATCACTGAGTTCGAAGACGGCGGCGCCACCGTGGACCGACAACAGCCTTGGGGAGAGATCGTCCCTCCCGGCGAGCTCCAGGACGCGCATCTGCGCTACCGCAAAAAATCGGGAGAGATCGTCGAGGCTTTCGTATCGAGCACGATCGAGCGCGACACCAACGGCGATTTCGTCCGTTCGATCAGCACGGTGATCGACGTCACTGCCCGGCTGCGTGCCGAAGAGGCGGTGCGCCATGCCCAGCAATTCTCCCAGCTTCTCGCCGACAGCAGCACGGACGGGATCGTTGGCGTCGATGCGGATTTTCGTTGCACGGTCTGGAACCGGGCCATGGAGACCTTGTCCGACGTGCCGCGCGGTGTCGTCCTGGGCCGGAACCTCTTCGCCCTTCGGCCCGACCTCGTCGGCAGCCCCGTCGAAATCGCGTGGCGCGATGCCTTGCAGGGCAAGAAGACATCGCTCCACAACAGGGCGTTCCGATTTCCCAGGACCGGCCGCGGCGGAAGCTATGACGCCGATTTTGCGCCGCTCTACGCATCCGACCGTTCGGTCATCGGCGCTTTGGCCTTTATGCGCGACGTCACGGAGCGGCAGCGCATCGAGCAGCAATTGCGCCAGGCGCAGAAGATGGAGGCCGTCGGACAGCTCACCGGCGGCATCGCCCATGACTTCAACAATCTGCTCACCGTCGTGCTCGGCAATATCGACATGCTGCGGCAGCAGCTTGCCGTCGCCGATATTTCGCGAAACGACCCCGCGATGCAGCGAGCGGCGCACGCCGTTTCGCGCGCTGCCGAACGCGGCGCTCTGCTGACGCAGCAACTCCTCGCGTTTTCCCGCCGCCAGCCGCTCGACCCGATATCCGTCGAACCGAACAAGCTGGTCGCCGGGATTTCCGAGCTGCTCCGCCGCACCTTGGGCGAAGCGATCGCGGTCGAGACGATCCTGATGGGCGGGATCTGGCGCACGCTGGCCGATCCGAACCAATTGGAAAACGCCATCCTGAACCTCGCGCTCAACGCGCGCGACGCGATGCCCCGCGGCGGAACGCTGACCCTCGAGACGGCGAATGTGTTTCTCGACGAGAACTACGCCGGCACGAACGACGATGTCACCCCCGGCCAGTACGTCATGATCGCGGTTTCCGACAGCGGGCTGGGCATGAGCAAGGAGGTCGCCGAGAAAGCCTTCGAGCCCTTCTTTACGACGAAGCAGGCCGGCCAGGGCACGGGCCTCGGTCTCAGCCAGGTCTACGGCTTCGTCCGGCAGTCCGGCGGTCACGTGAAGATCTATACCGAGCCGGGACAGGGAACGAGCGTGAAGATCTATCTGCCGCGCCTCCTCTCGGCAGCGACCGCACTCGACCTCCCCCGGAACCCGGAGGCGATCGCGCCTCAAGCCCATGGCGAGTTGATTCTCGTCGTCGAAGATGACGAGGATGTCCGCGCCTACAGCGCCGGCGTGCTGCGGCAGTTGGGCTATCGCGTGCTCACCGCCGCCGACGGGACCGCGGCCTTGCGGCTCGTCGAAACTGAGCCAGAGGTAAGACTCATCTTCACCGATGTCGGGCTTCCCGGCGCACTCAACGGCAGGCAGGTCGCGGATGCCGCGTTGCGCATGCGACCCTCCTTGAAGATCCTCTTCACCACCGGCTATGCGCGCAACGCCATCGTCCACCAGGGCCGGCTCGATGCCGATGTCGAGCTGCTGGGCAAGCCGTTCTCCTGGTCGGCTCTCGGCGCCAGAGTGCGCCAGATGCTTTCCCCACAGAAAGGGAGTCGGCCGGCTTAGCAGCTACGAATGCAAATCTGCACGCCGGCTCTTCGGGATGTGCGACGAGGGGAGGAAACCATGTCGAGACGGGTCAGCTTCTACAGCGAAGGCATCAAGCTCGCCGGCGATCTTTTCCTACCCGCCGATGTGAAACCGGGCGAGCGGCGCGCCGGGATCGTGCTGTGCCACGGCTATACCGGCATCCGGACGATCTATTTGCCGGACAATGCCGCCATGCTTGCCACGGCGGGCTATGTCGTGCTGACCTTCGACTACAAGGGCTGGGGCGACAGCGAGGGTCCGAAGAGCCGGTTGGCGCCCTATAGCCGCGTCGCCGACGTGCAGGCGGCGCTGACCTTCCTCGGCGCGCAGCCAGAGGTCGATGCCGAGCGTCTCGGCATCTATGGCACGAGCTATGGCGGGGCCACGGTCGTTTGGGTCGCCGCCATCGATCGGCGCGTCAAATGCGTCGTATCCGTCGTCGGTATCGGCAATGGGGCGCGCTGGATGCGCAGCGTGCGGCGCCCGGACGAATACCACGATCTGCTGACGCGCGCCGCCGCAAACCGGGTGAAGCGCACCCTGACCGGCGTATCCGAACTTGCCGACCGCAACGAGATCCTGCTGCCGGACCGCCAATCCCTCGAGCTTGGCGCGGCGGCGCGGCGCAACAATCCCGCGGCGGTGACCGAGCTGCCGCTCGATTTCGTCGATGACACGCTGAGCTTCAATCCCGAATGGGTCGTCGACCGGATTGCGCCGCGTCCGCTTCTCCTCATCACCACCGACGACGACCGGCTGGTGCCGCCGCAGGAGAGCGAGGCGATGTATGCCCGCGCCGGCGAGCCGAAGAAACTCGTCGTGCTCAGGGGCTTCGGCCATTACGAGGTTTATGCCAAGCCGGCCTTCGATGAGGTCATGCGCGAAGCGACCGCTTGGTATCGCCAGTACTTGCCGGCGCGATAAGCGCCGGTTGTTGCGATCCGCTCAGCTGTGCAGCACCTGCCCGGCCCGCGCGCCGGTCACGACGCCTTCGGCATAGGTGACTTCGCCATTGACGATGGTCCAGACAATGCCGCTCGACGGCATGACGAAGCGCTTGCCGCCGCCGGGCAGATCCTGCCGCCGGACCGGCCGCTCGGGCGAGCCGACCGTGCGCGGGTCGAAGATCACGACATCGGCGGCGAGGCCCGCCGCAAGACGGCCGCGATCCCGGATGCCGAAAAGATCGGCAGGCTGCGCTGTCAGCCGATGAACGGCGTGCTCGAGCGACATCAGCTCCTTGCCGCGCACCCATTTGCCAAGCAGATAGGTGCAATAGCCGGCATCGCACATCAGGTCGACATGGGCGCCGCCATCGCCAAGGGCGAGCAAATTGTGCGGGTCCTTGAGCAGCGCCGCGACGCGATCGTCGGCGACATTGAGGAACAGCAAGGTGAACTCGGTCTCGAGCGCGTCCTCGAGCGCGATATCGAGGAAGGTGTCAACGCCGTCCGTACCGCGCTCCGCGGCGATCTCGGCGATGCTGCGTCCTTCCAACGCTTTCAGCCGCGGGGCCGCGACCTGGTTCACGCTGATCAGCTGCCAATTGCCGCTGAAGACGCGCGGTTGCCGCAGCTCTTCGCGGAACGCGTTGCGGAAGCTGGGATCGCGGTAAATGACGGCCTGCTCCGCCACGGTCTTGTTGAACACCGGCGCCCAGCTGTCGAAAGAAGCGAAGGAGAACGGCATCTTCAGCGACACCTCGCGGGTGAGCGGCCTGGGGCAGGTCTGCGGCACCGCGCCGCGCCCGAGCAACGGCTCGATGCGGCGTCGCGATTGGGCGCAGGCTTCCGGCATGTCGTCACGCTCGAGCAACGCCAGGAAGGTCACGGGGCGCGCGCTCTCGGCCAGCATGAAATCGAGCAGCGCGTAATCCTCGTCCGAGACGACGGAGACGCGCGGCGTCAGCGCGATTTCGATGGTGCCCGCCGCCAGCTCGCGCAGCGCATTGCAATAGGCTTTCATCTCGTCGCGACTGGCGTTCCGGCAGGCCAGCGGGCGTCCCTGGTGACCGATATGCTGCGTCAGCGCCGTCGTCGAGAAGCCAAGCGCGCCGGCGGCGACCGCCTCCTTCAGCAGCGCCTTGATGCGGGCAGTCTCCTCGGGCGTCGCGGCGCGCTCGATCGAGGCTTCGCCCATGACGTAATGGCGGAACGGCGTCAGCGGCGCGAGAAAGCCGAGATTGAGGGCCGAGCCGCGCTGCCCGGCGGCGGCGAGGTATTGCGGAAAGGTCTCCCAGTCCCAGGTGATGCCCTTGTCCAGCACCTCGTACGGGATGGCCTCGACATTGACGAGATCGCGCATCGCGACCTCGCGCGAGGCCGGCCGACAGGGCGCGATGCCGACGCCGCAATTGCCCATGACGACGCTAGTAACGCCATGCCAGGACGAGGGCGAGATCTCCGGATCCCAGCAGATCTGCGCGTCATAATGGGTATGGGGATCGATGAAGCCGGGCGCGACCACCAGGTCCGACGCGTCGATCACCCGCTTGGCGCCGTCGCTCACCGGGCCGATCTCCGCAATCTTGCCGTCATGGATGGCGAGATCGGCGCGCCGGCCGGGCCGACCGGTCCCGTCCACCACCACGCCGTTCCGGATCAGCAGATCGTAGGACATCGGTTCCTCCCTTTCGGGCGGCCGGTCGTTCGCCGCGCTCGCCCCCGTTTGACCAGGGTCGCATAGTCCAGCGCGGGCGAAATCAGGAATTTTCGAGGGTCAGCTCTCGCCAAAAGCGATACCTGGCGCTTCAATACCCGCTGCGACTCAGGTTCGCGGAGCGCCATTCCCTTGCTGCCTTTCCTCTCTCGGGGCGACGTCCCGCATCTTCTGCACAGCTATGGCTACTGGGCCGTCGCGGCGATCATCGCTGTGGAGAGCATGGGCATACCGCTCCCCGGCGAGGCCACGCTCATCGCCGCGGCGATCATCGCAGGCACGAGCCACGAGCTCGATATCGCCTTCGTCGTCATCGCCGCGGTCATGGGCGCGATCCTCGGCGACAATATCGGCTTCTGGCTTGGGCGCGAGCTGGGCTATCGCCTCGTGCTGCGCTACGGGCGCTATATCGGGCTCGATCTGTCCCGGATCAAACTCGGACAGTACCTCTTCCTGCGCCATGGCGGCGCCATCGTCTTCTTCGGTCGCTTCGTGTCGCTGCTACGGGCGCTTGCCGCCTTCATCGCCGGCGCCAACCGCATGCCCTGGCTACGCTTTCTCGCCTTCAATGCCGCCGGTGCCGTTCTGTGGAGCGTGCTCTACGGCGCGGGCGCCTACTATCTCGGCAAGGAGGCCCGTCACATGGCCGGGCCGATCGGCAGCATCATTGGCGGCATTGCGGCCGTTTCTGTCCTCGCTGGGATATTCTACTTGCGCCGCCACGCGGGCGAGCTCGAGGCCGCGGCCGAAAAGGCGCTGCCGGGAGGTCTCCCGCCGGTCCGGAAGATGCGGAGGAAAAAGCACGGAATAGGATCCCCGGGATGAGCACGGAACGCCGAAATTTCCTGCGGCTTACGGCGCTTGGGCTCGCCGGTGGCGCGCTCGCGGCGCGTTATGAGGCGGCCATGGCAGCAAGCGCCGATGCACATTTCGACATCAGGTCTTTCGGCGCTTCGGGCGATGGCAAAACCATCGATTCACCGGCCATCAACCGCGCCATTGCCGCGGCCGCCGCGGCGGGCGGCGGCGTGGTACGCGCCCCTGCCGGAACTTATGCCTGCTACTCGATCCGGCTGGCCAGCTTCGTGACGCTCTTCCTCGATCCGGGCTCCATCATTCTGGCGGCGGCCCCGCCGGGCTATGACGCGGCGGAATCGAATGCTCCCTGGGAGGCGTATCAGGATTTCGGTCATAACCACTGGCATAACAGTCTGATCTGGGGCGAGAATCTGCACGATGTGGCGCTTGTCGGCCCGGGGCGGATCTGGGGCCGCGGCTTGAGCCGCGGCGAATGGGCGGAGGCAGGATTGCCGCCCGCCGATGCGCCCGGCGCCGGCGACAAAGCGATCGCGCTGAAGCGCTGCCGCAACGTGATCCTGCGCGATTTCTCCATCCTTGCCGGCGGCCATTTCGGCATCCTCGCCACCGGCGTCGACAACCTCGCCATCGACGGCATTTCCATCGACACCAACCGCGACGGCATGAACATCGATGCCTGCCGCAACGTGCATGTCTCGAATTGCAGCGTGAACTCGCCCTCGGATGACGGCATCTGCCTCAAAAGCTCCTTCGCGCTGGGAGAGGCGCGCGCCACGGAGAACGTGACCATCAGCGGCTGCCACGTCACCGGCTACGAGCTCGGCACGATGCTCGACGGGAGCTTCAAGCGCGCCGCCGCGACACCTCGAGCCCCGATGGGACGTATCAAGCTCGGCACGGAATCCAACGGCGGATTCAGCAATATCAGCATCAGCAACTGCACCTTCGAGAGCTGCCGCGGCTTCGCGCTCGAGACGGTGGATGGCGGTACGGTCGAGGATATCAGCTTCACCGGCGTGACGATGCGCAATATCCGGAACGCACCCTTCTTTCTGCGCCTCGGCGCGCGCCTCAGAGGGCCGCCCGGCATCACGGTGGGGACGCTGCGCCGGATCATCATCAGCGATGTCGTCTGCGACGCGCCGGCAAACGAAATGCCGGCCATCATCAGCGGCATTCCCGGGCACCCCATCGAGGACGTCACCATCTCGAACGTCTATCTCGTGCAGCGCGGCGGCGGCTCGGCCGAGCGCGCCGCCATCGATCCGCCGGAAGAAGCCAAGGACTATCCCGAGCCCAGCCGCTTCGGCCCGCTGCCGGCACAAGCCCTGTTCGTGCGCC
Organism: Allostellaceae bacterium; assembly: GCA_035517635.1. Classification (GTDB taxonomy): domain Bacteria; phylum Pseudomonadota; class Alphaproteobacteria; order ATCC43930; family CGMCC-115725; genus DAHUYF01. The sequence goes on along the minus strand of DATIYL010000056.1, from coordinate 28,339 downwards.
ATGCCCGAAATCTCGCGATCGATCATCTCGAGATCGCCAGCACGTCACCCGATGCGCGGCCGGTTTGCTGGCTCAGGGATGTGGAGGGCGCCGCGTTCACCCGCTTCAAGTCACCGCCCAACGGGTCCGGCGCAGCGTTTCTGCTGGAAGACACCCACCGTTTCCGCCTTGCCGCGAGCCCTCCTCTACCGGACATGACGCTCGACACGGTTCGCCAAAAAGCGCTGCCATAGCAAGATGGCATTTCCCGCGTTCGATCGCCGCGGCCTATTGCGGAAAAGAGCGCCGCAACCGGGAACGGCGGCGCAGATACGCCGTTTGGACCGTCACAGCTCTGGCGAAAGCACGCGTGATGTCGAGTTTGCGACGCCTGTCTGCTCTGCTGCCGGCTCCGCTTTGCCTGTGCTGCGTTGTGCCGGCGGCGCTGGCCCAGACCATCGGTTCCCCGGCGACCAGCCTCACTGCCTCTCCCACCACCGCCGCCGCAACCACGGGGTCGACGACGACAACCACCGCGTTTCCTGGCGGCTCGATATCGTCGCCGCGGTTCGGCATCGCCGGCAACAACCTTGCGGTGACAACCGGCTCTGCGACGACGGCCGCTTCGCCGCTTTCCAGCAGCGCAACCACCCTCGGCGCAGGCGTCTCAACCACCACGCCGCCGGTTGCAGCCAGCACCTCGAACGCGGCAATGCCCGCGACGGGAGGCAGCGGGTCCAGCACGGCAGCGGGTCCGGCAGCCTCGCAACCGGGCGCAACGGTCGGCGCCGCCGCACCGCGCTGGCTGGAATGTCCCGCGAGCGATCTCTCGACGGTCGAAGCCGCTCTCACCGGCAGCGGCATGACCTGCGCGCCTTAGCAGGCCTCGATCAAGCGCGCCGCGGCAAGAATCGCGACGCCGCCCGCGCCGGTGCGCCGGCGAGCGCCGTGGCGAGGGCATACCACGCCGCTGTCCGCTGCAGCTCTGCATCGAAAGGCAAAGGCCGCGGCGGCAAGCCATCCTTGCGCCAGCCCGCTTCGCTGCATTCGCGCCGCACGATCCAGCTATGCCGGTCGGAAAGCCCCCAGGTGACGAGGACGGTGACCGCCGGTTCGGCCAGCACCGCATCGAGAAACCGCGCATAGGCATCGGCGACGATCCGGTCGCGCGGCGCGATCGCCGCCGGTGCATTCTCGTCGGTGACATCGAGCTCGGTGATCTGCAGCTCGAGGCCGAGCGCGGCGACATCGGCGAAGAAACGCCGCAGCTTCGTCGCCGAAAACGGCGCGCCGCCGGCATCGAGATGCGCCTCGACGCCGAGCGCGTCCACCGGCGTTCCCTTGCGCCGCATGCGCTCGAGCAGCCGCAGCACCGCGCTTCGCTTTTGCTCTTCTTCCGGCGTGTCGTAGACGATGCCATATTCGTTGACGACCAGCGCCGCGGTCGGATCGGCCGCGCGCGCTGCGTGATAGGCGAGATCGAGATAGTCCGGCCCGATCTGATCGAGGAATACGGTGCGCCGCAACGCGTCGGCGCGGCCATGGCCGATATAAATGGGCTCGTTCACCACATCCCAGCAGAAGACGCGGCCGCGATAGCGCCGGCACATCGCGGTGACGCGCTCGATCATGGCACGCTCGGCGCTCGTCCGGTCCGGCAGCGCCTTGAACCAATCCGGCGTGCGCCAATACCAGAGCAGATTGTGGCCGCGCATCGCGAGCCGATGGCGCGCGGCAAAGCCGACGATCCGATCGGGCACCGAGAAATCCTCTTCTCCCGGCCGATGGCTCATCCATTGCCACTTCATCTCGTTCTCGGGAACGAGGGCGGCGCATTGCTGCAGCAGCAGCGCGGTGAAGTCGTCACTCGCCGCGAGCTGAGCCTCCATGACGCAGCTGCCATAGAGGATGCCCTTCGCTGCAGCGAGATCGCGTAGCGCCAATCCGCTTGCGTGAACGTTGTCCGTTCGACCGGCGGTCAGCGCTGCGACAGCGCCGGCGAGCGCTTGGCGCCGGGTCAGAATGGCTTCACCACCACGAGGATGACGATGGCGATCAGCAACAGCGTCGGCACCTCGTTGACGATGCGGTAGAAGCGCGCCGAATGGCGATTGCGATCCGCGGCGAAATCCTTGCGCCAGCGCGCCAAGAGATGGTGAATGACGGTGAGCGCCAGCACCGCGGTGAGCTTCGCATAGATCCAGCCGGCACGCCAATCGACGATGCCGGGCGTGAGCGCCAGCAGAATGCCGAAGAGATAGGCCGCCACCATCGCCGGGTTCATGATGCCGCGCAGCAGTCGCCGCTCCATCACTTTGAAGGTCTCCGCCGCGTCCGAGCCGCGCGGCGCTGATGCGTGATAGACGAAAAGCCGCGGCAGGTAGAGCAGCCCCGCCATCCACGCAACGATGCTGATGATGTGGCAGGCCTTGATCCAGGGATAGACTGAGGCGAGCCCGCTCATGCCGCCGCTTTCGCCGAGATGCAGAGGCAGCGGCGAGAGCGCGCCGGGCAGAGCCGCACACCCTCGACGGGACAAGGTCCGGGCCGCGCGGCGTGCACCAGCCGCGCCAGCCCGGCGATGAAGGCGGGAGCCGTGCCGACGGTCGGCGCCCGCTCGTAGCGCGGCACGCCGGCGCTCTCGGCGAGATGACGGTACTCGCGATCGAGCTCGACCAGCGTCTCCGAATGCTCCGATACAAAGGCAACCGGCACGACGATGAGCCCCACCCCTTCGCGCCCGGCGCGGCGGATCTCGTCATCGGTCGAAGGGCCGATCCAGGCTAGAGGTCCGACGCGGCTCTGATAGCATACGACGGTGTCGAGCGCCGGCGTGGCGAGAGCGGCGCGCAGTGCTGCCGCTGTGCGCTCGACCTGCCAGGGATAGGGATCGCCGGAAGCGACGATCTTCTGGGGCAGCCCATGTGCCGAGAACAGAACGCGCTTCGGCACGCCGCCTGGCCAGCGCGTCAGCGCATCGCGTATTTCCCCAACGAGTGCGGCAATGAAGCCGGGTTCCTCGGGATAGCAGCATAGCGCCCGTGTCGGTGCCCCGAGGCCCGCTGCTGTTGCCGCACGCTGCCAATCTGCGAAAGAGGACTGCGTGGTTGTCGTCGAGGCCTGCGGGTAGAGCGGCAACAGCACGATCGCGTCCGGCTGCCACGCTTTTACCGCCTTCGCCGTTTCCATCGCAAGGGGCGGCCAATAGCGCATGGCGATGAAGACGCGAAAGCTTTCCCCCAGCGCCGCTTCGAGGGCGCGCGCTTGCGCCTCGGTATTGGCGAGAAGCGGCGAGCCACCGCCGAGACGCTCATAGATCGCGCGCGCGACCGGCGCCCGCCGCCACGCGATGGCTCTTGCGACGAGCGAACGCAAGGGCTGCGGCAGGCCGATAATGGCGGGGTCGCTGAAGAGATTGACCAGGAACGGCGCCACGGCCTCCAGCGAATCCGGGCCGCCGAGATTGAACAGGACGACGGCGGTGCGGCTCATGCCGGCTCGAGCGGTTGGCGCAGCAGGCTCATCAGCTCGCTCACATGCGCAACCGGCGTCTCCGGCACGATGCCGTGCCCGAGATTGAAGACGAAGGCTCCCTCGCCCAGGGCGCGCCGGATCGCCCTTACGCTGTCGGCCATCGCCGCGCCACCGGCGAGCAGCATCAGCGGATCGAGGTTGCCCTGCACCGGACCGATCGATTGCAGCGTCCGGCGCGCGATCCCTGGCGGAACGGTGCTATCGAGGCCAAGCGCCGAAACCCCGCTCTCGCTGAAATAGGCGCGATACATGAGCCCGGCGCCGCGGGGAAAGCCGATGACCGGCACCTTCGGATGATTTTCCCTGAGCGCCCGCAGAATGCGCTGCGTCGGCGCGATCACCCAGCGCCGGAAGGCCGGCTCCGGCAATACGCCCGCCCAGCTGTCGAAGAGCTGCACCACTTCCGCACCGGCAGCAATCTGCCCGCTGAGATAGATCACCGTCGCTTCGACCAGACGATCGATCAGCTCGCCAAAGCCGTCCGGATCGGCAAAAGCCCAGGCCTTCACGGTCGCAAAATCGCGGCTGGTGCCGCCCTCGACCATATAGCTTGCCACCGTCCAGGGAGCGCCGGCAAAACCGATCAGCGCCGTCGTTCCCGGCAACAGGGCTGCGACTCGTCCCACCGTCTCGAAAACCGGCGCAACGCGACCGGGAAACGCATCGAGCGACAAGCGGCGCAGCTCGGCGGTGCCACGGATCGGCTCCAGCACCGGCCCTTCGCCCTCGCGAAACTGCACCTCCTGGCCGAGCCCATGCGCCACCACCAGGATGTCCGAAAACAGGATCGCCGCATCCATGCCGAAACGCCGGACCGGCTGCAGCGTCACCTCCGCGGCAAGCTCGGGCGTGAAGCACAGGTCGAGGAAGCCCGGTACGCGCTGGCGCAGCTCGCGATATTCCGGCAGATAGCGGCCGGCCTGACGCATCAGCCAAGCCGGCGGCAGCGGCAAAGCCTCGCCTGCCAACGCACGCAGCAACGGCTTTCCCGCCGCGCCACTCATCGGTTCAGCGCCCGGCTGGCTCAGATCCATCCGCATCGCCCTGCCTCGATATCACCGGCCCAAGCCGCTTTTTGCCCTGCGCTCATCCCTTCCTCTTACCCCTTCTTTTTTAGAATCTAAAGGTAGGGGTAAGAGGTTGGAGCGAGGATCATGGGGATTGTCGGTTGCCGGTGTTCTATCCCGAGTTTCATCGCTTTCCTCTGAAAGCGTCGGCCAGACAGTGTATAAAACGGGATTGGGCGATACCGAAGCGCGATAAACCGGCTGAGAAAAGGTGAAAAACGAACCCGTGCAAGATGGGGATAGATGGACCGGGCGGCGCGGTTGTCCCGGACTCCCGAAGCGGTGCCGGATTCTATCCCGGGGCATTGAACGGGATGCTCGCGCCAGGGTCGAGCGGGGACTGAATCGGCATTTTCCCGTGGCCTCCGGATATCTGATGCTTTCCTCGCCACTTCTCCACAGCCCCCTCGGGACAAACGCGTGAGCCGCTTTCACCTGCATCTCGTCTCGGATTCGACGGGCGATACCGTGCATTCGGTGGCGCGCGCCTGTCTTGTGCAATTCGAGGGTGCCGAAGCGGTCGAGCATATCTGGTCGATGGTACGGACCAAGAGCCAGATCGAGCGGGTGATCGCCGGCGTCGAGGCCAATCCGGGCGTCGTGCTTTACACCCTCGTCAACGAGACTTTGCGCGCGCCGCTCGTCGAAGGCTGCCGCAAGCTGCAAGCGCCGGCGATCCCGGTGCTCGATCCCGTCATCGGCGCGCTGGCGACGTATCTCGGCCGGCAAAGTCGCGGCCTGCCCGGCCAACAGCATCTCCTCGACACCGAATATTTTCAGCGCATCGACGCCATGACCTTTGCGCTCAATCATGATGATGGCCAGTCGGCCTGGGGCCTCAACGAAGCCGATGTGATCCTGGTCGGCGTCTCCCGTACCTCGAAGACGCCGACCTGCATCTATCTCGCCAATCGCGGCATCAAGGCGGCGAACGTGCCTATCGTTCCGAGGATGAGCTTGCCGCCGGAGCTCTTCGGCACGACACGGCCCTTGATCGTCGGTCTCACCAATGATCCGGAGCGGCTGATCCAGGTACGGCGCAATCGCCTCACGATGCTCCATCAGGAAGAAGGCACCGACTACACCGATATCGAGGCGGTGCGTGACGAGGTCGCGGCCGCGCGCCGTCTCTTCGCCGAGCGCCACTGGCCGGTGATCGATGTGACGCGCCGGTCTATCGAGGAAACCGCCGCGGCGATCCTGAAGCTGATCGCGCGCCGCCACGGCCAGGACGGATGAGCAGCCTGACCGTGGCACCGCTCGTCCTTGCCTCTTCCAGCCGCACCCGCGCCCGCCTCCTCGAAGAGGCGGGTCTCGCCGTCACCTGCGATCCCGCCGCGATCGACGAGGGCGCGATCAAGCTGCGTTGCCGCACCGAAGGCAGAGACGCCAGCGCCTGCGCGACATCGCTTGCCGACGCGAAAGCGGCTTGCGTTGCCGAGCGCCATGAGGGCGCCTTGGTGATCGGCGCCGATCAGATCCTGGTCTCTGGTGAAGACTGGTTCGACAAGCCGCAAGATCGTGTCGGGGCGCGTCGGCAGCTGCTGCGGCTGCGTGGAAAGCCGCATGAGCTGGTGACTTCCGTCGCGGTCTGGCGCGACAACCGAGCGCTTTGGCGCCATGTGGAGCGACCGCGTCTTTTCATGCGCGATTTCAGCGATGATTTTCTCGATGCCTATCTCGCCGCTTGCGGCGATGGCATCCTCGCCTCGGTCGGCGCTTATCAGCTCGAGCATCTCGGCGCGCAACTCTTCGAGCGCATCGACGGCGATTATTTCGCGATTCTGGGCCTGCCCTTGCTGCCGCTGCTCGGCTTCTTGCGCGAAGCCGGTGCGGTGCGCCGATGATCCGCGCCGGAGTGATGGGCTGGCCGGTCGAGCATTCGCGCTCGCCGGCGCTGCACGGCTTCTGGCTCGAGCACTATCACATCGACGGTCAATATGTCCTGCTTTCGGTGCCGCCGGAGCGTCTCGAAGCCGCGCTGCGCGCGCTGCCTGCCGACGGATTTGCCGGCTGCAATCTCACGCTGCCGCACAAGGAGCGAGCGCTTCGGCTGGTCGACCGCGCCGATGCGACAGCGCGCCGTATCGGCGCCGTCAATACCGTTGTCGTTGCTGCTGACGGCACCCTCGAAGGGCGCAACACGGACGCTTTCGGCTTCCATGAGAATCTGGTGACGACGGTGCCGGAATGGCGCGCCGCGACCGGGCCGGCGGTGGTGCTCGGCGCCGGCGGCGCCGCGCGCGCCGTGGTCGCTTCCCTGCTCGACCAGGGCGCGACCGAGATCCGGCTCCTCAATCGTCACCGCGAGCGGGCCGAAGCGCTCGCCGCGGCGCTCGGTGGATCCGTGACGGTGCTCGACTGGGAGGAACGCGCCGCCGCGCTCGATGGCGCGGCGCTCCTCGTCAATGCCACCAGCCTGGGTCAAGCCGGCCAGCCGCCGCTCGCGCTTGCGCTCGATGCGTTGCCGAAGGGCGCGGTGGTCAACGACATCGTCTATGTGCCGCTGGAGACGCCGTTGCTGGCGGCGGCCCGTGCGCGCGGAAACAGCGTCGTGGACGGGCTCGGCATGCTGCTGCATCAGGCGCGTCCCGCCTTTGCCGCCTGGTTCGGAACCATGCCCGATGTCTCGCCGGAATTGCGCCGGCGCATCATGGCAGGCCTGGCGCAGCGATGATCGTCCTCGGTCTCACCGGTTCGGTCGGGATGGGCAAGAGCACGGCGGCGGCAATGTTCCGGCGGCTCGGCGTCCCCGTTCATGACAGCGATGCGGCCGTTCACCGGCTGCTGGCGCGGCACGGCGCGGCGGTCCAAGCGGTCGCGGCGGAATTTCCGGGCGTGTTGCGGCCTGAAGGCGGCATCGATCGCGCCGCCCTCGGCGCTCGGGTGTTCGGCGATGCGGCGGCGCTGAAACGGCTCGAGCGCATTCTCCATCCGCTGGTGCGCCGGAGCCAGCAGCGTTTCCTCGCGGCTGCCCGCGCGGCCCGCCGCCCGCTCGTCGTCCTCGACATACCGCTGCTCTACGAGACCGGCGGCGAGCGGCGCTGTGACGCGGTCATCGTGGTGTCGGCCCCGCCTTTCCTGCAGCGCGCCCGGGTGATGGCGCGCCCGGGCATGACCGAGGCGCGGTTCCGCGCCGTCCTGGCAAAGCAGATGCCCGATGCGGAAAAGCGGCGGCGCGCCGATTACGTCCTGTCGAGCGGCCTTGGCCGCGCCGTCACCTTCCGGCGGCTGAAGCGCCTTGTCGCCGCGCTGCGCTGCCCGCGTCACTCTGGAGCTTGTGGGCGGAGTCCGGCCGAGGCAGACTGAGCGCCATGCGCGAAATCGTGCTCGACACGGAAACCACGGGTCTCGATCCCGCGGATGGCCATCGCATCGTCGAGGTCGCCTGCGTCGAGCTCTTCAACCACGTACCGACCGGGCGCGTCTTCCACCGCTACGTCAATCCCGAGCGCGACGTCTCCGCCGATGCGACGGCCGTGCACGGGCTCACCGCCGAATTCCTGGGGCAGCACCCGCCCTTTGGCGCCATTGCCGAAGAGCTGATGGCGTTTCTCGCCGGCGACAGGCTCGTCATTCACAATGCCGAATTCGATCTGCGCTTCCTCAACGCCGAGCTGAAGCGCCTCGATCTGCCGCAGCTTTCCGCCGATTGCGAAGATACGCTGTTGTTGGCAAGGAAACGCTTTCCCGGCGCCCCGGCCAGTCTCGACGCGCTGTGCCGCCGCTTCGCCATCGATCTCACGCAACGCACGAAGCACAGCGCCCGGCTCGATTGCGAGCTGCTGGCCGCAGTTTATCTGGAGCTCGTCGGCGGCCGTCAGCCCGGCCTCGATCTCGCCGTGACCGGCATCGTCGCGGGCGCGCTCGCCACAATCGAGCGCCCGGCCCGTCCACCGCGCCCGCATGCGCCAAGCGCCGAAGAACTCGCCGCTCATGCGGCGTTGCTCGCCAAGATCAAAGAACCGATTTGGGGACAGTCGTCAGTTGTCAGTCCTCAGTGATCAGTTTCATCTGCACTGACTGCTGAACACTGACGACTGAGAACTCCGCTTACGCTGTCGCCACCGGTTGCGTCATTTGTCCTGCCGCTTGCTGGCGGCGTAGCAGCTCGGCGAAATCCACGGGATGGAGCAGCAACGGCGGGAAGCCGCCCTCCCGCGTGGCATTGGCAATGATGCTGCGCGCAAACGGAAACAGCAGGCGCGGCGTCTCCACCAGCAGCAGCGTCGGCAACACCTCGCGCGGTGCATTGCGCACCGTCACCACCGCCGCATAGGCAAGCTCGGCGACGAAAACCGCCTCGCCGGCAACGGCGGCATTGGCGTTGACGGTAAGCGTCACCTCATAGATGTCCTCACCCAGCGTCTGCGCTTTGACGTCGACGCCGAGCTGCACCTCCGGCGGTTCCTTCTGCTGCAGCAAACTGTGCGGGGCGCGCGGATTCTCGAAGGAGAGATCCTTGATGTATTGCGCGTTGACGATGAGCTGATGCCCCGCCGCGCCGTTGCCGTCCTGCATCGCCGCGCCGCCTGCCTGATCCGCCATGAACCGCTCCCTCTGTCAAGGCCGCTGGCTAGCACGGATGGCCGGTGCGATACAAGGCGAGATACCACATCGTCAGTCACGGTTTTAGCGGCTGTTGCTTGCCCTTTGCCCGGCCCGGCCCTATCTAGGAGTGAGCGCGGCCCCCGAAGCAGGCGAATAGTAATGGGCGACGGCTACCAATTCATCGACATCATTGTTTTTGCGGTGATTGCCGGGCTCCTGGTATTGCGACTAAGGAGCGTGCTCGGACGGCGCACCGGCACGGAGCAGCGGCGCGAGCCTTTCCAGCCGCCCGCGGGCGAAACACCGGCGGAGAAGGTGGTAACCTTGCCGCCGCGAGGCCGAGCGGCGACGGCCGCGACGCCGCCGGAAGGACCGGCGCCGCTGGCGGTCGGCCTCGCGCAGCTCAGAGGTGCCGACAAAAGCTTCGACGAGAAGCATTTCCTCGCCGGGGCGCGCGGCGCCTTCGAAATTGTCGTCAATGCTTTCGCCAAGGGCGACACGGCGGCGTTGCAGCCCTTGCTGAGCCCGGATGTCTTCGCGTCCTTCGCCAACGCGATCCGTACCCGCCAGGCGCAGCACGAAACGCTCGCCACCAACCTCCTCAGCATCAAGACGGTCGAAATCGCCGAGGCCGGCCTCGACGATGATACGGCGCATGTGACGGTGAGGTTTGTCTCCGACCAGACCCATGTCATGCGCGCTGCCGATGGTTCCGTGGTCGAGGGCAATCCCGATCAGGTCGAGGAGAAGACCGATCTCTGGACCTTCGCCCGGCCGGTCCGCTCGCGCGATCCCAATTGGACCCTCGTTGCCACGCATAGCTCGTGAGCGCGCCGCGGCATTTCTGCTGCTGTTCGCGCTCTTTGCCTGCGCACCGCGCCCGCCGCCGCCCGATCATCTGACCTTGGCGCCGGCGAGCTTCGCCTCGCTGCCGCAATGGCAGCAGGACGACACTGCCGCGGCGCTCGCAGCCTTTGCCCGCTCTTGCGCCCAACTTGCCAAAGAGCCGCCAACCACGGCGCTCGGCGTTGCCGGCGACGCCGCGGACTGGCAGTCGGCCTGCGCCGCCCTGCCGCAAAACGCCGACGATGCGGCGGCGCGACGTTATTTCGAAACCTGGTTCGTGCCGTGGCTCGCCGGCAATAACGGCGCAACCGAAGGGCTCTTCACCGGCTATTACGAGCCCGAGCTCACCGGCGCGCGGCATCCCGGGCCTGGTTTCACAACGCCGCTGCTGAAACGCCCGCCCGATCTCGTCATGGTCGATCTCGGCCTTTTCCGGCCGGTGTTGCGCGGCCAGCGCATCGCCGGCCGCGTCGTCGATGGCCGGCTCGAGCCGTATCAGGACCGCGCTCAGATCGAAAGCGGCGCCCTTGACGGCTACCGCCTGCCGCTGGTCTGGGTCGCCGATCCCGTCGACGCGTTCTTCCTCGAAATCCAGGGCTCCGGCCTTATCCAGCTGCGCGACGGCAGTGCCGTGCGCGTCGGCTATGACGGGCAGAACGGGTGGCCCTACGTGCCTATCGGCCGGCTGCTGGTGGAGCGCGGCGCACTCACCAAAGAGAACGTGTCGCTGCAGACGATCCGTGCCTGGATTGCGGCGCATCCCGCCGCAGGCCGCGCGCTGATGGATGAAAACCCCTCCTATGTCTTCTTCCGCGAGATCAAGGGCGACGGTCCGCTCGGCAGCGAGGGTGTGGTGCTCACGCCGGGGCGCAGCCTCGCCGTCGATCGGCGCTTCGTGCCGCTCGGCATACCGGTCTTCCTTGATGCCGGCGACGGGATCCAGCGCCTGATGGTGGCGCAGGACACCGGCGGCGCCATCAGCGGTCCCGTGCGCGGCGATGTGTTCTGGGGCACCGGCGCCGAGGCCGAGGCGCGCGCCGGGCCGATGAAGGCGCGCGGCCGCTATTTTCTCCTGCTGCCGAAAGCCGTGTCGCCGACTTCCTAGGCGCTCGCGTCACGCCGGCAATTCATAGCCGATGGCGCTCTCGATGGCGCAGACGCGCTGCACGGCCGGACGCACCATCATGCGATCGTGATGCGCCGAGAGATTGGGAAACGTGCCGGGCGCCGGCTTCAGCGAGCGCTGAAGCCGCCAATAAAGCCGGAACAGATGGATATCCGCGATCGAATAGCGCCCCACCACCCATTCCTTGTCGCCCAATCGCCGATCGGCGATGCCATAGACCTCTTTCGCATAATCGAGGCCGCGCTGGCGCGCCGGGTGAAGCGTCGCCGCGATGAACGACATCCAGGCAACGATGTGAGCCTCGGCTTCGACATCGCCGTTTGGGAAGAGCGCCGCCTCGGGAAAGCGGCGGGCGAGATAGTAGAGGATGCCCGCGACTTCAGTGAGCGGCTTTCCGTCGATGAGCAGCGTCGGCACCTTGCCTTCCGGGTTGATCGCGAGGAATTCGGGCGACCGGTGCTCGCGCTTGGCGAAGGAGAGCGGGTGGGCGTCGAAGACGGCGCCGACCTCGTGCAGGGCGATATGGGCGGCCATCGAGCTGGCGCCGGGCGAAAAATAAAGCGTGAGCATCGTTTCCTCCCGTGATCTTCGATCACTAAAATCCGCGCAAATGCGCGCAAAATGACATCGCCGAAACCCGGTGAAATAGAGTATTGCCTCGCCCGTTGTCTTGGCGGGCCCCTGACCCCGGAAAACCGTCCGCCGCAAACCCCTCGAGGAACCGACGATGAGACCGCGCACGCACCTTATGGCAGCGCTCTTGACGCTGCCGATCCTTACCGGGTTCGCCCTGCCGGCGTTTGCCGATCATGACTGGCACGACGATCATCACGACGACCACGGCTGGCACCGCGATCATCGCTACCATGATTTCCACGGCCACGATTTTCATCATTTCAACGCTTTCGAGCTCGAGGTCTGGCGCGGGGGGCATTGGGTGCATGATTGGCACGACGGCCGCTTCGGCTGGTGGTGGTTCGCCGACGGCTATTGGTATTGGTATCCGGAGCCGGTCTATCCCTACCCTAGCTATGTGCCAGCGGTGGTGGTGCCGCCGCCGGTGGTAGTGCCGGCCGCGCCGCCGCCCGCCCCGGTCGTCGTGGCGCCGCCGCCAGCGCCCGCCCCGACCGGCGCGCCGCCCCCGCAATCCTGGTATTATTGCGAAAGTTCGAAGGCTTACTATCCCTATGTTTCGACCTGCGATACGCCCTGGCAGCCGGTGCCGGCGCGGCCGGGGCCGTGAGTCACGGGGAGATGAGAGGCGCTCGGACCGTACAATCGCTATATTGCAGGGGAGCTTCAGGAGGAGATGACGATGGTCAACCGACTTGCCGCGAAGGCTGGTCTGGCGCTGGCGGGCCTGGTCCTGGCCCTCAGTCTGGCCGCAGCGCCGGCAGCCGCCGGGCACGTCTTCGTCGGCGTGGGCGTAGGTGTACCGCTCTACCCGCCTCCCTACTATTACGGCTATCCGCCGCCGCCCGTCGTCTATGCGCCACCGCCCGTGGTCTACTCCCCGCCGCCGGTGGTGGTCACGCCTGCGGTTCCGGCCTATGTGCAGCAGCCGACGCAGACCTGGTACTATTGCGACAACCCGCAGGGTTACTACCCCTATGTCAACTCGTGCAACAGCGGCTGGCGCCAGGTTCCGGCCTCACCGCAACCGAGGTAACGCGGAGGCCCGGACGTGACGCATAAAAAGGTGATCATTGGCGCCGTAGGGGCGCTCGCGCTGCTATCGGGCTGCGCCTCGCAGCCCATGGGCCCGCGCGTTGCGGTGATGCCGGCGCCGAACAAGCCGTTCTCTGTGTTCGAGCAGGAGGATGCGGAGTGCCGCAACTTCGCACAATCGCGCAGCGCCGGCGTCGCTGAAGCCTCGAACAATCAGCAGTTCGGCACTGCGGTGCTCGGCACCGTGCTCGGCGCCGGGTTGGGCGCCGCCATTGGCGGCGGTCAGGGCGCGGCGATTGGCGCCGGTGCGGGCGCGCTCGGCGGCACGGCCGTCGGCTCGAACGCGACAGCGCGCGGCACCATGACGGCGCAGCAATTCTACGACAACGCCTACTCGCAATGCATGTATGCGAAGGGCAACCAGGTGCCGGGCTTCATCCCAGCGGCAGCGCCGCCGCCCGGACCGCCGCCGGGTTATTCGCCACCGCCCGGACCGCCGCCAGGTTATCCACCGCCACCGCCACCGCCGCGGTAAACGGGGCGCCATCGTTCCGAGCCGAGGGCGGTCGCCGCGCGCTTCTTGCATTCGGCACCGCGCCTGACCATGCTGCTCTCGCCGGCGCGGGCGTTCGCGGCAAGCGGGTATGCCCTTTGGTCGCCGCGCGTGCTGCGGTGCCGCGCCCGCCGAGGGAGTTCGCTCGTCAATGCCCCCAGTGCCGATCCGCGTCGGTCTCTTTGTCACCTGCCTCGTCGATCTCTTTCGCCCGAGCGTCGGCTTTGCCGCGGTGAAGCTGTTGGAGGATGCGGGCTGCAGCGTCGAGGTGCCGGCGGCGCAGACCTGTTGCGGTCAGCCGGCCTACAACTCGGGTGACAAGGCGGACGCCAAGACGATCGCCCGCCAAGTGATCGACGCCTTCGACGGTTTCGACTATGTCGTCGTGCCCTCGGGCTCCTGCGGCGGCATGATCAAGCAGCATTACCTCGAGCTGTTCGCCGACGAGCCCGCCGTTTATCAGCGCGCGCAGCATCTGGCGCAGCGGACGTACGAGCTCGTCTCCTTCCTCGCCGATGTGCTGAAGCTCGAGCGCGTCGAGGCGCGCTACGACGGCGTCGCTACCTATCATGATTCCTGCTCCGGCCTCCGCGAGCTCGGCGTCAAGCACCAGCCGCGCAAGCTGCTGGCGAGTGTCACCGGCCTGTCGCTCAAGGAGCTGCCAGGCGCCGAGATCTGCTGCGGTTTCGGCGGCACCTTCTGCATCAAATATCCGGCGATCTCGGATCGGATGGTCGCCGATAAAGCGGCCGACATCGTCGCGACCGGCGCCGACACGCTGCTCGCCGGTGACATGGGCTGCCTCCTCAACATGGCAGGAAAGCTGACGCGGCTCGGCAAGGATGTCCGCGTCCGTCATATCGCCGAGGTGCTCGCCGGCATGGCCGGCGAGACGCCGCCGATCGGCGCCGGCCGGCCGGAGCGCGGCTGATGCAGCCGACCAGCCACGCCTTCAAGGAGAATGCGCGCGAGGCGCTGGGCAACGCCAATCTGCAAAAGGCGTTGACGCTGATGCGCAGCGGCTTTCCCGAACGCCGCGCCGCGGCGATTGCCCGGCTGCCGGAGTTCGAGGCGCTGCGCGAAGAGGCGAAAGCGATCAAGAACCATGTGCTCGAGCATCTCGACTTCTATCTCGAGACGTTCGAGCAGCAGGTGACGGCGCGCGGCGGCCAGGTGCATTGGTGCCGCACGCCGCAGGAAGCGCGCGAGACGGTGCTCGCCATCTGCCGCCGCCTCGACGCCAAGACGGTCACCAAAGGCAAGACGATGATCGCCGAGGAGATCGCGCTCAACGACTATCTCGAAGAAAACGGCGTCACGCCGGTCGAGACGGATCTCGGCGAATACATCATCCAGATCCGCAAGGAATATCCGAGCCACGTCATCGCCCCGGCGATCCATTTGGTGAAAGAGCAGGTCGCGGCGAGCTTCCGCGCGACGCACACCGAGCTCGATCCCAATCGGCGACTGGAAGACGCGCCGACGCTCGTCGCCGAGGCGCGCGCGGTGCTGCGGCGGAAGTTCCTCGCCGCCGATGTCGGCATCACCGGCGCCAATTTCTGCATCGCCGAAACCGGCTCGACGATCATCGTCACCAATGAGGGCAATGGCGACCTGACGCAGACCCTCACCAAGGCGCATATCGTGCTCGCCAGCCTCGAGAAGCTGGTGCCGACGCTGGAGGATGTCTCGACCATCCTGCGTGTTCTCGCGCGTTCGGCGACGGGACAGGAATTCTCCACCTACACCACGGTGTCGACCGGGCCGCGCCGGCCCGAAGATACGGACGGGCCCGGCGAGTTCCATGTCGTCTTTCTCGACAATGGCCGCAGCGCCATGCTCGGCACCGAGTTCCAGGACATGCTGCGCTGCATCCGCTGCGGCGCCTGCATGAACCACTGCCCGGTCTATGCCACCGTTGGCGGCCACGCCTATGGCTGGGTCTATCCCGGACCGATGGGCGCAGTGCTGACACCGACTTTGGTGGGCGTGGCCGAGGCCGGGCATCTGCCCAACGCGTCGACCTTCTGCGGGCGCTGCGAGAGCGTCTGTCCGATGAAGATCCCGCTGCCGAAGATGATGCGCCATTGGCGCGAGCGCGAGTTCGAAAAGCAGCTATCGCCCGCCGCCTACCGCTACGGCCTGAAGCTCTGGGCCTTCTTCGCCTCACATCCGCCGCTCTACCAGGCGGCGACGGCGCTCATGACGCGGCTCCTGGGCTGGTTCGGCGGGCCGCGCGGCCGCTTCCGCTCGCTGCCTTTGGCGCAAGGCTGGACGCAAGGCCGCGACATGCCGGCGCCCGAGGGCCGCAGCTTCATGAGCCTTTGGGCCGAGCGGCGGAAGAACGGCGACGCGGCATGAGCGAGGCGCGCGACCAGATCCTGGGGTCGATCCGCCGCTCGCTGAAGCGCGGGCCGCTCGAAGAGACGCAACGCGCCGGGCTCGAGCAGCGTTTGGCCGCGCCTCGGCGCAATCTCGTGCCGGCGCGCGCCGCCGCTTTGCCACATGCGGCGCAAATCGATCTCTTCCTCAAGATGGCGGAGGAAGTGCAGACGACCGTCATGCGCGTCGCGCGCGTGGGCGATGTGCCGGCGGCGGTCGCCGATTATCTCTCGCAGCGCAACCTGCCCTCGCGCTTGGTCATGACGCCGGATCCACAGCTCGACGACATTCCCTGGGGCGACCGGCCGATGCTCGAAATCCGCCGCGGCCGTGCGGAGGATCGCGATCAGGTCGGCGTCACCGCCTGCTTCGCCGGTATCGCCGAGACCGGCACCTTGATGCTGGTCTCGGGTCCCGAGAGCCCGACGCGCAACAATTTCCTGCCGGAAACGCATATCGTCGTGGTCCGCGGCAAGCAGGTGGTGGCGAGCTACGAGGAGGGCTGGACCCGGCTGCGCGAGAAGGCGATGCCGCGCACCGTCAACTTCATCACCGGGCCGTCGCGCACCGGTGACATCGAGCAGCGCCTCGAACTCGGCGCGCACGGGCCGCGGCGGCTGCATATCGTGCTCATCGATGACGAGGCGGCATCCTAGCCGCGACGAGCGCGCGCTCTGGCTTGCGGCCATGCGCGACGTGGCGCGGCTCGACCCCGCCGCGCCGCCGCCGCCGGCCGACGAACCGCCGCCGCGCAAGCGAGCAGCGCCGCACGCGCCCGAAGCCGCGTCCCGCGCTGTCGCCGGCCGCGCCGCCGCCGGTCTCGACCGGCGCAGCGCCGAGAAGCTGCGCCGCGGCGAGCTTCGCCTCGAAGCGCGGCTCGACCTGCATGGCATGACGCAAGACGAGGCCCATCGCGCGCTCGCCGGTTTTCTCGTCCGCGCGCAGGAAGCGGGCAAGCGCTGCGTCCTGGTGATCACCGGCAAAGGCGGCGGTGAGCGCGGCGGCGTGTTGCGGGCGGCGGTGCCGCGCTGGCTCGGCGAGGCGCCCCATCGCGGCCGCGTGCTGGCGACCGCCCCGGCGCAACCCAGGGATGGCGGCGCCGGCGCGCTCTATGTCCTGCTGCGGCGCCGGCGATGACGCCGTTCGGCGAGCGGCTGCGGCAGCTCCGCAGCGAGCGCGGCATGAGCCTCAAAGAGATGGCCGAGGCGCTCGGCGTCTCCGCGGCCTATCTCTCGGCGCTGGAGCATGGACGGCGCGGCCGGCCAACCCATGCGATGGTCGTCGCCATTTGTGCGCAGCTCAACATCATCTGGGATGAGGCGGATGAGCTGCACCGGCTCGCGCGGCTATCCCATCCGCGCGTCACCGTCGACACGGCCGGGCTGTCGCCGGCCGCGACCGAGCTCGCCAATCTGCTGGCCGAGCGCATCCGCAAGCTGCCGCCCGACCGTGTCGCGCGTCTGCTCGACCTGTTGAAAAGCGCGCCCACCGCGCCGCCGCGGCGCCGGCGCCGGGCCGGATGACAGCGTCGCTGCTTATAGCAGTTCGCCGACGGGGGAGAGACAATCCTCCAAGACCACCCGCCGCATCTCCTTCAACCCGGTGATCAGCGAGAAGGCGACATCGCGCGCGAGCTTGCCATGCTCGAAGATGTGGCCGGCGAGCACCATGTTGACCGCCTCACCGTCATTCGACAGCGGCAGGCTGATGCGCCGCGTCAGCATCGGCGCGCTCCGGCCGCGCAGCGTGAAGGCGTTTTCGGTGTACATCGGCTGACGCCGCTTCGCCATCTCCGTGTAGATGCCGAGGACATAGCCGCGATAGCCCGCGCGGTCCGGCAGCACCTCGTCGATGAATTTACCGGTGGGCTCGCCGCCCGCGTCGCGCCAGAAGACATCGCCGACACGGCGATAGCGGAAGCGCGGCTCGCCCTCGGTCCAGACAACGTCGAGGAGCATGGTGTGGGGCCAGATCTCGCCGGCGAGCTCGAGCGGATCGATATCGGCGCGACATGGCATCGCCCGGCCGCGCTTCTTGCTGAGCCAGTGCCGATAAAGTGCGTCGAGAGGCGGGTCGAGCAAGATCCCGTGCAAGCCCAGTCTCCACCGTCGCGGGCGCGGTCGCCCCATAATGCCAGCGCAGATGATAACGCCCTGCCGCCGAATCGAGCAAAAATTCACCCGCAATTTTGCTAAATTTGTAGGAGATTTATCTTCAGAGCCCGGCGATTCCGACTAAACTTGCGCAGTGTCGCATTTGCGGGGCTTGCTCGATGAGTATTTCTGTACTGGTCATCGACGACAGCAACGTCGTCCGTCATGCCGTCGAGCGGACCTTGAGCGGTGCGGGGTATTCGGCCGTCGCGGCGGCGGATGGCGAAGAAGGCATCCGGCTTTGGCAAGAGGCGCGGCCCGGCCTCGTCATCACCGATATCATGATGCCCGAGCGTGACGGGATCGAAACGATCATGGAGATTCGGCGCCGCTGCCCGGACGCCAAGATCCTGGCGATGACCGGGTTCCGCCATTCCGGCAGCGTCGATTTCGCCGAGATGCTGCGCCGCCTCGGCGCCGACGATGTCTTGATCAAGCCCTTCGACCCGGAAGTGCTGCTGGCCAAGGTGGATCGCCTCGTCAATCTCGGCCCGGTCGAGCTCAGCGCCGCCTGAGGCGCGGATTTACCGCCGCTTAAGCATTCTCTGACAGGCTGCCGTCCATGGCGCGACGGCAGAACCAGACCGGCGGAGCCGCGGCTGCCGCGAGCGAAGACACGCTGCACCAGGCCGACCTGTCGCATCTCCATCTTCAGGACATGACGCCCGAACAGCGCGCCGAGATGCGTCGGCGCTATGACGATTTCGTGCGCCATTTCGGCCGCGACGGCATCGCCCCGTCGCGCTATCCCGAGCCCAAGAAACGGGTCAGGAAGTGGACGCCCGGCGCCAAGCGCTGACCGGCTGAGACTATCTGAGCGGCGCCGCGGGAGCCGTCGGGACCGTGGTGCCGGCGCTGCCGGTCGCCGTTTCCTCGCAGCTATAGACCGCGACCGCGCCATCGGGCGTCGCCTGCACGCCGCGATACTGCGCGGCACGGCTGTAGACCGCGCAATAATTCTGCGCTTCGGCATCGGTCGCCGCGACGTTGTGGTCCGGTATCCGATAGGAGACCGTCGGCGGCGGCGCCGAGTTGACCGCGTTCGGCTGGCTGGCGCAGGCCGCCAGAGCGGCACAAGCGGCACAAGCGGCGATGAGCGGCACGGCGGCGCGCATGACGATGGCTCCTTGCGAAGTGTCCACGCGAAACGGATCAGGAAGAGGACGTTTCTTCCTGGCACCTGGAAGATGCCATTGAGAAAAGCGCCTCATCCTGAGCCTGTCGAAGGACGCATGTTGTTATTGCAGCCCTACAGGATGAACTTGGAGAGATCCGTGTTCTTGGCGAGCGCGCTCACATGCTCGCGCACATAGGCGCGGTCGATGCGGATGCTGGTGCCGGGCGGCTTGTCGGAGGCCGTGAAGCTCACCTCCTCGAGCAAGCGCTCGAGCACGGTATGGAGCCGGCGCGCGCCGATATTCTCGACGGCGGTGTTGATCTCCTCGGCCACCGTCGCGATCTCGTCGATCGCCTCTTCGGCGAAGTCGAGCGTGACGCCCTCGGTGCCGATCAGCGCCGTGTACTGCTTTATGAGGCTGTGCTCCGGTTCGGTCAGAATACGGCGGAAATCATCGCGCGTCAGCGGCTTCAGCTCGACGCGGATCGGCAGCCGCCCCTGCAGCTCCGGCAGCAGGTCCGAAGGCTTCGCCAAATGGAAGGCGCCCGAAGCGATGAAGAGCACATGGTCGGTCTTGACCGCGCCGTGCTTGGTGGCGACCGTCGTACCCTCGATCAGCGGCAGCAGGTCGCGCTGCACGCCTTCGCGGCTGACATCGGCGCCGATGCGCTGCTCGCTGCGGCCGCAGATCTTGTCGATCTCGTCGAGGAAGACGATGCCATTCTGCTCGACGGCGGCGATTGCCTCCTTCACCACCTTTTCCTGGTCGAGCAGCTTGTCGCTCTCTTCGGCCATCAGCACAGTGTGGCTCTCGCGCACGGTCATGCGGCGCGGCTTGGTGCGGCCACCGAAGGCTTTGCCGAAGATGTCGCCGAGATTGATCATCCCCATCTGTGCGCCGGGCATGCCGGGAATCTCGAACGTCGGCAGGCTGGCGCCGGCCGATTCCTGCACCTGCACCTCGATCTCGCGCTCGTCGAGCTGCCCCTCGCGCAGCATCTTGCGAAACTTCTGCCGCGTATCGGCGCCGGCATTCTGTCCGACCAGCGCGTCGAGGACGCGCTCCTCGGCCAGCAGCTCGGCCTTGGACGTGACCTCCTTGCGCAGCCTCTCGCGCGTCATGGCGATCGACACTTCGAGCAGATCGCGCACGATCTGCTCGACATCGCGGCCGACATAGCCGACCTCGGTAAACTTCGTCGCCTCGACCTTGATGAAGGGCGCCTGGGCGAGCCGCGCCAGCCGGCGCGCGATCTCGGTCTTGCCGATGCCGGTCGGCCCGATCATCAGGATGTTCTTCGGCAGCACCTCCTCGCGGAGCTCCTCGGGAAGCTGCTGGCGCCGCCAGCGATTGCGCAGCGCAATGGCGACGGCGCGCTTGGCGTCGTTCTGGCCGACGATGTGGCGGTCGAGCTCCGAGACGATCTCGCGCGGGCTGAAGGAGGTCATAGGCTTTCGAGCGTGACTTTATCGTTGGTGTAAACGCAAATACCGGCGGCGATCGCCATCGCCTTGCGCGCAATCGCCTCGGCGTCGAGCGCCTGATCGATGAGCGCGCGCGCCGCGGCAAGCGCATAGCCGCCGCCGGAGCCGATGCCGATGAGCCCATCCTCGGGCTCGAGCACGTCGCCGGTGCCGGAGAGGATCAGCGACACCTTCTGATCGGCCACGGCCATCATCGCCTCGAGCCGCCGCAGATACCGGTCGGTGCGCCAATCCTTGGCAAGCTCGACGCAGGCGCGCGACAATTGCCCGGGGTGCTGCTCGAGCTTTCCCTCGAGCCGTTCGAAGAGGGTGAGGGCATCGGCGGTGGCGCCGGCAAACCCGGCGATCACCGCGCCGTTGCCGAGCCGGCGCAGCTTGCGCGCGTTGGATTTGACGATGGTCTGGCCCATCGACACCTGGCCGTCGCCAGCGATCACCACCTTGCCGTCCTTGCGGACGCAGAGGATGGTCGTGCCGTGCCAGTTCTCCTTGGGTGCGCTTTGCATGGGCCTTGGATGGGGGCGGGACTGCCAGAACATGTGGGGTAGCGGGGTGCCGGGTCAAGCGCGGCGCCGGAACCCCGGCACTGGCGGGGTTGCGGCGATCTTGCTAAAAGACCGCCGCCGTCCCATCGGGCGGCAGATCGGTCGGCAAGGAGGGCATTGCGTGGCTCAGGCCCGGTCCTCGACGGTTGCCGCCTTGCAGCGCAAGGCCACGGTCGAGCGCGTCACCAAGGAAACCAAGATCCGCGGCAGCGTCAATCTCGACGGCGCCGGGGCCTACGACGTCGCGACCGGCATCGGCTTTCTCGACCACATGATGGAGCAGCTCTCGCGTCACAGTTTGATCGACCTCACCTTGCGCGCCGAGGGCGATCTGCACATCGACTTCCACCACACCACCGAGGATACCGGCTATGTCGTCGGCGAGGCGGTGGCGAAGGCGCTCGGCGACCGGCGCGGCATCGCGCGCTGGGGCGATGCGCTCATCCCGATGGACGAGACGCTGACGCGCGTCGCGCTCGATGTGTCGAACCGCCCTTATCTCGTGTGGAAGGTGACGTTCTCGAAGCCGAAGCTCGGTGACATGGATACCGAGCTCTTCAAGGAGTGGTTCCAGGCCTTCGCCCAATCGGCGGGAGTGACGCTCCATGTCGAGAACCTCTATGGTGAGAACAACCACCACATTGTGGAATCCTGCTACAAGGGCCTGGCGCGGTCCTTGCGGCAGGCGGTGGCGATCGATCCGCGCCGCGCCGATGCGGTGCCCTCGACCAAGGGCGTTCTGTAAGAGCCAGCGATGATCACCGCCATCATCGATTACGGCTCGGGCAATCTCCGATCCGCCGCCAAGGCGTTCGAGCGCGCGGCGCGCGAAAGCGGCATCGACACCGAGGTGAAGGTGACGCGCGATGCCGAGACGGTGCGCGGCGCCGACCGGGTCGTGTTGCCGGGCGTCGGCGCCTTCGCCGATTGCCGGCGCGGGCTCGCCGCCGTCCCGGGCATGGAGGCGGCGCTCGACGAGGCGGTGCGGCGCCGCGGCCGGCCGTTTCTCGGCATCTGCGTCGGCATGCAGCTCATGGCCGAACGCGGCCGCGAATTCGAGACCGTCGCCGGCCTTGGCTGGATCGCGGGCGAGGTGGCGGCGATCACCCCCGACGATCCCACCCTCAAGATTCCGCATATGGGCTGGAACGAGCTCGAGTTCCGCGCGCCGCATCCGGTGTTCGACGGCATCGAGCCGGGCGCGCATGCTTATTTCGTGCACAGCTTCGCGCTCGCCTGCGCCGAGCGGCGCGACCTCATCGCCATCGCCGAGTATGGCGGGGAGATCACGGCCGCAATCGGCCGCGACAATCTCGTCGGCACGCAATTTCATCCCGAGAAGAGCCAGGCGACCGGACTGCGGCTCATCGCCAATTTCCTGCGGTGGCGGCCATGAGCGAGACCAAGGCGCCGAAAACGGCGGTGGAGCGGCTCGAAGCCTTCGCCGGCACCGACCTCGAGGATCTCTGCGACGCCGCCGAAGATGCGATCAAGGCGGGCGGCGGCTTCGGCTGGCTCGCGGCGCCGCCGCGCCACATCATGGAGGCCTATTGGCGCGGCGTGCTGCTGGTGCCGGAGCGGCGGCTCTTCGTCGCCCGGCTCGACGGCACGATCTGCGGCTCGGCGCAGCTCGGGCGGCCGCCGCGCAACAACGAGGCGCAGGCCTTCGCGGCGCAGCTCACCAGCAACTTCATCGCGCCTTGGGCGCGCGGCCACGGGCTTGCCCGACGCATCGTGCTCACCGTCGAGGACGCGGCACGCGCCGCCGGCTTCGCCATTCTCAATCTCGACGTCCGCGCGACGCAGGAGGCGGCGATCCAGCTCTACGAGTCGCTGGGCTATGTGCGCTGGGGCACGCATCCCGCCTATGCCCGCGTCGAGGGCCAGACGATCCCCGGCCATTTCTACTTCAAGCGCCTCGTCCCCGAGGCTGCGATGCTGCCATGATCCTCTATCCCGCCATCGATCTCAAAGGCGGGCAATGCGTGCGCCTGCTGCGCGGCGAGATGAGTGAGGCCACCGTGTTCAGCGACGACCCCGCGGGCCAGGCGCGCCGCTTCGTCGCGGCCGGCTGCTGCTACCTGCATGTCGTCGATCTCGACGGCGCCTTTGCCGGCAGGCCGATGAACCGCGCCGCGGTCGAAGCCATCGTTGCGGCCGCGGGCGTCCCGGTTCAGCTCGGCGGCGGCATCCGCGACCGCGCCACCATCGAGGGCTGGCTCGAGCGCGGCGTCCGCCGCGTCATTCTCGGCACGGCGGCGCTCAGCGATCCGGCGCTGGTCAAATGGGCGTGCCGCGCCCATCCCGGCCGCATCGTCATCGGCATCGATGCGCGCGCCGGCCGGGTCGCGATCGAAGGCTGGGCGAAGGCATCCGAGCGGCAAGCGCTGGATCTCGCGCTCGACTTCGAGGATGCCGGCGCCGCCGCCATCATCTACACCGACATCGAGCGCGACGGCGCGCTGCAAGGCGTCAATGTCGAGGCAACGGCGGCGCTGGCGCGCGCGCTCAGCACCGAGGTGATCGCCTCGGGCGGCGTTGCCTCGCTCGACGATCTCCGCGCCCTGAAAGCGCACGAGACGGACGGCATCGGCGGGGTCGTGTGCGGCCGCGCGCTTTACGATGGTCGGCTCGATCTCGCTCGCGCGCTGGCGCTGCTCGAGGCCAAGCCATGCTGAAAATGCGGGTCATTCCCTGTCTCGACGTCAAAGACGGGCGCACGGTGAAGGGCGTCAATTTCGTCGATCTCATCGATGCCGGCGATCCCGTCGAGCAGGCGAAGCTCTATGACCGCGAAGGCGCCGACGAGCTGTGCTTCCTCGACATCACCGCCTCGGCGGAGAATCGCGACACCCTCTATGACGTCGTCGCGCGCACCGCCGAGCAATGCTTCATGCCGCTCACCGTCGGTGGCGGCGTGCGCGGCGTCGAGGATATTCGCCGCCTGCTGCTCGCCGGGGCCGACAAGGCCTCGATCAACACGGCTGCGGTGGCACGGCCTGAATTCGTACGCGAGGCGGCGGAGAAATTCGGCAGCCAATGCGTCGTCGTCGCCATCGACGCCAAGCAGGTCGGTTCCGATCGCTGGCAGGTTTTCACCCATGGCGGCCGGCGCGCCACCGGCATCGACGCGGTGGATTGGGCAACACGCATGGCGTCGGCCGGCGCCGGCGAGATTCTGCTGACCTCGATGGATCGCGACGGCACGAAATCGGGCTTCGACATCGCCTTGACGCGGCGGATCGCCGACGCCGTCACCATTCCGGTGATCGCTTCGGGCGGGGTCGGTACGCTCGACCATCTCGTCGAGGGCATTCGCGACGGCCATGCCACCGCCGTGCTCGCCGCCTCGATCTTTCACTTCGGCACCTTCCGCATCAGCGACGCAAAAGCACATCTCGCCGCGGCGGGGATACCGGTGCGGTTGTAGAAGGGAAATCGTCAGTCGTCAGTTTTCAGTTATCAGTTGACGACAAGGGCGCTGCATGCTGACAACTGAGGACTGAAAACTAATGACTTCCGGAACGACCACGCCCCCCACCGACGGCACGACGCTCGACCGGCTTTACGAGGTGATCGCGTCGCGTCGCGGCGCCGATCCCGCGACGTCCTATACCGCCAAGCTGTTCGCCGAGGGCTCGGCGAAGATCGCCAAGAAGCTCGGCGAGGAAGCGCTCGAAGCGGCGATCGAGGGCGTGCGCGGCGATGGCCCGCGCCTCGTCGCCGAAAGTGCCGACCTCCTTTATCATCTGCTGGTGCTGTGGGCCGATCGCGGCGTGACCCCGGCCGAAGTCTGGCGCGCGCTCGAGGCGCGCCGCGGCACTTCCGGAATCGATGAAAAGAATTCCCGCGGCGCTTGAAGGTGAGCCGATGCCCTACGACCCCAACAACGTTTTCGCCCGCATCCTGCGTGGCGAGCTCCCCTGCAAAAAAGTCTATGAGAACGAGCACGTCCTCGCGTTCCACGACATCAATCCCCAGGCGCCCGTGCACATCCTGGTCATCCCCAAAGGCGCCTATGTCTCGCTCGACGATTTCTCGGCCAAAGCGTCCGACGCGGAACTCGCCGGTTTCGTTCGCGCCGTGGGCGAGATCGCGCGCGCCCAAGGGCTGACGGAGCCGGGTTATCGCATCCTCACCAATCACGGCCGCGATTCCAATCAGGAAGTGCCGCATTTCCACGTCCATATCTTCGCCGGCCGACCGCTGGGCCGCATGATTTCAAAGACCTAGGCGAATTCTGCCGCCGCCGCTTTGGTTGACGATCTCTTAACGAACTTTTGGTAGCATCCGCGCTTCGATCCGCCCGCGGGGGCGGAAGGGATGGCGCTTGTGGTGGAGAGAACCCGCCTCCTGATGTCGATGCTCGGTCGATCCCCTGGTAAGATCTCGCTCGCCGCACCGGTTCCGGACGAGGGCGAAAGGCTTCGCGCCTTTGCCGAGATCGGCTCCGACTGGTTCTGGGAAAAGGACGCGCAGCTGCGCTTTACCTACATGTCCGTCGGCATCGACGGCCAGGCGGCGTCGTTTGCCGGCGATTTCATCGGTAAGCGGATCGACCAAGTGACCCTCCCGGGCTTCGACGAAGTCGATTGGCGGCCGTTGATGCAGCTGCTCGAGCTGCGCAAGCCCTTCCGCGAATTCCACTTCACCCGCCGCACCCCGAGCGGCGCTTTGCGTCATCTCGCGGTGAGCGGGATGCCGATCTTCGACGGTGCCGGCCGCTTTCAGGGCTATCGTGGCACTGGCCGCGACCTCACCAAGGAGACCCTTGCCGAGGAGCGTGCGGCCATCGCCCAGTCGCGCCTCATCGACGCGATCGAGGCGATCCCGGAAGCTTTCCTGCTGCTCGACAAGGACGACCGGCTGGTGCTGTGCAACAGCCGCTACCGCGAGCTGCACGCGCCGATCGCCGATATGCTGGTTCCCGGCGCGCTGTTCGCCGATATGTGTCGCGCCTGCGCCTACGCCGGGCTCCCGCCCGATGCCAAGGGGCGCGAAGAGGAATGGGCCGCCGACCGCGTCCGGCGCCATAAGACGGCGCGGTTCGAGATCGAAGAGCGCCAGATCGGCGGGCGCTGGTTCCAGATCAGCGAGCAGCACACGCGCGACGGCGGCACGGTGGTGGTGCAGACCGAAATCAGCGCGCTGAAACGCCGCGAGCAGGAGCTCGCCGAGAAGACGGCTTTGTTGCGCGCGACGCTGGAGCATATGGAGCAGGGGATGCTCGTGCTCGATGCGGAGCTGCGCATCAAGATGTGGAACGACCACTGGATCGAGTTGGTGGGGGTCCCACCGGAACTGGTCGGGGTGGGCCTGCCGCTGGAGCCGATCTTGCGGCTCGCGGTCGCGCGCGGCGAGTTCGGGGCGGGGGAGATCGAGAACGTGGTCCGCCGGCGCCTGCAGGAGCTGCGCGAGACCGACAGCGACGTCTCCGAATTCCATCCGCCGAACGGCCGCATCGTCGAGGCGCGGCGCAGTCCGATGCCCGATGGCGGCATTCTCTTCACTTTCGCCGACATCACGGAGAGGAAGCTCGTCGAAGGCGATCTCAGGCGGGCCAAGGACGAGGCCGAACTGGCGAGCCGCAGCAAAACCGAATTCCTCGCCAATATGAGCCACGAGCTGCGTACGCCGCTCAACGCCATCATCGGCTTCTCCGACATCCTGATGGGGCAGATCTTCGGCCCGCTCGGCGATGCGCGCTACAGCGACTACGCCCGCGATATCCGCGACAGCGGGCTGCATCTTCTCAACCTCATCAATGACGTGCTCGACGTCTCCAAGGTCGAATTCGGCAAGGTCGAACTCATCGAAGAGACGGTGGACGTCGTCGCCATCGTCGAATCCTGCGCACGGCTCATGCGCGATCGCGCCGACACCGCCGGGATCAGGCTGGTGCAGGAGCTGCCGCCGGGCTTGCCTCAGCTTCAGGGCGATAGTCGCCGCCTCAAGCAGGTCTTGCTCAACCTGCTCTCCAACGCCGTCAAATTCACGCCGTCCGGCGGTCGCGTCACCATCCGCGCCAGCTATCGCGGCGATGACGGCTTCCGCCTCACCGTCGAGGATACCGGCATCGGCATCGCCGAGACCGATCTCGAAAAGGCGATGCGCCCCTTCGGCCAGATCGACAGCCGGCTTGCGCGCAAATACCAGGGCACGGGCCTCGGCCTGCCCTTGGCCCGCTCCATGGCCGAGCTCCATGGCGGCAAGCTAGAGCTCGAAAGCGCGCCCGGACAGGGCACTATCGCCACCATCTGGCTGCCGGCCGGCCGCGTTCTGCAGCCCGCCCCGCTGACCCGCCCCGCCGCCGCGCAGGCCTGAGCCGCCGGCCGGCCGCGACGCCGATATCACGATAGTAATTTGTACATTTATCCATATTGACACTGAAAACGTGACAATCTACCGTACAACCAGCGCCGATTTGAGCTTCAGCTTGCGGGCGCTTTAGAAATGCGGCTAAAGCGAGGTCCCGATTCCGCCCGCCTTGGCTGCTCGAGCTGAGGCGTTTTTTGTGCCCGGACGGGCGGGAGCGCGGCATGAGTGACGAACGGGAACGTCGGGCGGCGGTGTTGGCCTGGCGTTATGGCGGCCTCGAGGGCGAGGCCCTGCTTGAGCCGCTGATCACACGGGAATTCCGCGGCCGCATCGCGCTGCTTTCTTCCTTCGGCAGCGAAGCGGCGCTGCTCCTCGACATGGTGGCCCTCATCGACCGCCATACGCCGGTGATCTTCCTCGATACCGGCAAGCTCTTCGGCGAGACGCTCGCCTATCGCGATCGGCTGGTGGCGCGGCTCGGTCTGGCCGAGCTCCGCAGCGTTGCGCCCGACCCCGCCGCGCTCGCGCGACGCGATCCCGACGGCACGCTCTCCGACCGCGATGCCGATGCTTGCTGCCAGCTGC
Source organism: Allostellaceae bacterium (assembly GCA_035517635.1). Taxonomy (GTDB): domain Bacteria; phylum Pseudomonadota; class Alphaproteobacteria; order ATCC43930; family CGMCC-115725; genus DAHUYF01. The sequence goes on along the minus strand of DATIYL010000056.1, from coordinate 430 downwards.
GCAAAGTCGAGCCGCTGGCGCGCGCGCTGCGCGGATTTGACGCCGTCATCTCCGGCCGGAAGCGTTATCATGGCGGGGCGCGGCGCGATCTCGCCGCGATCGAGGCGGACGCGGATATCTTCCGCGTCAATCCGCTGTGGCGCTACGACCGGCCGCGCCTCGAGCAGGCTTTCGCCGCTCGCCGGTTGCCGCCGCATCCACTCGAGGCGGAGGGCTATCTCTCGATCGGCTGCAGTCCCTGCACCGATCGTGTCGCGCCCGAAGAAGATCGCCGCGCCGGGCGGTGGCGGGGCCGCGACAAGACCGAATGCGGTATTCACCGGCCGCGCCTTGCGCCGGCCGCGTCGTAAGTGAGGCGGGGACTGCTTCAGAGGCACTGACGCGATGCACGGCTTCGGACACACGATCGAATGGCGGATCGTGGCGCGGC
>DATIYL010000055.1:0-7342 GCA_035517635.1 Allostellaceae bacterium | reverse complement strand
GCCGCCATAGGGGCGTGAGAACGAAGATCCGGTCCGTGCCGCCTCGGCGACATTCGCGCGGCCACCGAGGAGGGAGGAGAGAGTTGTCCGCCAGCTCTGCGCGCCTGGACGCCGCCGCGTGACACCTTTCGGCATCGCGCTCGAAGCCTTCCTACAGGCGTTGACAGCGGGAATCCTGCTCGGCTGTCTCTACGGCCTGATGTGCGTCGGGCTCGGCCTGATCTTCGGCGTCATGCGCGTCATCAATTTCGCCCAGGGCGATTTCCTGATGCTGGGCATGTATGTCAATTTCTATCTCGTGACCGGTTTCGGCGCGCTCGCTTTTCTCGGGCCGATGATCGGCCCTTATGTCGGTGCGCTGCTTGCCGGCCCGGCGCTCTTCATCTTCGGCTGGCTGCTGCACCGGCTGCTGATGTCGCGCATCACCGGCACGCGCGCCGTCGGCAGCGAGGCGGAAGGGCATTACAGCCAGCTGATCTTCACCCTGGGCCTCGCGCTCGTGCTGGAGAATGGCGCTCTCATCCTGTTCGGCTCGGAGCCGCAATCGGTGCGCACGCCGCTCTCCTCGCGCGCCTGGGAGATCGCGCTGAGCCCCGACGGCGTCAGCGCCGTCTTCATCAACAAGGCGAGCGTCGCGGCGGCGCTGCTCTCGCTCGTCATCGGCCTCGCCCTCTACCTCGTGATCGGCCGCACCTTGCTGGGCAAGACCTTGCGCGCTGCGGCCGACAACCCGGCGGCGGCGACCTATATGGGCATCGACGTCGATCGCGCCCATCGCCTCGCCTTCGCCATCGGCGCCGCGATCACCGCCATCGCCGGCGGGCTCGTCGCCACATACCACCCGTTTCAGCCCTATGTCGGCTTCGACTTCGTCATCATCATGTATGCCGGCGTCGTGCTCGGCGGCATGGGCAGCATTTTGGGCGCGTTCTGGGGCGGCCTCACCATCGGTCTGGTGCAGCAGCTCGCGACGTTGGTGGTGCCGCTGCAGCTGCAGAACGCGGCGATTTTCGTCGTCTTCCTGCTGGTCGTGCTGCTGCGGCCGCAAGGGCTGTTCGGCCGCGCCGCGGAGCGCGTCTGAGCCATGCGCGGAGCCGGCACCGGGCGCGTCCTGCTGCTGATCGCCGTGCTGTCGCTGGCCTGGTTCGGCCTCGCCTTCCTCATCGGCAGCTCCTACTACCAGCTCATGCTGACCTTGGTGCCGATCTGGGCGACGCTCGGCCTCGCCTGGAACATCTCGAGCGGCTATACCGGCCTCATCTCTTTCGGCCACGCTTCCTTCTTCGGCCTCGGCGCCTACACCGTCACCATCGCGCTCGTCCGCTTCGACGTGACGCCCTGGCTCGGCATCCCGCTCGGCATGCTGGTCGGCGCGGCGGCGGCGGTGCTCATCGGCTATCCCACCTTCCGCCTGCGCGGCCATTACTTCGCCCTCGCCATGCTGGCCTATCCGCTGGCGCTGCTCTACGTCTTCGATTGGCTCGGCTATCAGGAAGTGCCGCTGCCGATGAAGCGCGCGGCGCCGGCCCTCTTCATGCAGTTCAGCGATTACCGCATCTATGTCGCGCTGGCGCTGCTGCTGATGGTGACGGCCATGCTCGTCTCGCTCGCGATCGAGCGCTCGCGCTTCGGCATGTCGCTGATGGCGATCCGGCAGAACGAGCCGGCGGCAGAGGCGGCGGGCATCGACACGCTCGCCTGGAAGATCCGCTCGCTCGTGCTGAGCGGCGCCTTCGCCGCCGCGGCGGGCGGGCTTTACGCCGTGGTGCTGCTGGTGGTGACGCCGGACAGCGTCTTCGGCATGCTCACTTCGGCGCAGGCGCTCATCGTCGCGCTCTTCGGCGGCGTCGGTACGCTGTGGGGCCCCGTCATCGGCGCGGCGATCCTGATTCCGGTGGCCGAAGCGCTGCAGGCGCAGCTCGGCGATGTGCTGCCGGGCATCCAGGGCGTCGTCTTCGGCATGGCCATCATTTGCGTCATCCTGCTGGCGCCCGAAGGCATCTTCTGGCGCGTGCGCGACCGGCTGCGACAGCGCGGCGCGGTGTCGCAAGCGGCGGAAGCGCCGGCGATGCCGGCGCCGGCAGAGCAGCGCGCGGCGCCGGCGCCCAGCGCCAAGCCGATCCTCGCCGTCGCCGATCTCTCCAAGGCTTTCGGCGGGCTGCGCGCGGTCGAGGCGGTGAGCTTCACCGTCGGCGAGGGCGAGATCCTCGGCATCATCGGCCCCAACGGCGCCGGCAAGACGACGCTCTTCAACCTGCTCAACGGCTTTCTGCGCAAGGACCGCGGCAGCGTCCATTTCACCGGCGAGGATCTCGGCAGCCGCAAGCCCAATCGCGTCTGCCGCCTCGGCATCGGCCGCACCTTTCAGGTGGTGCGCGCCTTCGCGCGCATGACGGTGCTGGAGAATGTGCTGGTCGGCGCTTATGTCGCCGCCAAGGACGAGGCGGAAGCGGTGGCGGCCGCAACCGATGCGCTCGCCCGCGTCGGCCTCACGGCGCGCGCCGGCGAGATCGCCGGCGGGCTCAGCAACCGCGACCTCCGGCTGATGGAGCTGGCGCGCGCGCTGGCGGGAAAGCCGCGGCTGCTGCTCATGGACGAGCCGCTCGCGGGGCTCGGCGCCGGCGCGGTCGAGGACATGCTGGCGGTGATCCGAGCGCTGTCCGCGTCCGGCCTCACCATCGTCATTATCGAGCACACCATGGGCGCGATGGTGCGGCTCGCCCATCGCTTCGTCGTGCTCGACCATGGCCGCGTCCTCGCCTCGGGCAGCCCGCGCGAGGTGACCGCCAATGCGGCGGTGGTCGAGGCCTATCTCGGCAAGAAATGGGCGGCGAGCCGTGCTTGAGATCGACGGCCTCAGCGTCACCTATGGCGGTCTCCACGCCCTGTCCGAGGTCTCGCTCAAGGTCGAGGCCGGGCAGTTCGTCGCCATCGTCGGGCCCAACGGCGCGGGCAAGACGACGCTGTTCAAGGCGATCTCCGGTACGGTGCCGCCGGCCGGCGGGCAGATCCGCTATGAGGGCCAAGATCTGCTGCGCCTGCCGCCGGCGGCGCGCGCCCATCTCGGCATCGCCCATGTGCCGGAGGGACGCCAGGTCTTCGCCTCGCTCAGCGTCATGGAGAATCTGGAGCTGGGCGCCTATGCCGGCAGAGCGCGCGGGCATCGCGCCGATTTCGAGCGCATCTTCGCGCTCTTTCCCGTGCTTCAGGAACGGCGCCACCAGCTTGCCGGCACGCTCTCCGGCGGCGAGCAGCAGATGCTGGCGATCGGCCGCGGCATCGCCTCGGGGCCGCGCCTCCTGATGCTCGACGAGCCGTCGATGGGGCTCGCGCCGGCGGTGGCGGACGCCATCTTCGAGCGCATCGACGAGCTGCACCGGCAGGACGGGCTCACCATTCTGCTGGTCGAGCAGCGCGTCGCCGAAGCGGTGCAGTCCTGCGATTTCGGCTATGTTCTCGAGACCGGGCGCGTGGTGCTGGCGGGAGCGAGCGCGGCGCTGATGGCGGATGACCGCATCCGAACGGTCTATCTCGGCATGTGATCCAAAGCGAAACTGGGAGGAAAGCATCATGATCAAGCGGAGAACCGTATCACAGGCGCTGCTCGGCGCGGCGGCTTTGGCGGCACTGCCGATAGGGGCGCGCGCGCAAGCCAAAGAGATCAAAGTGGCGCTGATCGTGCCGCTGTCCGGGCCTTGGGCGCGCCAGGGCCTGCTGGAGCGCGAAGGCGCGGAGATGGCGATCGACGACATCAACGCGGCGGGCGGCATCAAGGCGTTGGGCGGCGCCAAGCTGAAGCTGGTCATCGCCGATACCGGCGACACGGCGGAGAAGGCCAAGGACGCGGCGCAGCGCCTGGTGGCGCAAGAGCCCGATCTCGTCGGCGGCGTCGGCGCCTGGCTCAGCACCTTCACCCTGGCGGTGACCGAGGTGACGGAGCGCGCGCAGATCCCCTGGCTCACCCTTTCCTATGCCGACACGATCACCGATCGCGGCTTCCACTATGTCTTTCAGACCTCGGCCACCGGCGGGCGCCAGGCGGAGTTGGCGCTGCCGACCATTTTGGCGCTGGCAGAGTCGGCGGCGGAGAAGAAGCCGGCGACGACCGCGATCGTCATGGACAACACCGCGGCGCCGGTGAGCTTCGTCAAGCCGATGATCAATGGCGGGCTCGAGAAAGCCGGTCTCAAGCTGTTGACGCAGGAGACCTTCACCCCGCCGCTCTCCGATGCGACGCCGCTCATCGCCAAGGTGCGGGCGCTGCATCCCGATTTCCTCCTCCTCGTACCGACGGCGGTGCCCGATGACAGCCTGCTGCTGCAGAAGATGATGGAAATGGGCATTCCCGCCAGCAAGCTGCCGGTGGTCGGCAACGGCGCGCATCTCGCCACGCCCGAGCTGCTCAAGGTCGCGGGGCCGGAGCCGCTCGAGGATGTGCTGGTGACGCTCGCCAATTGGAGCACCAAGGACCAGACCGATCTCATCCAGCGCTACAAGAAGCGCACCGGCGAGCCCTGGCTCGGCCAGGACAGCCTCTGCGCCTACGGCCATTTCTGGATCCTGAAGGACGCGCTGGAGATGGCCGGCGCCGCCGACCGGCGCAAGGTCGCGGAAGCGATCCACCGCATGGACACGACCGAAAGCTCCGCCAAGTTCTTCGCCGGCGGCCGCGTCAAATTCGACGAGAAGGGCCGCCGCGTCGATGCGCCGCTGGTCATCGTGCAGTGGCAGAAGGGCACGCCGGTCACGGTCTACCCGTCCGAGCAGGCGCAGGCGAAGCCGATCTGGGTGGCGGGGAGGAAGTAGAAGAAGTAGTTGTCAGTTGTCAGTTAGCAGCCACAAAAAGAAAAATCCCCTCCCCCCTTGAGGAGGAGGTCGGCAGCGCGTGAGCGCTGCCGGGAGGGGGGGTGCTCTCTCCGCGAGTGCGGTTGCCGCGGGATTTCTTTGTTGAAGCGCTGCGCGCTTGTCCCCCCTCCCTTCCCTCCCCCTCAAGGGGGGAGGGGCTTATGCAGTATTGGGCGCGCTACGCTCCCATGAAGTCGAGCTCCGGCAGAAGATGGTCGCGGAAGGCGGGGTAGTTCTCGATCATGGGGAAGTGGCCCATGCCTTTCATCAGGCGGAAGCGGGCGCCGGGGATGGCATCGGCCACGGATTGGGTCATCGCCGGCGTGCAGGAATAATCGTATTCGCCGGAGAGCAGCGACACCTTGCAGCGCGCCGTGTCGATGCGGCGGATGTCGTCGCGCGCATCCCAGTCCTGGCTGTAGAAATGGACATCGCCCTGATAGACGCCGGGTCCGGACTGGCTGTAGTACCACCAGTTCTCGCGCCGGCTCGCTTCCGGGCTCAAAGGCGAGTTGAGCCCATAGGTGTAGCTGGCGCAGAGCTCGCCGCCATGGATCGCCGGGTGGTGGAGGAAATCGTTGTAGCGCCCCGGCGCATAGGCGCCGCTCTCGAGGCCGATGATGCCGCGCAGCTCGTCCTGATACTCGGCGGCGAGCTTCAGCACGATGGCGCCACCCATCGAGCAGCCCATCACCACGGGACGGGCCAAGGCGAGCGCCTGCCAGACGCCGCGGATGAGCGCGAGATAAGCCGCCGTCGTCAGCCGGTACTTGCTCAGCCACCAGCGCTCCGGCGGGTTCGAGCGGCCATGCCAGGGCAGGTCGAAGGCGATGACGCGGAAGCGGTGCGTCACCTCGGCATCGCAGAGGAGATGCCGGTATTGCCGGCTGTCGGCGCCGGCGGTGTGCAGGCAGAGCAGCGGAATCCCCTCTCCCGCCTCTTCGACATAGAGGCGATAGCGGAGACCGCCGCAGTCGAGCGCGAGATAGCGGCCGAGGATGGGCTCGAACTCACCCATGAGCAGGCGCCTCCTCGCGCATCAGGCTCATCATGCGATGGAGAGCGCGCGCATTCTGCATCGCCAGCAGGCTGTCGCCCTCGATGACGAAATCCGGCACGCGCATCAGCATGGCGAAGACATCGTGATAGAGCGGCGGCGGCAGCGGTTGGAGATATTTCTGCCATACCGCAAGCGGCGCGCGGAAGCCGAACGGAGCGCGGGTGTCGAGGCGCGGCTCGGCCACGATCTCGGCAATGCGCCCCTTGTCGAGGCGCAGCACATAGCGCTTGTCGCCGAAGCTCAGCGCGATCGCGGTGGTGAACCAATCCCCGATCAGGCGCATCTCGGTATCGTTGTTGACGCGGTCGCGGAAAGCCTCGACCCAGGCTAGATCGGGAAATTCGCCGGCATTGCGCATCGCTTGCTCCTTCGGCGGAGACGATAGTACGGTCGCATCGGAATTTCCAAGCGGGAGGGGATCATGGGGGAGACGCGGGTCTACGAGGTCTATGCCGTCAAATATGCCCGCCATGAGTGCCGGGCGAGCGCCAATTTCCTCGGCGGCGATCCCCATGACGGGCCGATGCCCATCGACTATTTCGTCTGCCATCGCACGCTCGCCAAGCTCGCGAGCTCGCCGGCGCATATCATTCCCGGCCACGATCCGCTGGTGCTGGAGCGCTATCCCGCCGCGGGGCGCGGCCTCGACGGGATTGCGGTGCGCCTCGACGCCGATCCGCTGCGCTGATCCGGCTGGGCGGTGGAGCGGCGGCAATTTCGCATCGGTGCGCTCGCTCTGCTTCTCCTCTGCTGTGGCGTTTCGGGCTGCGCCTGGTCGCCGGTCGAGCCCTATGCCGGCGACGCGCCGAAGCGCCAGATCCTTTATGTCATCGCCAACGGCTGGCATACCGAGATCGGTCTGCCTGCAGCGGCGATGTCGGAGCCGTTGGCGGCATTGCGCGAGGCGATGCCGGGCGCGCGGTATGTCGTGTTTGGCTGGGGCCAGCGCGACTATTACATGGCGCCCAATCCCGGGCTGGGCGATCTCCTCGGCGCGGGGCTCCCCGGCCCTTCGGTCGTTCTCGCCATTCCCTTGTCGCAAGCGCCAGCCGAATTCTTCGGCTCCGGCGCCAGCGTCTACGCGATCCCGGTCTCGGCAGACGGGCTCGACCGGCTCGCGCAGTTCCTCTGGGGCTATATCGAGCAGGATGCGCAGCACCATCCGCGCCGGATCGGCGACGGCCCCTATCCCGGCAGCGTCTTCTACGCCTCGAGCGGCACGTACAGCGTCAGCAACACGTGCAACACCTGGACGGCAGAGGCGCTGCATGTCGCGGGTGTTCCCGTCAGTGCCGACGGCGTCGTGTTTGCGCGTGGGGTGACAGCGCAGGTTGCGGGGCTTACGGTGCACGAGCGGTAACAGCGAGCTTGCATCACCCCCCACCCCTCCCTCCCCCTCAAGGTAGGGGAATCGCATATGGCCTTACACGGCTGTTG
>DATIYL010000054.1:0-24234 GCA_035517635.1 Allostellaceae bacterium | reverse complement strand
TGCGGCGCTGGCGACCCGCACCGGAGCGAGGCCGAGGTCGCGCATCGCGGTTTCCAGCGCGGCGCCATCGAGCGCGGCGTGGACGGCATCGCGCGCCTTGGCCTGCGCCAGCGCCAGCAGCAGCACTTGCCGCGTCGGCAGCGCCGAGCCGACCCGGCCGAGCGCGATCCGCGCCGGCGTCAGCGCCGCGAGCGACGCCCAGGGATCGGGCGCGCCGAGCTCGGCGGGCGTCTGCGGCAACGGCGCGTCGGTCACGGCGGCGGCACCGGCGTCGCCGACAGCAGCGGGTGCTGGCGCGTCGGCCGCAGCAGGCGGCCTTGCGCATCGGCGATCCCCATGCGCAGGAGCCACGCCGCGAATTCCGGCGCCCGCCGCAAGCCGAGCAGCTCGCGCAGATAGAGCTGATCGTGGAAGGAGGTCGATTGATAATTCAGCATCACGTCGTCGGCGCCGGGCACGCCCATGATGTAGGTGACGCCCGCGGCCGCGAGCAGCGTCATCAGCCCGTCCATGTCGTCCTGATCGGCCTCGGCATGGTTGGTGTAGCAGACATCGCAACCGAGCGGGACGCCCATGAGCTTGCCGCAGAAATGGTCCTCGAGCCCGGCCCGCGTGATCTGCTTGCCGTCATAGAGATATTCCGGGCCGATGAAGCCGACCACGGTGTTGACGAGCAGCGGCGCGAAGGCACGGCACACCGCATAGGCGCGCGCTTCGCAGGTCTGCTGATCGACGCCGTGATGCGCGCCGGCCGAGAGCGCCGAGCCCTGCCCGGTCTCGAAATAGAGCGCGTTCTCGCCCAAGGTCCCACGGTGCAGCGAAGCTGCGGCGTCGCGGGCCTCGCGCAGGATGGCGAGGTTGACGCCGAAGGACGCATTGGCCGCCTCGGTGCCGGCGACGGATTGGAACACCAGATCGACCGGCGCGCCGCGGTTGATCAGCTCGATCGTGGTGGTGACATGCGTCAGCACGCAGCCTTGGGTCGGAATGTCGAAGCGGCGGATGATGTCGTCGAGGCGGTGCAGCAATCCCGCCAGCACGGCGAGATCGTCCGACGCGGGATTGACGCCGATCACGGCGTCGCCGCAGCCATAGAGCAGCCCATCGACGATCGAGGCGGTGATGCCGTCGAGATCATCGGTCGGATGATTGGGCTGAAGCCGCACCGCCATGGTGCCGGGCAGGCCGATCGTGTTGCGAAATCGCGTCACCACCCGGCATTTCCGCGCCGCCAGGATCAGGTCCTGGTTGCGCATGATCTTGGCGACCGCGGCCGCGATCTCGGGCGTGATCCCCGGGGCCAGCCGCGCCAGAGCGTCTTCCGTCGCCTGATCGGACAGCAGCCAGTTGCGGAACTCGCCGACCGTCAAATGGCCGATCGGGGCGAAAGCGTCGCGGTCATGCGTGTCCAGAATGAGCCGCGTCACCTCGTCATCCTCATAGGGGATGAGCGGCTCGGCGAGAATGCTTTTCAAGGGAACATCGGCAAGGCACAGCCTGGCGGCGACGTTCTCCTCGGCCGAGCCGGCGGCGATGCCGGCGAGCGCGTCGCCCGAGCGGATCGGCGTCGCCTTGGCCATCAGCGCCTTGAGGTCGGCAAAGGCCCAGGAGCGCGATCCGATCGTCGTGCGAAAGCCCATCGGCCCGGTCCCCGGCAGCCTCGAAGTCGCCCGAGCTTACAGGAAATGTGGGGGTTGGGGTGTTCGGCGCCGAGGATTACGGAAGCACCCCACCTCACCCCAACCCTCTCCGCCCCTGAGGGGCGGAGAGGGGGACCCGCGGAAGTGGCGTAGGGCGTCGACCGTTGCGCGACGTTGTCAGGCAATATTCTTGCGATGGTTGTAAGGCGCCGCCTGGGCGCGGCCTGCGGCGGGCGCTATATAGTGTAGATGGCCTATGTTTTTCCGATCCTCATTCTGCTGGCGATGCTCGGCGCGCTCGGGGCGCTGGCGCTCGGTGTCATCAACATGGCGCGCGGCAACAATCCGCGGCGCTCCAACCGGCTGATGCAGTCGCGCGTCATGCTGCAGGCCCTGGCGCTGCTGCTGTTCGCGATCTTCATGCTGCTGTTTCACCACTAGGAGCCCGGCGGAGGAATGGTCCGGCTGACGCGCATCTATACGAGAGGCGGCGATGCCGGCGAGACCTCGCTCGGCGATGGCAGCCGCGTGCCGAAAACCGAACTGCGCGTCGAATGCTATGGCACGATCGACGAAGCCAATGCGGCCGTGGGGCTGGCGCGGCTCTACGCCGAGGGCGACATCGATGCGGCGCTGGCGCGCATCCAGAACGATCTCTTCGATCTCGGCGCCGATCTCTCGACACCGGAAACCGGCAAGCGCGCGGCGGGCGCGCTGCGCATCCTGGCGAGCCAGGTCGGGCGTCTCGAGCGCGAGATCGACGCGCTCAATGCCGAGCTGAAGCCGCTCGACAGCTTCGTTCTGCCGGGCGGCACACCGTGCGCGGCGCATCTCCATCTCGCGCGCACCCTCGTGCGGCGGGCGGAGCGCCTCGCCGCAGCCCTCGCGGCGCGCGAGAAGATCAATCCCGAAGCGCTCAAATATCTGAACCGCCTTTCCGACCACCTGTTCGTGCTGAGCCGCCATGTCAACGACAAGGGCGCGCGCGACGTGCTGTGGCAGCCCGGAGCGAACCGTTAACGGAGATGACGAGACTTTGACAGAAAGACTTGCCAACCCGTTGTGCGCGTGCACAATTCCCCGCCGCGCCGCAATATGCGGCACCATGCAAGGCTTGGGCGTCCCATGAAGCTCCTCGTCGCCGTCAAGCGCGTCATCGACTACAACGTCAAGATCCGCGTCAAGCCGGACAAGACGGGCGTCGAGACCGCCAACGTCAAGATGTCGATGAACCCCTTCGACGAGATCGGCGTCGAAGAGGCGGTGCGCCTCAAAGAGGCCGGCGCCGCGACCGAGGTGATCGCGGTATCGATGGGGCCGCAGGCGTGTCAGGAGACGATCCGCACCGCGCTCGCCATGGGCGCCGATCGCGGCATCCATGTGCTGTCCGATGTCGAGCTGCAGCCGCTGGCCGTGGCCAAGCTGCTGAAGGCGATAGCGGCGAAGGAGCAGCCGCAGCTCATCATTCTCGGCAAGCAGGCGATCGACGATGACAGCAACCAGACCGGCCAGATGCTGGCGGCGCTGCTCGGCTGGGCGCAAGGCACCTTCGCCTCGAAGCTCAAGCTCGAGGGCGGGAAGGCGCTGGTGACGCGCGAGATCGATGGCGGGCTGGAGACGGTCGAGCTCAAGCTGCCGGCGGTGATGACCACCGATCTGCGCCTCAACGAGCCGCGCTATGCATCGCTGCCCAACATCATGAAAGCGAAGAAGAAGCCGATCGAGCCGCTCTCGCCCGAGGCGCTCGGCGTCGAGGTGGCGCCGCGTCTCGTGACGCTCAAGGTCGAGGAGCCGCAAAAGCGCCAGGGCGGCAAGAAGGTCGCCTCGGTGCAGGAGCTCGTCGACAAGCTCAAGACCGAAGCACGGGTGATCTGATGGCGCTTCTCGTCGTCGCCGAGCACGACAACCAATCGCTCAAATCCTCGACGCTGGTGGCGGTCGCGGCCGCCGCGGCGATCGGCGGCGAGATCCATGTCCTCGTCGCCGGCCACAACGCCAAGCCCGCCGCGGAGGCCGCCGCCAAAGCGGCCGGTGTCGCCAAGGTGCTGCTCGCCGAAAACCCGGCCTATGAGCATCTGCTCGCCGAGGACATCGCGGGGCTGGTGGTGACGCTCGCGCCGAACTACAGCCATGTGCTGGCGCCGGCCTCGACCTTCGGCAAGAACTTCCTGCCGCGCGTCGCGGCGCTGCTCGACGTGGCGCAGATCTCGGACATCTCCGGCGTGGTCTCGCCCGACACCTTCGTGCGGCCGATCTATGCCGGCAATGCGCTCGCCACCGTCCAGTCCAAGGACAAGATCAAGGTGATCAGCGTCCGCGGCACCGCCTTCCCGCCGGCCGAGGCCAAGGGCGGCAACGCGCCGATCGAAACCATCGCGGGCGCGGGCTCCGCCGGCCTGTCGCGCTTCGTCGGCGCCGAGCTGTCGAAATCGGAACGGCCGGAGCTCACCAGCGCCCGCGTCATCGTCTCGGGCGGACGCGGCATGCAATCGGGCGACAATTTCAAGCTGCTGGAGAGCCTCGCCGACAAGCTCGGCGCCGCCGTCGGCGCGTCGCGCGCCGCCGTCGATGCCGGCTTCGTCCCCAACGACTACCAGGTCGGCCAGACCGGCAAGATCGTCGCCCCCGAGCTCTATATCGCCGTCGGCATCTCCGGCGCCATCCAGCATCTCGCCGGCATGAAGGATTCGAAGGTGATCGTCGCCATCAACAAGGATGAAGAAGCGCCGATCTTCCAGATTGCCGATTACGGCATCGTCGGCGATCTCTTCAAGATCGTGCCGGAGCTCGACGCCGAACTCGCCAAGCGCCGGGGTTCGTGACCGTGGAGCGGGCCATGACGTCAAACGACAGCATCCGGACCATCGGCATCATCGGCGCCGGCCAGATGGGGAGCGGCATCGCGCATGTCTGCGCCCTGGCCGGCTATGACGTTCGAATGTTCGATATCGAGCCGAAGGCGCTCGAGCAGGCGCTCACCACCATCGAGCGCAACCTCGCCCGCCAGGTCGCGCGCGGCCGCGTCGGCGAGGCCGAGCAGGCGGCGGCGCTGAAGCGCATCAAGACCGGCACGCAATTCGACATGTTCTCCGATTGCGACGTCGTCGTCGAGGCGGCGACCGAGAAAGAGGAGGTCAAGCGCGAGATCTTCAAGAAGCTGGTGCCGCTGCTGAAGCCCTCGGCGATCATCGCCTCCAACACCTCGTCGATCTCGATCACCCGGCTCGCCGCGGCCACCGATCGGCCGGGGCGTTTCATCGGCATGCATTTCATGAACCCGGTGCCGGTGATGACGTTGGTCGAGCTCATCCGCGGCATCGCCACCGACGAAGCCACCTTCCAGGTGATCCGCGAGCTGGCGGTGAAGCTCGGCAAGACGCCGGTCGCGGCCGAAGACTTTCCGGCTTTCATCGTCAACCGCATCCTGCTGCCGATGATCAACGAGGCGGTCTATACGCTCTATGAAGGCGTCGGCACGGTCGAGGCGATCGACACGGCGATGCGGCTCGGCGCCAATCACCCGATGGGGCCGCTGGAGCTCGCCGATTTCATCGGCCTCGACACCTGTCTTTCGGTGATGCAGGTGCTCTATGAGGGGCTCGCGGATTCAAAATATCGGCCGTGCCCGCTGCTGGTGAAGTATGTCGAGGCCGGCTGGCTCGGCCGCAAATCCGCGCGCGGCTTTTATGATTACCGCGGTGAAAAGCCGGTACCTACCCGTTGAGGTTTGACGTTTCACTGACACATGCTATAGGGCTGGTATTGCGGCGTCTTCCATGGCAGGATGCGCCGCGCTAACGAGGTCGCGCTGCCATGAGGTCGCTGGTTGTCGCTCGCCCTAGATAGCTGCCCGGCGCTGGTGCTGAACGCCGATTTTCGGCCGTTGAGCTATTTCCCTCTGTCCTTGTGGTCATGGCAGGAAACGGTCAAGGCGGTTTGCCTCGACCGCGTCAACATCATCTCGCATTACGACCGCGTCGTGCGCAGCCCGTCTTTCGAGATGCGGCTGCCCAGTGTCATCTCACTGAAAGAATACATCCCGACGGCGCGGCGCCCGGCCTTCACCCGCTTCAACGTGTTCCTGCGCGACCGCTTCACCTGCCAGTATTGCGGCGAGGAATTCTCGTCGCACGATCTCACCTTCGATCATGTCGTGCCGCGCTCGCGCGGCGGCCGCACGGTGTGGGAGAACGTCGTCACTGCCTGCTCATGCTGCAATCTGCTGAAGGGCAACCGGCTGCCGAAGGAAAGCGGCATGTATCCGCGGCACCTGCCCTGCCAACCCACCACCAGCCTGTTGCAGGAAAATGGCAGGGCCTTCCCGCCGAACTTCCTGCACCACAGCTGGCGCGACTTCCTCTACTGGGATACCGAGCTCGAGCCGAGCTGAGCGGCGCGCGCTACTGGTGACGCTCCCCGATCTGCCACGGCAGAAGACCGAGCGGCTCGCCGCTCTCGCCGGTGCCGGACATGCCGGGGTAAAGCGAGCCCGATCCCGGGGAATGGGACGCCGCGATGTCGGCGGAGATGCCGCGGTCCGGCGTGTAGTCGACGTCGCGGGCGCCGCCCGAGCAACCGGCCAGCAGGACAAGCGCGGCAAGGGCGCCAAACCAACGCAGCATGTCAACCCTCCTGGGGGCGAACCCGACCCAAACGCGACTGTTCCGCCGGACGCCCCGCTCTTGACGATCAGGTGGGGTCGATTGTAGCGTCCGTCCATGGGCAAAAGCGGCCTCGATTGCCGGCATTTGCGGCGAATTATCAACCCGATCCTCCGCCGGGAGGATCGGGCTGCAGCCATTCGCCACGAGACCGAAATCGAGGAATTCCGCCATGTCATCGCCCGCCGCGAGCGCTTTCCGTCCTGAAAGCCGGCCCACCGCCTGTTTTTCCGTCCAAGCCGCGGCCGATCCCGGCGTCATGCCGCGCGTCGTCGAGCTCTTTGCCAAGCGCGGCCTGGTGCCGTCGAGCTGGATCAGCCGCGTGAGCGGCAGCGAGCTCACCATCGACCTGCAGCTCGCCGGCCTCGACGCCGAGACGGCGCATTACGTCGCCCGCTGCTTGCGACAGATCGTTGCGGTGGATGTAGTGTTGGTATCGGAGAAGCAATGAGCTTGCTGCGCCATATCCGCCTCTGCAACACGTGGCGTGCCGAGCGCTTCGTGCCGCTCTGGCGCGGCGCGGAGCGCGTCGGCCTCATCCGCCGCGACAACGCCGAGGCCTTGAAGCGCTTTGCCGAGGTCTTCGCCGTCGAGCCCGACGGCGTCTGGCTGATCGCGCCCGGCAATTTCGACGCGCTCAGCACCGCCATCGATGCCGTGGTCGAGCGGCTGGTCGCCGAAGGCCGCGTCGCCAAATGGCGCAACGAGTTCTTCGCCGCGGCGCCGCGCTGGGGCGCGCCGGCGCTGTTCAAGCTCGACCGCGGCGCCGTCTCCTTTTTCGGCGTGCGCGCCTATGGCGTGCATCTCAACGGCTGGCGCCGCGACGGCGAGGCGCTCAAGCTGTGGATCGGCCGCCGCGCCCCCGACAAGAAGGTGGCGCCCAACAAGCTCGACAACCTGGTGGCCGGCGGCATCGGCTATGACCACGGGCTCGAGGCGACGCTGATCAAGGAAGCGGCGGAAGAAGCGGCGCTGCCGGCCCGCATCGCCGCCGATGCCGTCGCCGTGGGCGCCCTCTCCTATCGCATGGAGACCGAGCAAGGGCTGCGCGACGACGTGCTCTTCCTCTACGACCTCGAAGTGCCCGCCGATTTCGTGCCGGCCAATACCGATGGCGAGATCGTCGCCTTCAGCCTGATGGATGCCGCCGAGGTGGTCGAGCGGGTGCGCAAGACCGATGACTTCAAGTTCAACGTCAACCTCGTGATCATCGATTTCGCCCTGCGCCACGGCCTCGTTTCGGCCAGGGACCCGGAATATCTCGACCTCGTCACCGGATTGAGACGACCGCTCGACTGACGGGTCGACCCCACCTCACCCTCCCGCTGCTGACGCAGCGGGTCCCTCCCTCTCCGCCCCATTGGGGCGGAGAGGGTTGGGGTGAGGTGGGGCGCAACGAATTTTGCGAAACTCTATCGACGTCCGTTACGGTATCTCGTAGACGGGGACTTCCTCGGTGATGCCGCGCAGCGGATCGTGCTTGGGAAGCGGCTTCAGGCCGCTCGTCTCGAGCAGCGCGGCGGCGTCGGCATTGTCGATGACGGCGCCGCTCGCGAGGATCGAGCGCGACACCGCCAGGTTCTGCACGCGCGAGGCGATGTTGACCGTCTGGCCGAAATAATCCTGCCGGTCGTTGAGCACGACGGCGAGGCACGGCCCTTCGTGAATGCCGATCTTGAGCAGCAGATCGTCGTGGTGGCGATCGGCGTTGAAGCGGCGCATCGCCTCGCGCATGCGCAGCGCCGCGGACAGCGCGCGGTCGGGCGTCGGAAACGTCGCCATGACCGCATCGCCAATCGTCTTTACCACCGCGCCCGCCTCGCTGGCGACGATCTCCGTCAGCAGGCGGAAATGCTCGTTCACCAGCTCGAAGGCGGCGAGATCGCCGACGCGTTCGTAAAGCTCGGTCGATCCCTTCAGATCGGTGAAAAGGAAGGTGAGGCTGGTGATCTGGAGGCGCTGGTCGATATCGAGCGTATCGGTGCGATAGATGTCGCGGAAAACCTGGTTGGTGAGAAGCCGCTTGCCGGTGAGGAACGGCCGCCGCCGCTGCAGCATCGCGTGCAGCTTGGCCCCGGCGAGCCAAACGATCGGCAAGGCGCGATGGGCGCTGCGATTTTCGAGCGCAATCCGGAGCGGCCCCGGCCGCAGCGTGATCGTTCCCGTCGGCGCCCGGACGTCGTTGAGGATGACCGACAGACTCTGCCGCTCGCGCGTCGCCTCGCCCTTGACGTCGATGAACAGCCCCGCATGCGTCACGGGATCGAAGAAGATGACGAATTCCGCCGGCAGGTTCAGGGAGATCAGCGCCTTCTCGCCCGGCGACAGCTCGAGGGATTCGAGCGTCACCTCCTCCATCGCGTGCTCGAAATCCTCCGGCAGGTCGACGCCCGAGCTCCAGAAGACCTGGCTGAGATAGTCGGGCGCCGGCAGCGTGCTCGGATCATGCGCCGCGATGCGGCGAACGCGTGTGCTGACGATAAAGGCGACCTCGATGACGGCGTCGAGATTGGGCGCGTATCCCGCGGCGCAGAACCCGCAGTGGTATTCGGCCTGGTCGATGTTCTTGAGCGTGGCCCCCGCGTCGAGCACCCCGCCGCAGCTGGGACAGAGCACGTTCCAGGAGAGATCGAAGAGCCCGATGCGAGCCGCGTGCAGAAAGGCGGCGATGGTGCGCTCCTCGTCCAGCCCGGCTTTGGCCGCGAAGGCGAGAGCGTTGATGCGGCAGAGATCCTGGTCGGATCCGTCCTCGACCAGCCGCGCGATGGCTTCGGCCGCGGCGCCATCCGCCGACTGACGCAGCACCGCAAACATGGCCTCGGTTTCGCTCATGGGGGGAAAGGTATGTCAAATTGGCGCGCCGTCAACGGCACGGCGCCATAAATACCGAACCGCCGCCACCGCCACTGTGGTCCGGATCACTTGACTTTTGCATCGGTCACCGCCACCACCGCGCCGCCGAGGCGATGTCCGATGGCGCCCAGCAGCGCCTGCGCCGCAGCCTCGGCCCCCGCCTCCGGAATGTTGGTGAAGCTCAGCAGCAGGCCCGGGCCGAGATCGGCCTCGATCGCATGGGCCGACAGCGGCGCCGGCGCCAGTCCTTGGCTCTCGGCCAAGTGGACCAATTCCGTATCCGCCGCATCCCCCGCAGGACGCGCCAGGAGATGCATCCCGCCCGATTGCAGCTCGAGGCGCAGCCGGTCACCGAAAGCGGCCGCCAGCGCCGTGGCCAAAGCGGCACGCCGCGAGCGGTAGAGGCCGCGCATGCGCTTCAGATGCCGGGCGAAATGGCCTTCGGCCATAAAGCGGGCGACGACCGCCTGCTCGAAGCGCCCGAGCTCGCCACCCAGCAAATGCGCGGCACAGAAGCGCTCGACAAGGCGCTCCGGCACCACCAGATAGCCGAGCCGCAACCCGGGAAAGAGGGTTTTGCTGAAGCTGCCGGCATAGAGCACCACGTCGGCGCGGTCGAGGCTCTTCAGCGCCGGAAGCGGCCGCCCGGCGTAGTGGAATTCGCCGTCGTAATCATCCTCGATCACCCAGGCCGAATGGGCTTCCGCCCAGGCCAGCAGCGCGAGCCGCCGCGGCAACGACAACGCGACCCCAAGCGGGCTCTGATGCGACGGCGTGACCACGGCCAAAGACGCTTGCGGCGCGCGACGGATCGCCTCGTCGATGCACATCCCATCATTGTCGACGGGCACCGGGACGAGGCGTGCCCCGGCAGCGACCAATGCCCGCCGCGCCAGATGGTAGCCGGGATCTTCAAACCACACCTTACTCCCCGGCGCGAGCACGGTCCGGGCAACGAGGCTCAGCGCGCCCTGATAGCCGCCGGTGACGAACACCTGCCCGGGCGTGCAGGAAACACCGCGCGAGATCGCGAGATAAGCAGCGATTGCCTCGCGCAGCCCGCGATCGCCGGCGGGGTCGGGATAGCCCAATCCACCGATCGAGAGCAATCGCGCCTCGCGCGCCACCAGCCGCGCCCAGAGCTTGCGCGGAAATGCGTCGAGCGCCGGCAGCCCCATACGGAAGGGCCGCGGCGTCGCCTCTCCGACGTCGGCGCGGGCTGCGCGCCGACGCGACGGCGCGGTCGCCGCCGGCGGCCGCAGCGATCCGCCCAGCTGCGGCGCTACGACCGTGCCGGCAGCCCCGCGCGCGATGATCCAGCCTTCGCCGGCCAAAATCGCATAGGCCGCATCGATCGTGCCGCGCGCCGCGCCGAGCTGCGCCGCCAGGCTGCGCGCCGAAGGCAACCGGTCGCCGGGACGCAGCCGGCCGCTAGCGATGGCGGCGCGCGTGCGCTCGTAGAGCTGGCGAAACAGCGGGACGGAGCTGCCGCGGTCGACGACGAACGGGGTATCGGCCAGGCGAGGCATGGGCTTGGACCAATTGGAAAGCCGCTTCTTGGCTCAAGCAACTAGTCCATGAAGGCTCTAGCTTCAAGCGAGAAGGCAATCCCGGAGGTCACCATGCAGGCCCAGCGCCTCGATGCCTACCACGTTGCGCCGGCAGCCATGAATGTGCTGCGCGCCGTCGAGACCTATCTTCATCAATCCTCGCTCGACGAGACGCTGATCGAACTCGTCAAGATGCGCGCCTCGCAGATCAACGGCTGCGCCTATTGTCTCGATCGGCACAGCAAGGTGCTGCGCCAGAACGGAGAAAGCGAGCAGCGCCTCTATGTGTTGGACGCGTGGGAGGAATCGTCGCTCTATTCGCCGCGCGAACGGGCGGCGCTCGCCTGGACCGATGCGCTGACATTGATCGCGAAGACACGCGCGCCCGACGCGGTCTATCACGAGGTGCACCGCCAGTTCGACGACAAGGAGCTCGTCGATTTGACCGTCCTGATCGGGATGATCAATTTGTGGAACCGGCTGGCCATCAGCCTGCGCTACCAGCATCCGGTAGCGGCGACGCCATGAGCGGCATCCTGTTGCGCAACGCCGAAAGCGATCCTGAGGTCGCCGCGTGCTTCCCGGTCATGGCTCTGTTGCGCCCGCATCTGCGCACGGCGGAGGAGCTGGTGACGCGGGTCGCGCGGCAGCGCGCGGCCGGCTATCGCATCCTTGCGGCGTGGCGTGACGATCTTCCGCTGGCGCTCGCCGGCTATCGCTTCGAGGAGAATCTGATTCATGGCCGCTTCATCTATGTCGATGATCTCGTGACGGTCGAAAGCGAGCGCGGCAGCGGTATTGGCGCTCGGCTGCTCGCGGCGGTCGCGGCCGAGGGGCAGCGGCAAGGCTGCACCCGGCTGGTGCTCGATACCGCGCTCGACAACGTGCTGGCGCATCGCTTCTACTATCGCCAGGGCTTGTTGGCCCGGGCGCTGCGCTTCAGCCGCGCTATCGCCGCCGCATGACAGCCATCCTGCAGCTCCTGGTCAGCCCGCGCCCGCAATCCGTCAGCCGGCTGATCGCGCGCGAGGTCGTTGCCGGTATCGCCCGACTGCGGCCCGACACGCGGCTCGTCGAACGGGACCTGGCCGCCGATCCGCCGCCGCATCCTGATCGCGATCTCTACGACGCGATCCTCTCGCCGTCCGCGGACGAGGATCCCCGGTTCGCGTTATCGGAGCGGCTGATCGCCGAACTGGAAGCCGCCGATGTCGTGGTCATCGGCACGCCGATGAACAACTTCACCGTGCCGTCGAGCCTGAAAGCCTGGATCGACCACATCGTGCGGATCCGCCGCACCTTCCGTTCGACGCCGGCGGGCAAGATCGGGCTGTTGCGCGACCGACCGGTCATCATCGTCACCGCGCATGGCGGCTATTGCGGCGACGCACCGCCGGGGCAGCCCGATTTCCTGACGCCTTATCTGCGCACGATTTTTGCGACCATCGGTATCCGTCACGTCGAATTCCTCCGCCTCGAAGGGCTGTCGCGCGGACCCGACAGGGTTGCCGCTTCCCTCGACCAGGCGCGCCGATGGATCGAAGACGGGTTGCCGCAATTGCTCTGCTGATGCGAAGCGTAAAGCTTCCGCACCCCGCCGCTTGACCGATGCCCTTAGCCGCCGATGCCGTAGGGGCGGTTGACGCTGTGTTGCCGAGGCAGCACGTCGAACAACCCCTCGTTCGGGCAGAAGGCGCGATAGTCGTCGTCCGGCGACTTGCCATCGAGCCAGCGCAGACAGCGCCGCCAATCCGCACATTCGAGGCAACCGAGTTCCGCCTCGCGCTGCACAGCGCACATCAGCGGGTTCTCCGGTGCGGCAATGCCGAGCCTGTCGGCCATCCGGGAAAACAGCATCAGGCGCTGAAGCAGGCGGTCGAGAAGCAGACGACGCGAATCGAGCCGCCCCACCTGCTCACTGAGGCGGGCCAACAGGATCAAGCGCCTGAGCAATCCGCCGGGATCGGGATCCGTCCATACGCGATCATCGGTCTCGCCCATGATCACCCCCGTCGAAACGTCAAGAGAAATTACCCGCCCGTTGCGCCGGCTCGGCATTGATCTGAATCAATGCGTCACAGCCGCTCCAACCGAAACCGATCAATCCGGAAATCCCGCCAGCGCCCGCACATCGGCGGGTCCATGCCCGGCCTCGCGCAAGGCACGCAGCGTTTGCGCCCGATCGCGCTTGGCAAAGCGCCGCCCGGCGGCATCGGTGAGCAGCGGATGGTGGCACCAGCGCGGCACCGGCAGGTCGAGCAGCGCCTGCAACAGGCGATGGATGTGCGTTGCCGCGAACAGATCGACGCCGCGCGTCACCAAAGTGACGCCCTGCAGCGCATCGTCGACGGTGACGGCGAGGTGATAGCTGGCCGGCGCCTCCTTGCGTGCCAGCACGACATCGCCGAGGCTCGCGGGATCGGCGGCTATGCGCCCGGCGATCTCATCCTCCCAGAACAGCGGACCGCAACGCGCCAGCGCCGCTGCGACATCGAGGCGGAGCGCAAAGCTCTCACCCGCTGCGACACGCCGCGCGCGCTCGGCCGGTTCGAGCGCGCGGCACGTGCCGGGATAAAGCGGCCCTTCGGGCCCGTGCGGCGCGGCCACCGCTCGCGCCATCTCCGCTTTGATCGCCGCGCGGGTGCAGAAACAGGGATAGAGCAGGGCCGCCGCCTCGAGCCGGTCGAGCGCGGCGCGATAATCGGCGAAATGCTCCGACTGCACCCGCACTGGCCCGTCCCAGTCGAGGCCGAGCCAGGCAAGATCCTCGAGGATCGCCGCGGCGAATTCCGGCCGGCACCGCGTTTGATCGATATCCTCAAGGCGCAGCAGGAAGCGCCCGCCCGCGCGGCGCGCGGCGCGCCAGCCGGTGAGCGCGGAATGCGCGTGTCCCAGATGCAGATAGCCGGTCGGGCTCGGCGCGAAGCGCGTGACGATCATCGCGCGAGCTTAACAAAGGACGCGGCATCCTCTAAAGCCAGCACGAGCCACAGCCAGGAGCGCCCATGCTGCCCTCTCTCACCGGCCCTGCGCAGGAGCCCGCCTCCGGCGGCGCGCCGCGCCAGCTCGTCGTCCTGCTGCACGGCGTCGGCGCCGATGGCAGCGATCTCATCGGCCTCGCATCTTATTGGGCGGAATTGCTGCCCGAGGCGGAGTTCCTGTCGCCCGACGCACCCTTTCCCTGCGACATGGCGCCGTTCGGCCGGCAGTGGTTCAGTCTGCAGGACCGCTCGCCTCCCGCCATTCTGGCCGGCGTGCGTGCAACGGCGCCGATCCTCGACGCCTTTCTCGATGACGCGCTGGCCGCGCGCGGCCTCGACGACAGCAGCCTGGCCCTGGTGGGATTCTCGCAAGGCACGATGATGTCGCTCTATGTCGGGCTGCGGCGCGCGACGGCGCCGGCGGGCATCATCGGATATTCAGGCGCGCTGATCGGCGCCAATGATCTTCCGCACGAGATCCGCGTGCGCCCGCCGGTGCTGCTGGTCCATGGCGAGGCCGACGAAGTGGTGCCGCCGCGGGCGCTGCCGGCGGCGGTGAAAGCCCTCGAAGCGGCGGGCGTTCCCGTCGACAGCCTCACCCGTCCCGGCCTCGGCCACGGCATCGATGAAGTCGGGCTGCGCGAAGGCGGCGCTTTCCTGCGGCGCGTCTTGGGCGGATAAGACTAGGCGAACGCGCGAGAGCGCGTTCGTCCGCGGCGGCGACAGCGGTTGCGCCAGCAACCGCGAGAGCCGCACCGTGCCGACTGGCCAAGCGCAAATCCTTGGTTTTGCATCCCCTCACCCCAACCCTCTCCCGCAAGCGGGAGAGGGAGCTCACAGGCGCTCAGGGCTTGTATTCGGTCGTGTATCCCGGGTTGACCGCCGGACGCAGCGCGTTCGGGTAATTCCAGTCGGTCTTGGCATCGACCTCGACGCCCTTGATCGCGCGATAGACGCCATAGGGATCGCGGATCGAGACGAAACGATCATAGATGCGCGATCCCTTCGAGGTGACGCTGCCCGAAAACGCCCGCACCGTGCCGACATCGAAGAGCCGGTCGAGGAGCCCGACGGTGACGTCGAGCTCTTGGATCCGATCGTAGTCGATGCTTTTGAAGGAGGTGGCGAAGAGGCCGCTGCGCATCAGCATGCGGCGATTGGTGTAGCCATAGAGCGTGTTCCCGTATACCTGCACCAGATAGATGACATAGAGAAAGCTGCCCCAGACGGGAAAGCTGCGCATGATCAGGAAAATTATCAGGTATGGGGTGGGCGGGGGGGCGGCATTGCCGCCGGCGGCGCTGTCGAGCCCGAGGTAAAAGGCGCCCCAAAACATGCCCAAGCCAAGAATCGGGATCGCATGCAGCATGAAGGGCACGAACACCGGCTTCCCCTGCCAGAGAATTTTCTCGCCGGGCTCGGTCACGGACTCGAATTCGGGCGCCGCTTGCAGCATGGCATGATCCCGCTTGGGTTCAGGAAGGCGGGGATTATGCTTTGCCGGGGTTAGGATTCCGTAATCGACCCCGATTGCGATGCGGTATCACTCCGGGTGTCGAACAGAATTCTCGCTGAATTTGTCTAATGTTTTATCGGCGGCGGAGCGCGTCGCGCTGCGATGCGAATAGTCACGAGCCGAACCGGGCGCGGTATTCCTGCGGCGTCGCGGCCAGCAGGCGCTGGAAGCTGCGGCGCATCGTCTCTTCCGAGCCGAAGCCGCAGCGCATCGCAATCCGCTTGACGGGCAGGCGCGATTCGGAGAGCAGGCGGCGCGCGGCTTCGACCCGCAACCGTTCGATCGCTCGCAGGGGCGTCAGCCCCGTAGCCGCCGCATAGTGCCGGCTGAAGCTGCGCTCGCTCATCCCGGCGCGATGCGCCAGCGCGGCAAGCGAAAGATCGTCGGCCAAATGCACGTTGATCCACGCGTGCAGCGCGCCGAATTTGTCGTCCGCCGCCTGCAGCGCGAGAGCGGCGCTGAATTGCGCCTGCCCGCCCGGGCGCTTGAGGAAAACGACGAGATAGCGCGCCACCGCCAGCGCGGCGGTGCGACCAAGATCCTGTTGCACGAACGCCAGCGCCAGATCGATGCCCGCCGTCACCCCCGCCGAGGTCCAGATCGTGCCATCGCGCACATAGATCGGATCAGGCTCCACTCTCACAGCCGGAAAACGCCGGGCAAGCTCGGCACAGAACGACCAATGGGTCACCGCCCGCTTGCCGTTCAGCACCCCGGACGCGGCGAGCAGGAACGCGCCGGTGCAGACCGAGGCGACGCGCCGCGCTTGCCGCGAGCGCTCTCGAACCCAATCGACGAGCACGGGGTCTTCGGCTGCCGCGGGGACGCCCTGGCCGCCGGCGATGATCAGCGTATCCAAGGCGATGTCGCTCGCCGGGAGGGGTTCGGCGGAGAGCCCGAGCCCGGCCGAGGCGGTAACACCCTTGCCGCCTGACGCGACGACCCGGAGCACATAGGGCGGCGTCCCGCCGCTTTCCTGGACAAGATCATTCGCGGAGGCGAACACCTGCAGCGGGCCTGCCACATCGAGCATCTGCACCGCGGGATAGACCAACACCTCGACGGTTCGGGTCGAGTTTGGCGAGACCTGAGGGGAGTCTGGCATTCCCGCCAAACCATGGCGGGGTAGGTTGGCGTTGTCCATCGCCACGCTTGACCCGGAGACACCCCATGATCCCGCCTGAGACCCACTTGCAGATCGGCTCTCTCGTGTTCGAGGGGCTGGATCAGATCGACCTGACCGGACCCTTCGAGGTCCTGTCGCGCATCCCGAATTCGACCTATCGCATCTATGCCAAGACGGCCGAGCGCGTGCGCGACGTCAAGGGATTGCGGCTGACGCCCGATGCTGCCCTGGCCGATGCGCCGCCGCTCGATGTCCTGCACGTACCCGGCGGCTTCGGCCAGGAAGCGTTGATGGAGGATGCCGAGCTGCTCGCCTGGCTGCGCCGGCAGGCGGCAACGGCGCGCAGCGTCTTCTCGGTGTGCACGGGAGCGCTGCTGTGCGGCGCCGCCGGGCTGCTGCGCGGGCGCCGCGCGACGACGCATTGGGCGTCGTTTCACCTGCTGCCGTTCTTCGGTGCGATCCCGGTGAACGAACGGGTGGTGGTCGACGGGACTTGGGTCTTTGCCGCCGGCGTCACGGCCGGGATCGACGGCGCTTTGCGGCTCGCGGCCGAGCTGCGCGGCGAGGAAACCGCCAAGGCCATCCAGCTCTACATGGCCTATGCGCCCGAGCCGCCTTTCGACAGCGGCACGCCCGAGACCGCGCCCCCCGGCATCCTGGCGCAAGCGCGACAAGCGACGGCGGCCATCACGGCCCAGCGGGAAGCAACCGCCCGGCGTGTCGCGGCACGGCTAGGTATTGCCGTTCCCGACCGTGCCGGCGGGTGAACGCATCGCCCGCCGCCGTGGACGATTTGGCGGACACTGACGGTTCCATAACCTTCGTTGATGGCGCGCCATGCAGAACATTCATTTTTCGCGCACGCTGTCGCGGGCATAGAGTTACCTCGGCTTGGCGTGAGGTCTGCCATGGCGCGCATGATTGTGATCTCGGACCCGCATCTGTCGCCGACGCACGGCTTCTTCTGGGAGAATTGGCGCCGGACGTGCGAGGCGGTGAATCGGATGTCGCCCGACGCCGTCATTGTCAGCGGCGATCTGTGCATCAACGGCCCCGATAGCGATGCGGAAATCGCGTTCGCGGAGAGGGCGCTCCGCCGCTTGGACGCGCCCGTTTTTGCCATTCCGGGCAACCACGACGTCGGCGACGAGCCGCCGGGGCAGGAGCCGGACCAGATCATCGACTCGCGGCGCCTGGAGCGCTGGACGGCGGTCTTCGGCGGCGATCGCTTCGCCCTCGACCTTGGCGGGTGGCGGGTGCTTGGCATGAACGCGCAGCTTCTCGGCTCGGGGCTGGCGGAGGAAAGCGGGCAGGACGCCTGGCTCGATCGCGAACTTAGCCGGGCGTCGCAGCCGATCATGCTGGTCCTGCACAAGCCGCTGTTCCTTCAATCGTCCGACGAAACCGAGATGACCGCGTCATCGCTCAATCCCGAGCCGCGCGGCCGCCTGCTGCGTCGCCTGCGCGGTTCGCCGACGCAGGTAGTCGTCAGCGGCCATCTGCACTGTCACCGCGATGTTGTGCGGGATGGGCTGCGTCATGTCTGGGCACCGTCGACGGCGTTTCGGCTCCATGCCCATGTCGATGCCGACGCCGCCGCCATCGTCGGCATCTTGTCCGTCGAGTTGGACCAGGGCGGCGCGCACGTTGAGGTCATCGACGTGCCCGGCCTCGTCCCGTACGACCTGGCGGAACTCAAGGGACACGGACGCTACCGATACTTACGCGACATGCCGGCTTGCCCGCCGCCAATGTAAGGACGATCAGACGCGCGCTGCGCCCCAGGTCCTGTAGGGATGGGCGACGAGGTTGTTGTTGAAGTAGCGCGGATCGTCCGAGACCTCGTCCCCCGCCCAAGGCGGCAGCGCGACCCGCTCTGCCGGGCTTGCGACTTCGATCTCGGCAAGCACGAGACCTTCATTGTCGCCGTGGAAGACATCGATCTCCCAGGTCTTTCCGGCGAAGGTCTCGCGATGCCGGGTCTTCTCGATCAGCGGTCGCTCGCACAGCTCATCGAGAAGAACGGCCGCATCTTCGCGCGGGATCGGATACTCGAACTCGAGCCGGCTGACGCCCGTGGTGACACCCTTGATCGTCAGAAAGCCGTGGTCGCCCGCGATGCGCACGCGGACCACGCGCTCCTTGAGCGATGACAGATAACCCTGGCGGTAGAGCATGCCGGCCCCTGCCGGCCGCCACAGCCCGGTGTTGACGAGATATTTGTGCTCGATCTCCCTGGCCATGACATGCCTCTCTCTGTCACCTATGCGGCGGCGTGCGCGAGCCCGAGAGCGCGTTTCAGCCCAAGGATGTAGTTGGTATTGGCATGAGAATCGAGCCCGAGCGTTTGCAGCGCGGCCAGCAGGCGCTGGGGATCCTCATGCTCGAGCGAGAAGCTCTCAACGCTCACCGACCCGGTGGTGATCTGCGCGAGCTCGGCGCGACATCCGGCGAAGCCGAACGCACGACGCGATTTGTGCAGCCCGACGATGCGAAAGGCCGGCTGAGGCGCGACGATGTCGTCAACGAGTTGCTCGAGCGTATAGGTGTCACGGGTCAACGCGGCCGGCGGCAGGCAAGGTCCAAAGACCGCGGCGATGTCCTTCCGCCCGAGCGGGAAGCGCGCCTTCAGCACCGGCTCCCACAGCTCGAGGCCGGCCGTGTCGGTTTGCAATAGACGTTTGACGTCGAGCACACCGTCGCGGATCTTGACGTTCTGCGCGAGGCGAGCCGACAGATCGAGGATGTAGGTTTCGTCGCTGTCGCGCGGCACGGCATCGGCCGGCAGCGAGGCTGCCTGCGCGAGGTTCGTCAGCGACGGCGCAAAGCAGCGCCATTCCCAGCGCGGTACGATCGCGGTCGTGCTCATGTCAGAACCTACACCGCAGGCGGTTCAGACGATCCAGGTTTTGCGCTCGCCCCAATGGCGGTCGCGCAGCGGCGCTTGTAGAGTACCCGTGGCAGCGAAATCCCGCCATCCCTGCCGTTCGCGCGCATTCAGGTCAAACGTCGCGCGTCGACCGGTCACCCCTTGTCGAATGCTTCGATGAAGCGCGACAGAAGTCCGCGGAAGATCGCGAGTTCCTTTGCGGAAAAGGCATCGAATACGCGTCGCTCGATTGGATCGACACGCTCGCGTGCTGCTTGAAGCGCTTCGCGCCCAACATCGCTCGTGTGCAGCTCGAGCACGTTGGGGTGTCGCGGATGCGACGACCGGCTGACGAGCCCTTGCTGCTCCATCGTCTTGAGCAAAATCATCATCGCCTGCGGCGTGACGAGACAGGCGCGTGCCAACGTCGCCGCGGTGATCCCTGGCTGACTCTCGAGTTCGACCAGCGCAACGTATTGCGCCGGCGTCAGTCCCACAAGCTTCAACGCTGCGCTCTTGGCCCGGAGCATCGCCTGCTCGGCGCGCTTCACAAGCATGCCGAGGCGCGGCTCCGCCTTGTTGGACCCGCGCCCGGTTGCTTTGCGAGCCGAGGATTTGTGCTCGTTCATGTCCACGGCACGATCGACCCGCTGGCGACGACGGAGCCGAATGGGCCCCGCTCTTCGCGCCCGACATGGACGAGTTCGCCATAGAAGGACTCTTCGGGCGTGGGGTCGAGGGCAAGGTCAATCAGCGGGCCAGCAACTTCGTCGGGCGCGGGCGCGCCGCGCACATCGAGCCACGGCCGCGATGCTCCGGTATCGATCAGCCCAGGCGAAATCGATGCAATCAAAATGCCGCGACGCAAATCGTCGGCGCGACGCTGGTGGGCCAGCACGCGAACCGCCGCGACCTGACCGATCTTGGAGGGAATGTTGATCCAAGCCGGCCACGCCCGGCCGGCCGCACGTCCGCTGCGAACTTCGTCACGCCACAGGCGCACCGCGCGGTCGACGTCATCGAGCGACTGCAGGCTTTGAAAGCGTCCATGCAGCGCCGGCGCCAGCGCGCGCAGGCTGCCGGCTCGGCTCGCGACGACGAGCAACCGGCCACCATCGCGAAGCATGGGCGCAAAGCTGCGCAACACGCGCGTGGTGCCGAGATTGTTCGCCTCGACATAGTGCCCGATCACCTCGGCCGGATCGTCCTCCGGCTCTACTCGCGTGTAGTGATTGGAAAAAACGATGTCGATGCCGCCGTGGCGCTCTGCCAGTACAGCGGCGAGACGCTCGACGGAGTCCGGGTTTGCGACATCGAGCACTTCGCCATGCACCTGTGCCCGGGCACCCGAGAGCCGCCGAACTGAGTCCGCAACGCGAGCAGCATCGCGCCCGGTGAGATAGACCGTGTCGCCTGGTGCAAGTCGCTGGGCCAAGCCTTGTGCCAGGAAAAAGCCAAGATTGCGGGTCGCGCCGGTTATAATGGCTATTCTATTCATGTCATCATTGTTATCAAGATATTGATGACTGTCAAGCGCATTCGTCGCTGGCTCCACGATGCTTCAGCCCTGAGGGGGCCGAGCGCATGGGCTCTGGCTTCCCGCTTTCGCGGGAAAGGCGGAAAAAGAGGCTTGGATCGCGGAGGGCTTACACGATCCGGGTCTTGTGCTCGCCCCAATAGCGGTCGCGCAGCAGGCGCTTATAGAGCTTGCCCGTCGGCAGCCGCGGCAGCTGCTCTTCGAAATCGACGGAGCGCGGGCATTTCAGATGGGCGAGGTGGCCGCGGCAGAACAGGATCAATTCGTCCGCCAGCGCCGGGCCGGGGCGGATGCCGGGCATCGGCTGCACCACCGCCTTCACCTCCTCGCCCAGATCCTCGTTGGGAACCCCGAACACCGCGGCATCGGCGACCTTGGGATGGGTGATCAGCAGGTTCTCGCATTCCTGCGGATAGATGTTGACCCCGCCCGAGATGATCATGAAGGTCCGGCGGTCGGTGAGATAGAGATAGCCCTCGGCGTCGACATAGCCGACATCGCCGACCGTGCTCATCGTGCCGTCGGGCGAGCGCGCCTCGCGGGTCTTGACCGGATCCTTGAAGTACTCGAAGGCCGAGGCCGTCCTGAACCAGAGCGTGCCGGAGGTGCCGGCCGGCACCGGCCGCATCATCTCGTCGAGCACCTGCAGCTCGCCAAGCAGGACGCGGCCCACCGTGCCGCGATGGGCGAGCCATTCGGCGCTGTCGCAAGCGGTGAAGCCCAGCCCTTCGGTCGCGCCGTAATATTCCTGGATGATCGGGCCCCACCATTCGATCATCCGCTCCTTGACCGGCACCGGACAGGGCGCCGCGGCGTGGATCGCGATCTCGAGCGATGTGAGGTCGTAGCAACGCCGCGCCGCGTCGGGCAGCTTCAGCATGCGCGAGAACATGGTCGGCACGAGCTGGCTGTGCGTTACGCGATAGCGCTCGATCAGCGCGAGGTACTGCTCGGGATCGAAATGCTCCATGATGATCGCGGTGCCGCCCATCCGGATGGTCAGGTTGACGGCCGCCTGCGGCGCCGAGTGATAGAGCGGCGCCGGCGAGAGATAGATCATGCCCTCGCGATAGCGCCACAGCTTGGTCAAGAAGTCGAACAGCGGCATCTGGTGCGACGGCGGGTTCTCCGGCAAGGGCCGCAGGATGCCCTTGGGACGACCGGTCGTGCCGGAGGAATAGAGCATGGCGGTGCCGAGCCATTCATCCGGAATTGACGTCTCGGGAAACGCCGCCACCGCCGCCTCGAGATTGACGACCCGATCACCATCGCCGGGCCCGTCGACGATGAGACAGCGCTCCACCCGCGGCGCGTGCGCCAGCGCGGCGAGCGCGATCTCGCGCTTTGCCATCGAGGTGATGAGGATTCGCGCCTCGCTGTTGTCGAGGATGTAGGCGAGCTCTTCGGCGTTCAGATAGGAGTTGACGCAGGTGAAGTAGAGTCCCGCCCTTTCGCCCGCGCCGCAGGCTTCGACATAGCGCGCATTGTTCTCCATGAAGATGGCGTAATGGTCGAGCCGCCGCAGGCCGGCGGCGCGCAGGAAATGGGCGAGGCGGTTGCTGCGCCGCTCCAGCTCCGCATAGCTTACGCTCTCGCCGCTTTGCGCCATGATGAAGGCGGGCTGCTGCGGACGACGCTGCACCTGCACACCGGTATACAAGGCGACCTCCCTTTCGCCCGCGGCGTTGCCCCGCGGTGCTTATCGCTTATCGCCAAAATGGGGGCACAACCCTAGACCTCTGTCAACGCTCCGCCGGGGCGAGCCGCGCCGAAGCAGGGCGGGACGCCGCCCTTTCGCGGCGTAGCATGCGGCTATGGATCGCGCCGATGACGAGAATGCTCGCGAAGAGAACCGCCGGGCAGACCGCGGCGACGGCAAAGATGTGGCGCACCGGCAGGCGGGTCGAGAGCAGCAGGCCGGCGATCCAGGGCCCGGCGATCGAGCCGATCTTCGCCACCGAGATGGCCCAGCCGGCGCCATTGCCGCGCCAGGCGCTGGGATAGAAGATGCCGGCGATGCTGTGCAGTCCGAACTGGCCGCCGATGACGAAGAGCGAGATCAGCGCAATCGTCGCCAGAAAGCCCCAATAGCCGAGATCGACGAGGCCGGCGAGCAGCAGCAGCGGCATCGCGAAGAGCGGCATGACGGCGATGGCAATGGCGCCGCGCGTATCGGTGAAGCGCATCAGCAGCAGGCCGCCGAGCGCACCGGTAATGGCGTTGACCGAAGCGGCGGCGGCCGCCACCGGCCGAGCGAAGCCCAGCGCCTCGAATACCAGCGGCGTCCAGCTCGCGAAGAAGAACACCGCCATCGAGCTGAAGATGTAGCCGAGCCACAGCAGCGGCGTGATCCAGCGCAGTTCGCCCGCAAACAGCAGCGCCGGCCGGAAATCCTTGCTCACGCCCTCCTCATCGGCGAGGACGAAGCGCGCGCCTTCAGGCACCGGCCGCTCGGGCGCGATGCGGCGCAAGAGGCGCGCGATGAGCTCCGGCCGCCGCCCTTGCGCCGCCAGGAAGCGGATCGATTCCGGCAGCACCAGCGCCAGGATCAGCGCAGCGACCAGCGACAGCGCGCCGCCGAAGACGAAGAGCGACTGCCAGCCGAATTTCGGCATGAGCCAGATCGCGATCGGCCCGGCGAGGCTGATGCCGAGGGAATAGCCGATCATGATGAGGGTGACGATGGTGGCGCGATAGCGCTTCGGTGCGTATTCGATGTTGAGCGCCCAGCACACCGGCAGCATGCCGCCGATGGCGACGCCGTCGACGAGACGGAGCAGCAGCAAGGCGCGATAGCTCCCGGCCAGCGCAAAGGCGAGGGTGAGGAGCCCGAACGAGAGGGTGGCGAGGATGATGGTCGGGCGCCGGCCGATGCGGTCGCCCAGCCAGCCGAAGAGAAAGCCGCCGATCATGGTGCCGACGAGGCCAATGCTGAAGACATTGCCCATCATCGCCCGGTCGATGTGGAAGGCGCTCGACAGCACCGGCGCGGCAAAGGCGATGACGTTCATGTCGAACCCGTCGAAGAACGTCACGATCCAGGACACCAGCACCAGCCGGACGAGGAACCAGCTCAGTCTCTGGCCTTCGATGATTTCGGCGACGTCGATGCGGCGCGCCTCGCTCATGGCCGCTCGTCCACATTGGCCGCCAATCGCCGGCGCAGCGCCGCGGCATCGATCTGATGGACGCTGCCGCTGCCGGCGAGGTCGAGCGCATGCGCCGCGGCGGCGCCCATGGCGATGCAGGGCCCCATCACCCTGACGCTGGAGAGCGCGGCGCTGTCGGCATCGATGCAACGTCCGGCGGCGACGAGATTGTCGAGGCCGGGCGGCGTCAGGCTGCCGAACGGCACATAGTGCAGGTGATCTTCGTCGAAGGGCTCCCAGACATAACCCTCGGCGTGATGATGCTGCTCGATCGGCCAGGCGGTGCGCGCGACGCTGTCGGCGAATTTGGTGCCGGCGCGCACTTCGTCCACGGTGAGCTGGTGGCGGCCGA
>DATIYL010000053.1:0-5517 GCA_035517635.1 Allostellaceae bacterium | reverse complement strand
GTGGTGGCTGCGGCGGAAACCGGCGCGCGACAGGGCGTTGTAGAACGTCATCGCCTCATGGCCGGCGAGCTCGGTGATCAGCTTGCGTTCGACCTGGCCGGGGATGTAGGGGCAGGGCAGCGCCGCCGTGCGATAGAAATGCTGAGGTGGAATGACCAGCGGCTCGGGTATGGCGCGGCGCCGCGCCTCCGCTACAGGCTGGGGTAGGCGATTATGGCCTTCCGGCATCTTTCCATCCTTGGCGGCCGCTCGATCTCGGCAGAGGCGGCTTTGACGCAATTATGGCCGAGACGGGCCGGGTCGGCCAGTGTCAGCTAAGGGCGATCGCTCACGGAGATGGTTAAGGGATGCGGTCGAAGGGGACCGGGCCCGCGCTTGCCGGGGCTGGCGCTGCCGCCGCCTCCGCCCCCATGCCCGCGCCCGTCCCCGCGCCCGCCTGCGAGGGCTGGGAGGGTTGGGGCTTCGCCTCGCGCAGGAGAACGATGGTGATGCGCCGGTTGCGCGGCGAGGTCGGCTGGTCCGGCAGGAGCGGGTCGCGATCGGCGACGCCCACCACCCGGGCGAAACGGCTCTCGGGGATGCCGTCGCCGACGAGCTGGCGCCGGCTCGAATTGGCGCGGTCGGCGGAAAGCTCCCAATTGGTGTATCTGCCGCCGCCGGGATAGGGGATGGAATCGGTGTGGCCGGTGATCGTCACCGGGTTGGGCATGCGCGCCACCACCTGACTGATGGTGGCGAGCAGCTTCTTGGCGCTATCGAGGAGATCGGCGGAGCCGAGCGCGAACATCGGCTTCTTGTCCTGGTCGACGAGCTGGATGCGCAGCCCCTCGGGCGTCTCGTCGACCATCAGATTGTCGGCCAGCCCTTTGAGCTCGGGCAATTGCTTCACCGCCTGCTGCAGCGTGAACTTGGCGGCAGCGAAGCTCTTCTCCTCGCGCTCGGCGACGCTGCCGTCGAGGTCCTTGTCGGTGAGGCGCTTGGCCTGCTGATCCTGATCCTTGTCGTCGGTCTTGGCCTTGGCGCGCTGGCCCGTATTGTCGCTATCGTCATGGCCGGGGGTGCCGCCCTCGTTGCCGTCATCGCCTTCATTGGGCTGGCGCAGCGCCGGCCGGTTGATGGCGATCGAAGGCAGCGAGGTCGGGATCGACTGGGCGCCGGGCTGGCCGATGGTCTGGCCGCCGAGGACGCCGCCGGCGCCGCTTTGCGATTTCGACGCGACGGTCGGCTCGAAGTAATCGGCGATGCCGCGCTTCTGCACATCGGTGGTGACGTTGAGCAGCCAGAGTAGCAGGAAGAACGCCATCATCGCCGTAACGAAATCGGCATAGGCGACCTTCCAGGCGCCGCCGTGATGGGCATGCTCGCCGCGGCCCTTGACCTTCTTGATGATGACCGGGATCTGCGACGGCTTCGCCATGGCGCCGTCCGATCAGGTCGCGGCCGGGAGAGCTTCGACCGCTTCCTCGACCTCGTAGAAAGTGGGCCGGACGTCGGTGTTGAGCGATTTGCGCGCGAACTCGACCGCGACCGAGGGGGCGTAGCCCTGCATATAAGCGAGGATCGCCGCTTTGATGCAGAGGAAATAGCGCTGCTCCGCCTCGCCGCGATTCTTGATCGCGGCGCCGATCGGGCCGACGAAGCCGTAGGAGAGCAGCACGCCCATGAAGGTGCCGACGAGCGCGCCGCCGATGAGATGGCCGAGCACCGCCGGCGGCTCGGTGATCGAGCCCATGGTGTGGATGACGCCGAGCACGGCGGCGACGATGCCGAGCGCCGGCAGGCCGTCGGCCATGGTCTGCACCGCGGTCACCACCGCCGCATGCTCCTCGTGATGCGTCTCGATGTCCTCGTCCATCAGCGTCTCCATCTCGTGATGGTTGTCGGTGCCGAGGGTGAGGAGACGAAGGTAGTCGCAGACGAACACCACGGCGTGATGGTCGCTGTAGAATTTCGGGAAGCGCTGGAAGAGGGTGCTCTCGTTCGAGTTCTCGACATGCTGCTCGAGCGCCAGCGCGCCTTTGGTCTTGGCCAGCTTGAAGATGGAGTAGAGGAGGCTCAGCAGCTCGAGATAGGCCTCCTTGTCATAGCGCTCGGGCTTCAACAGGCCGGTGATCTGCGCGACCGTCGCCGACAGCACGGGCTTGCGGTTCGAGGTGATGAAGGCGCCGAGGGCGGCGCCGACAATGATCATCACCTCGAAGGGCTGAAACAGCACGATGAGGTGGCCGCCATTGAGGAGGTAGCCGCCGAGGACGCAGGCGATGACGACGACCGATCCGACGATCAGGAACATGAGGGGCAGCGGCCTTTGCTAGCGACCGGTTAAGGTCGCGGATTTGCGTTAAGATTCCCTTGCCCAAGGGTGATGTTCGCAGGATGTTCCGCTACCCGTGGTAGCGCCACGGCTGCGCTACGCGAGTGCTCGTGAGTGATAGATAATGTTTAATAGTTAATGACTTATGCGTGCTTTCTGAAGCTCAATAGGAAGTGAAGGGGGATAAGGGGATGAAGGGAGATGAGGGGATGGATGAATGCTCTGCGCTGCTCAACCGATGGCGCGGCGAGATGGACCCCCGCTTTCGCGGGGGTGACGGGAAAACTAAGTAAATCAAATAGTTCCGTCATTCCCGCGAAAGCGGGAATCCAGAGGATGCGGGATCTGCTTTTCAGATAAGGGATTTGGCTGGCAGGAAACCTCTCATCCCTTCATCTCCCTTCATCCCCTTATCCCCTCATTCCATTGCTTTTGCTACGGCGCCAGCGCCTGGTCGAGGTCGGCGAGGAGGTCGGCGAGGTCTTCGATGCCGACGGAAAGGCGGATGAGCGTGTCGCCGATGCCGAGCGCCTGGCGATGCTCGGGCGGCAGCGAGGCGTGGGTCATGATGGCGGGGTGCTCGATGAGGCTCTCGACCCCGCCCAGGCTCTCGGCGAGGGCGAAGATCTCGACCCGCTCGAGAAAGCGCCGCGCCGCGGCAAGGTCGCCTTTGAGCTCGATCGTGACCATGCCGCCATAGGCTTGCATCTGGCGGCGCGCCAGCGCGTGCTGCGGATGGCCGGGAAGACCGGGATAATGGACGCGCGCCACCTGCGGATGGCGCTCGAGGTGCTGCGCCACCGCCAGCGCGTTGGCGCAATGCCGCTCCATGCGCAACGCCAAGGTCTTGAGCCCGCGCAGCGCCAGGAAGCTGTCGAAGGGCCCGGCGACGGCGCCGACCGCGTTCTGCAGGAAGGCGAGGCGCTCGCCGAGCTCCTCGTCGTCGCCGGCGACGATGACGCCGCCCACCATATCGGAATGGCCGTTCAAGTATTTGGTGGCGGAATGCATGACGAGGCTGAAGCCGTGCTCGAGCGGCCGCTGCACGCAAGGGCTGGCGAAAGTGTTGTCGGCGACGGTGAGGAGGCCGCGCTGCTTGCCGATCTGCGCCACCATGGCGAGATCGACCAGCTTCAGCATCGGGTTCGACGGCGTCTCGATCCAGATGAGGCGCGTTTCCGGCCGAATCGCCGCTTCGAGCGCAGCGCGCTCGCGCATGTCGACATAACTGACGCGGAGCCCGGCCGAACGCTCGCGCACGCGGGTGAAGAGGCGATAGGTGCCGCCATAGAGATCGTCCGAGGCGACGATATGGGCACCGTGATCGAGCAGCTCGAGGAGCGTCGCGGTCGCCGCCATGCCCGATGCGAAGGCGTAGCCGCGCGTGCCGCTTTCGAGATCGGCGATGCAGCGCTCATAGGCCATGCGCGTCGGGTTCTGCGTGCGCGAATACTCGTAGCCCTTGTTCACGCCCGGGCTCTGCTGGACATAGGTCGAGGTGGCGTAGATCGGCGTCATGATGGCGCCGGTCGCGGGATCGGGCTCCTGGCCGGCATGAATGCCGCGAGTCGAGAAGCCGCGCCGGTTCTTTCGTCGAGCCATGGGTGCCTCAGCGCAGCCGGCGGCGCAGATGGTTGATGAAATCGATGCGGGTGATGAGGCCGATGAACTTGCCGTCGCGCTCCACCACCGCGACGTGGTCCTTGGCGAAGATCGGCAGCAGCGCGTCGAGCGGCGCGTCGGGGGCGATGGTCTCGAGCTTCGTCACCATGGCGCGGCGCACCGGCCAGCCGAACGCCTCCGGATCGTCCTTGGCGGCGAGCAGCAGATCGCTCTCATCGATGATGCCGACCAGCCGGTCACCCTCGATCACCGGCAGCTGCGATACCTCGTAGAGCTTCATGCGGCGATGCACGGTGGCGAGCGTGTCCTCGGGCGTCACCGTGACGACGCTGCCCTCGGCGTGGCGCCGCGCGATGAGATCGGTGAGATCGCCTTGCGTCGGCCGTTGCAGCAGCCCCTGATCGAACATCCAGAAGTCGTTGTACATCTTGGAGAGATACTTGTTGCCGCTGTCGCAGACCAAGGTCACGACGCGCTTCGGCTCGCTCTGCTCGCGGCAATAGCGCAGCGCCGCCGCCATCAGCGTGCCGGTCGAGGAGCCGCCCAGAATGCCTTCGCGGCGGAGCAGCTCGCGCGCCGCGGCAAAGCTCTCGGCATCGCTGATGCTGTAGGCGCGGCGCACGCGCTCGAGCTCGCAGATCGGCGGCACGAAATCCTCGCCGATGCCCTCGATCAGCCAGGAGCCGGCCTCGACCTTGCGGCCGGTCTCGACCAGCGGCGCCAGGATCGAGCCTTCGGGATCGGCGAGCACCATCTCGACGCCGGGCGAG
Source organism: Allostellaceae bacterium (assembly GCA_035517635.1). Taxonomy (GTDB): domain Bacteria; phylum Pseudomonadota; class Alphaproteobacteria; order ATCC43930; family CGMCC-115725; genus DAHUYF01. The sequence continues at coordinate 810 of DATIYL010000053.1, read as the reverse complement.
ACGCGGTCGAAGAAGCGAGCGAGACCGGTGAGCGTGCCGCCGGAGCCGACGCCGACCACGACCGCATCGAGGCGATGGCCCATCTGCTGCCAGATTTCGGGGCCGGTGGTTGTTTCATGAGCCAGTGGATTAGCAGGATTGGCGAACTGGTTGACATAGAAGGCGCCCATCTCGCGTGCCAGGCGCTCGGCCAGATCCTGGTAGTAATCGGGATGGCCCTTGCCGACATCCGAACGCGTGATGCGAATCTCGGCGCCCAAAGCCTTGAGATGCAGAACCTTCTCCTGGCTCATCTTGTCCGGGATGACGAGGATGAGGCGGTAGCCTTTCTGCGCCGCGACGAGAGCGAGGCCGAGGCCGGTATTGCCGGCGGTCGCCTCGATCAAGGTGCCGCCCGGGCCGATCTTGCCGTCGCGCTCGGCCGCTTCGATCAGCGACAGCCCGATGCGATCCTTGATCGAGCCGGCGGGGTTCTGGTTCTCGAGCTTGACGAAAAGCGAGCAGCGGCCGGTGTCGAAGCGCGTCAGCTCCACGAGCGGCGTGTTGCCGATCGATTCGAGGATGCTCCGATGCACCGCCATGACGCTTCTCCCACCGCCATCCCCTTCCTACGCCCTGCGGCCGGGCCGGAGCAAGGCTGCCGCAAGATGTTTGCAGGCTGCTGACAGCGCCTGTCAGCGAGGGTGGCATAGGCTGGCGTCAGCGAGGCAGCAATATGGACAGGAGGTCGCATGTCATCGATCCGAATCGATTCCGACCAGACCCCGTGGACGCCGGGCAGTCCGCTCTTCGGCGCGGGCTCGATCTATG
>DATIYL010000052.1:0-18337 GCA_035517635.1 Allostellaceae bacterium | reverse complement strand
CCGCGATGGCTGATGGCATGCTTTGCCGCCGGCTCCATCTCGCCGAAGGTCTCGCTGCCGCCCGCGGGGACGAAGATGGGGTCGTAGCCGAAGCCGCGCTTGCCGCGCGGCGGGAAGACGAGGTCGCCATGCACTTCACCGCGGAAGCATTCGACATGCTCGTCGGACCAGGCCAGCGCCAGCACGGCGACGAAATGGGCGCGCCGGTCGCCCTTGCCGCGGAGCTGCTCCTCGACCAGCGCCATGGCGCGGGCGAAGTCGCGCTCGGGACCGGCCCAGCGCGCGGAAAATATCCCCGGCGCGCCGTCGAGCGCCGGCACCACCAGCCCGGAATCATCGGCGAGCGCCGGCAGTCCGCTCGCCTTGGCGGCGGCGAGCGCTTTCAGCTCGGCATTGGCCTCGAAGCTGTCGCCGGTCTCCTCCGGCTCGGCCAGACCCAGCGACGCAGCGCTCACCGCCGCGACGCCGAAAGGCCGGAGCAGCGCCGCCATCTCGTCGAGCTTGCCGCGGTTATGCGTGGCAATGACCAGCCGGTCGCTGGCGAAGCGGCGCGCCATGGCTTAGGCGAGCCCCAGCACGCGGCGCTGCATCAGCACGAGTTGCCCGATGCCGAGCCGCGCCAGCGCCAGCATCTCGCTGAAGCGCTGCTCGGGGAAGGCATTGTGCTCGGCGGTCGCCTGGATCTCGACGATGCCGCCGGCGCCCGTCAGGACGAAATTGGCGTCGGCGTCGGCGCTGCTGTCTTCGGCGTAATCGAGATCGAGCACCGCCTCGCCGCCATGGATGCCGCAGGAGATCGCCGCCACCGCATCGGTGAGCGGCAGCTTCGGCAAGGTCCCGGCATCGACCAGCTTCTTGAGCGCGATGTGGAGCGCGACATAGCTGCCGGTGATGGACGCGGTGCGCGTGCCGCCATCGGCCTGAAGCACGTCGCAGTCGATGCGCAGCTGCCGCTCGCCGAGCGCGGCAAGATCGGCGACGGCGCGCAGCGATCGGCCGATGAGCCGCTGGATTTCCTGGGTGCGGCCGCTCTGGCGGCCGCGCGCCGCCTCGCGCTCGGTGCGCTCATGCGTCGAGCGCGGCAGCATCCCGTACTCGGCGGTGATCCAGCCGCGGCCGGTATTGCGCAGGAAGGGCGGCACCTTTTCCTCGATGGTGGCGGTGCACAGCACGTGGGTGTCGCCGAAGCGGGCGAGGCAGGAGCCTTCGGCATATTTGGCGAAGCCCGGCTCGAGGCGCACCTCACGCAGGTCGTGCGGGGCGCGGCCGGAAGGGCGCGGCATGTCATTACCTTTCTGGTCTGCGGTGCCTGAAGCTAGTGCGGGCACCGCGCTCCGTCCAGGGTGCGGCTGGCTCCGTTTGGATTCGGGTCGCACATCGGACTTGAATAGGGGTCTCTGTCGAACGCTCCGCGTCAAATCGCAATCTTGGTTTCGATGGCGTCGTAATCCGCGCGCACGCCGCCCTCCGTGGCGTCGAGAAGCCCGACCGCTGTCAAGGCTTGGACGTCCGCGTGGACGTTGCTGTAGTCCCGTCCGAGCGCCTTCGCCAGGGCACGGACGCTCGTCACCTTGTGGTGCCGGACGTAGCGCAGCAGCTCCATGCGTTTGCCAGTGAGAACGCGGGCGAGAGTGTCCCAGCTTTCGAATGCCAGATGCCGCTCATGAACGGTCTTGCCGCTTTCCGCACGGTGCCAGGCATCGATGAAGCGACGCGACGCTTCCTGCTCCATTGCGCCGCCGACGGTGATTTTCACTTTGCTCACTTGTCACCTCGCAAGGCTCGCACATCGGACCAGAAATCTTCGGCCTTTTCACCGCGTGATTATGGCTTAATATACCATATGGTGTCAATTGCCATATAGCCGAACGCCGGTGTCGATGGCAGCGCCTGACAAAAGCGCGCGCCCCGCGCGGTTGACGCTGCGGGATGCCATCCCTACATTTCGCGGCGCCCCAGGGATGTCTGAGAGAGCTATGGCTGCGGAACGGCTGCCGCCCGTCCCCAAACCGGTCGTCACGGAGCTCAATGAGCGCAGCCGTGAGGTCTTCCGCCTGATCGTCGATGCCTATGTCGAGACCGGCGAGCCGGTCGGCTCGCGCACCTTGTCGCGCCGCAGCGGCCTCGATCTGTCGCCGGCCACCAGCCGCAACGTCATGGCCGATCTCGAAGATTCCGGGCTGCTCTTCGCGCCGCACACGTCGGCGGGCCGGCTGCCGACCGAAGCGGGGCTGCGCCTCTTCGTCAATGGCTTGCTCGAGCTGGGCGGGCTCAGCGAGGAGGAGCGGCGCAGCATCGACGGCCGCCTGGCGGCGGCCGGCAAAAGCCTGTCACAGGCGCTGGAGGAGGCGACGGCGGCGCTTTCCGGCCTCTCGCGCTGCGCCGGCCTCGTCGTCGCCCCCAAGACCGAGCGGCGCTCGCTGAAGCACATCGAATTCGTGCCGCTGTCTCCCGGCCGCGCCCTCGTCGTCATGGTGACCGAGGATGGGCTGGTCGAGAACCGGCTCATCGAAGTGCCCGTCGGCACGCCCCCCGCGACCATGGTGCAGGCGAGCAATTATCTGAGCTCGCGCCTCATCGGCCATACCATCGACGAGGCCAAGGCGGCGATCGCCGCCGATGCGGAATCGAGCCGGGCGCAGCTCGACGAGCTGACGCGGCGCCTGGTCGAGGCCGGGCTCGCCTCCTGGGCCGGCGGCGGCGAGGGCTCGGCGCTCATCGTCCGCGGCCAGGCCAAGCTGCTCGACGATGTCACCGCGCTCGCCGATCTCGAGCGGCTGCGGGCGCTCTTCGACATGCTCGAGACCAAGGAGGCCATGCTGCGGCTCCTCGACGCGACGCGTGAAGGCGAGGGGGTGCAGATCTTCATCGGCTCCGACAACCCGCTCTTCGGCGTCGCCGGGTGCTCGATGATCGTGGCGCCCTATGCGAACAGCCGCGAGCAAGTGGTCGGCGCGATCGGCGTCATCGGCCCGACGCGCCTCAATTACGCCCGCATCATCCCGCTGGTGGACTACACCGCGAAGGTGATCGGCAAGCTTCTGGGATAAGCGTGGAAGACACCCCATGAACGATGCACAAGACACCCCGGCTCCGCCCGAGGCGGGTGCCGCAGCGGCGACCGCCGAGCGGCTGGCGCAGCTCGAGGCCGAGCTCGCCGAAACCAAGGACCGGTTGCTGCGCGCGCTCGCCGAGACCGAGAATGTGCGCCGCCGCACCGAGCGCGAGCGCGCCGATGCCTCGAAATACGGCGCCGGCACGCTGGCCAAGGACCTCCTGAACGTCGCCGACAATCTGCGCCGCGCGCTCGACAGCGCGCCGCCGGAGCAGGTCGACGACGAGCGCATGCGCAAGCTCATCGAAGGGGTGGGCGCGACCGAGCGCGAGCTGCTCGCCGCCTTCGAGCGCAACGGCATCCGCCGCATCGATCCGGTCGGCGAGCGCTTCGACCACAATCTTCACCAGGCGATCTTCGAGGTGGAGAGCACCGGCCAGCCGGCCGGAACCGTGGTGCAGGTGCTGCAGCCCGGCTATCTCATGCATGACCGGCTGCTCCGCCCGGCCATGGTCGGCGTCGCCAAGGGCGAGACCCGTCCCCCCACCGACGGCCCGCGCATCGACGAGGTCGTCTGAGCGGCGGGCGCCTTCCCGGGGGCGACCGAGGCCGCGCCGGGACCGCCAGCGGCGGCAGGGTTATCAACCAGCGCGTGTGGAGGGCAGACCTCACCGTCCGAGCGCTCGCCGAAGGCGCCTGCCGCCGGCGCCATTTGCCGCAGGGCGCCTTGCATTTTCGCCCTCTCCCTCCCCATATCTGCGGCCGGGTGTGACCATTGGGGGAGAACAGGCTTCGCCGTTGTAGCGAAGCCCGGCCATCCATATATAAACCCTGCCGGACACAGGGAAATCGTGTGACGGACCAATCCTGAGGGGGTTCCGCGCAGTGCCTCTAGGGCTGCGGGATCCTGCTGCAACAAGAGGTGGCTATGGCAAAAGTAATCGGCATCGATCTCGGCACGACGAATTCCTGCGTCGCCGTGATGGAGGGGAAGAACGCGAAGGTGATCGAGAATGCCGAGGGCATGCGCACGACGCCCTCGATGGTCGCCTTTACCGAAAGCGGCGAGCGCCTGGTCGGTCAGCCGGCCAAGCGGCAAGCGGTGACCAATCCCGACAGCACCTTCTATGGCGTGAAGCGCCTCATCGGCCGGCGCATGAGCGACCCGATGGTTAAGAAGGAGATGGACCTCGTCCCCTTCAAGATCATCCAGGGCGACAATGGCGATGCCTGGGTTGAGAGCCGCGGCAAGAAATACGCGCCCTCTCAGATCAGCGCTTTCGTGCTGCAGAAGATGAAAGAGACGGCCGAGGCCTATCTCGGCGAGCCCGTCACCGAGGCGGTGATCACGGTTCCCGCTTATTTCAACGACAGTCAGCGCCAGGCGACCAAGGATGCCGGCAAGATCGCCGGCCTCGAAGTGCTGCGCATCATCAACGAGCCGACGGCCGCCGCGCTCGCCTACGGGCTCGAGAAGAAGGGCACCGGCACGATCGCGGTCTATGACCTCGGCGGCGGCACCTTCGACATCTCCGTCCTCGAGATCGGCGACGGCGTCTTCGAGGTGAAGTCGACCAATGGCGACACCTTCCTCGGCGGCGAGGATTTCGACAAGCGCATCATCGACTATCTCGCCGACGAGTTCAAAAAGGAGCAGGGCATCGATCTGCGCAATGATCGCCTCGCGCTGCAGCGCCTCAAGGAGGCGGCAGAGAAGGCCAAGATCGAGCTCAGCTCGTCGATGCAGACCGAAGTCAACCTGCCCTTCATCACCGCCGATCAGACGGGGCCGAAGCACCTCAACATCAAGCTGACCCGGGCAAAGCTCGAGGCGCTGGTCGACGACCTGATCCAGAGGACGATCGATCCTTGCCGCAACGCGCTGCGGGATGCCGGGCTCAAGGCCTCGGAGATCGACGACGTGATCCTGGTCGGCGGCATGACGCGCATGCCCAAGGTCATCGAGGTGGTGAAGCAGTTCTTCGGCAAGGAGCCCAACCGCTCGGTCAATCCGGACGAAGTGGTCGCCGTCGGCGCCGCCATCCAGGCCGGCGTGCTGAAGGGCGAGGTCAAGGACGTGCTGCTGCTCGATGTGACGCCGCTGTCGCTCGGCATCGAGACGCTGGGCGGCGTGTTCACGCGGCTCATCGATCGCAACACGACGATCCCGACCAAGAAGAGCCAGGTCTTCTCGACCGCCGAGGACAACCAGACCGCGGTCACGATCCGCGTCTTCCAGGGCGAGCGCGAGATGGCCGCGGACAACAAGCTGCTCGGACAGTTCGACCTCGTCGGCATCCCGTCGGCGCCGCGCGGCGTGCCGCAGATCGAAGTCACCTTCGACATCGACGCCAACGGCATCGTCTCGGTCCAGGCCAAGGACAAGGCGACCGGCAAGGAGCAGCAGATCCGCATCCAGGCTTCGGGCGGCCTCAGCGAGGGCGACATCGAGAAGATGGTGAAGGATGCCGAGGCGCATGCCGAGGAGGACAAGAAGCGCCGCGAGCTGGTCGAGGCGAAGAACCAGGCGGAGAGCCTTGTCCACACCACCGAGCGCACGCTCAAGGAAGCCGGCGACAAGCTGCCGGCGGGCGAGCGCGAGACGGTCGAGGCGGCGATCCGCGACCTGAAATCGGCGCTCGAGAGCAGCGATTCCGAGCGCATCAAGACCAAGACGCAAGCGCTGGCGCAGGCCTCGATGAAGATCGGCGAGGCGATGTACAAGTCGCAGGCGGGACAAGCCGGGCCGCAGCCGGGCGAAGCCGGCGCCGGTGCCGGCCAGGGCGGCGCGGCCGGCGGCGAGAAGGTCGTCGACGCCGATTTCGAGGAAGTCGACGAGAAGAAGCGCGGCTCGGCTTGAGCCGGATGTTGATGACGAGAAGCCGCCTCGGCGTGACACGCGCCGGGGCGGTTCGCCTGTAGGGGACTCGGGTTCGGGCGATGGCAAAGAGAGATTATTACGAGCTCCTCGGCGTCACCAAGACCGCCGCGGCCGAGGATCTGAAAAAGGCCTACCGCAAGCTCGCCATGCAATATCACCCGGACCGCAATCCCGGGGACAAGCAGGCGGAGCAGCAATTCAAGGACATCAACGAAGCCTATGACGTCCTCAAGGACGATCAGAAGCGCGCCGCTTACGACCGCTTCGGCCATGCCGCCTTCGAGAATGGCGGCCGCGGCGGGGCCGGCGCCGGCGATTTCGGCTTCGCCGCCGGCTTTGCCGACATCTTCGACGAGATGTTCGGCGAGTTCATGGGCGGCCGGCGCGGCCCCGGCGCCAACACTCGGGGCAACGACCTCCGCTACAATCTCGAGATCTCGCTCGAAGAGGCCTTCAAGGGACGGCAGACGACGGTGCGCGTGCCGACGATGTCGCCCTGCGAGCATTGCGGCGGCAGCGGCGCGGAAGCGGGCTCCAAGCCGGTAAGCTGCCCGACCTGCTACGGCAATGGCCGCGTCCGGGCGCAGCAGGGCTTCTTCACCATCGAGCGCACCTGTCCTTCCTGCCACGGCGCCGGCCGCGTCATCGAGAATCCGTGCCGCCATTGCGGCGGCCAGGGCCGTGCGCGCAAGGAGAAGACGCTCTCCGTCACCATTCCTCCCGGCGTCGAGGACGGCACGCGCATCCGCCTCGCCGGCGAAGGCGAGGCCGGGCTGCGCGGCGGCGCACCGGGCGATCTCTACATCTTCCTGGCGGTGAAGCCCCACCGTCTGTTCCAGCGCGACGGCGCCAATATCCACTGCCGCGTGCCGATCTCGATGCCGACAGCGGCGCTCGGCGGCACGATCGAGGTGCCGACCATCGATGGCGGTCGCGCCAAGGTCAATGTGCCGGCAGGGACGCAGAGCGGCCATCAGTTCCGCCTCAAGAACAAAGGCATGTCGGTGCTACGCTCGGCCGCGCGCGGCGACATGTATGTGCAGGTGATGGTCGAGACGCCGGTGCATCTGACGAAGCGCCAGCAGGAGCTGCTGCGCGAATTCGAGAAAGCCGGCGGCAGCCACGCCACCCATCCCGAAAGCGAAGGCTTCTTCGCGCGGGTGAAGGAGTTCTTTGAAGATCTGAGGGAGTAGTCGGAGCCCTCTGCGGCACGGTGCGGGCTCTCGCGGTTGCTGACGCAACCGCTGTCGCCCGCCGGCGACGACGCGTTCGCGTCGCGCCTACTCCGCTGCCACTTGCGGTTTGCTGCGTTCGGCCATCACTTCGTAGAGGCGCTCGCGGATGTCTTTGAGCCGCCCCTCATGCTCGACCTTGTGGCCGAAGAGGTCTTTCACATAGAAGACGTCGACGACCTTCTCGCCATAGGTCGAGATCTTGGCGGTCGAGATCTGCAGGTTGAGGCTGGTGAGCGCGCGCGTCACTTCGAACAGCAGCGCCGGCCGGTCGCGGCCGTTCACCTCGACGACGGTGTGCGTGCGGCTCGCTTTGTTGTCGATGAGGACGCGCGGCGGCACGGTGAAGACGCGCGTGCGGCTCGGGATCGCGCCGGGCTTGGCAAGCTCGACATGCGGCTTCACCCGGCCGGAGAGGACGTTTTCGAACAGCACGGCGAGCTTGGCGAGCTTGTCCGGCCGGTCGAAGGCGCCGCCCGACTGATCTTGCACGGTGAAGGTGTCGAGCGCCATGCCGTTGGCGAGCGTCAGGATCTTGGCGTCGACGATGTTGGCGCCGGCAAGCGCCAGCGCCCCGGCGATGCGCGAGAAGAGCCCGGGGTGATCGCCGGTATAGAGCGTGATCTCGGTGACGGCGCGATGCGCATCGACGCGCGTGTCGACGGTGAGCGGCGCGTGGCTGCGCTCGGCCTCGCGGGTGAGACGCGCATGGCGCGCCTGGGTCTGCGCATCGAAGGAGAGCCAGTAGGAGGGATAGCCTTTGGCGATGAAGGCTTCGATCTCCGCCGCTGAGAAATCGGGCAGCAGCTCGCGCACCGCCTTCTGCGCCGCGGCGATGCGCGCGTCGCGGCCATCGGTCGCGATGCCGCCCGACATCTCCTCCAGGGCGCGGTGATAGACCTCGCGCAGCAGAGTCGCCTTCCAGCCATTCCACACCTTGGGACCGACGGCGCGGATATCGGCGGCGGTGAGCACGAGAAGCAGCTTCAAGCGCTCGGGCGATTGCACCCGCGCGGCGAAATCGCGGATCGTCTGCGGGTCATCGACATCGCGCTTGAACGCGGTGTTGCTCATCAGCAGGTGATACCGCACCAGCCAGGCGACGGTTTCGGTCTCCTCGGCACTGAGGCCGAGCCGCGGTCCGAGCCGCTCCGCCACCTGCGCGCCCAGCACCGAGTGATCGCCGCCACGGCCCTTGGCGATATCGTGCAGCAGCACCGCGACATAAAGCGCGCGCCGCGAATCGATGGTGTGAACGATCTCCGAGGCGAGCGGCAGCTCTTGCTTCAGCTCGCCCGCTTCGATCTGGCCGAGAATGCCGATGGCGAAGATGGTGTGCTCGTCGACCGTGTAGACATGGTACATGTCGTATTGCATCTGCGCGACGACGCGGCCGAAATCCGGCACGAAACGGCCGAAGACGCCGGCCTCGTTGAGGCGGCGCAGCGTGATCTCCGGCTCCTTGCGCGACGTCAGCATCTCGAGAAAAAGCCGGTTCGCCTCGGGATTGGCGCGCAGCTGCGCATCGATCAGCCGCAGCGAGCGGGTGATGAGGCGGAGCGTCCGCGGATGGATGTCGAGCCCGTGCTCCTGCGCGACATGGAAGAGGCGCAGCAGGTTGACGGGGTCGTCGCGGAACGCCGTCTCTTTCAGCACGTCGAGCCGGCCGGCATCGACGGAAAATCCCGCGAGCGAGCGCTTGCGCAGGCCCCAGGGCTTCCAGGTGAAGCGCGGCCGCCGCTCCTGCTCGAGCTCGAGCTGCGCGCAGAAGATGCGCGTGAGATCGCCGACATCCTTGGCGACGATGAAATAGTGCTTCATGAAGCGCTCGACGCCGCGCGTGCCGGCATGGTCGGTGTAGCGCATGCGGCGTCCGACTTCGTTCTGCAGATCGAAGGTCAGACGATCCTCGGCGCGCTCGCTGAGGTAATGCAGGTGGCAGCGCACGGTCCAGAGGAAGTTCTGCGCCCGCTCGAAGCGATGCGCCTCCGTGGCCGAGAGCACGCCCTGCTCGACCAGCTTTTCGACATCGTCGACGCGATAGATGTATTTGGCGATCCAGAACAGCGTCTGCAGATCGCGCAAGCCGCCTTTGCCCTCTTTGACGTTGGGCTCGACGACATAGCGGCTGTCGCCCAGACGCTGGTGGCGCTGGTCGCGCTCGGCGAGCTTCGCCTGGACGAATTCGGCCGCGCTGCGCCGGATGATCTCGCTCTCGAAGCGCCGCTTCATATCGGCGAAAAGCTTCTCGTCGCCCCAGATGTAGCGGGCCTCGAGCACGGCGGTGCGGACCGTGAGATCGGCCTGCGCCTGGCGCAGCGTCTCCTCGACCGAGCGGGTCGACTGCCCGACCTTGAGGCCGAGATCCCAGAGCGTATAGAGCATGTACTCGACGACCTGCTCGGTATGGGGCGTCGGCTTGTAGGGCAGCAGGAAGAGGAGATCGATGTCGGAATAGGGCGCGAGCTCGCCGCGGCCATAGCCGCCGACCGCCACCACCGCCATATGCTCGCCGGCCGTCGGGTTGGCGAGCGGATAAACATGCGCGCCGACGAAGTCGTAAAGCACGCGGATGAGCTGATCCATGAGAAAGCTCAGCCCGCGCACCACCACGGTACCGGTGGCGCCGGCATCGAAACGCCGGCGGATCTCGTCGCGGCCCTGCTGCAGCGCCCGGCGCAGTACCTCGGCGACCTTGGCGCGCGGCGGTTCCGGCGCATCCTCGGCAAGCGCGTCGAGCGCGGCGGTAATCGCGCGCCGGTCGATGATCTCGCGCTGGCGCTCGATCTGCGGGCTCATGCCCTTATTCTACACCGCAGGGCCGCGGAACCGCCACCGCGCCCGCTTCCGTTGGCAGGGTGGAATGGACGAGGTGGTCTCCATGCTCCGAGCCCACCGTCGCAGGGTCGAAGCCCGGCGCCGAGGCGGCACGGATGGCCGACGCGACACCGTCGGGCATCCCATCGCCGCCCAGGACGGCGAGATCGGTCGGGGCGCCTAGCCGCGCCGCTGAAGCCCGCCGTCATGACGCGGCGTCGGGAATAGATTGGCGCCGCGCTCGTTGTCGCGAAGACAACGAGGAAATCAGATGCTTCGTCTCCTCGAAATTCGCTTGAGCGTCGCGCGCTGCCAAACCGTCGCGTCCGGTTCCGGTTTGCCGCATCGCTTTGCGGTTGAAATCGCGCCTCGCCTATTGCGCCTTTCGCCGCGGCATGTGGCCGCAAGCGCGCCTTGATGAAGTTTCGAGGGAACGGCAGCTAGCCCTACGGTGTCAATAGCGGGGACTTCCCCCTTTTTGCGGGAACGCACCTTCTTTTGCCTCACGCCGGCGACGAGGGGATGGGCGACCCTCCCGCGGGCCGAGAACGAACGGGAGACCAATGAAGATCGCACAAATCGCGCCACTGGCGGAAGCGGTGCCCCCCAAGCTCTATGGCGGCACCGAGCGCATCGTTTCTTACCTGACCGAAGAGCTCGTTTCCCTTGGCCATGACGTTACGCTGTTCACCACGGCGGATAGCGTGACCACCGCGAAGCGCGAGGTCGTCTGGCCGTGCGCGCTGCGCTTCGACGAGAGCCTTCGCGACCCGCTCGCCATCCATATGGTGATGCTCGAGAAGCTGGCGCAGCGGGCCGACGAGTTCGACATCATTCACTGCCACGTGGACTATATCAGCTATTCCATCCTGAAGCGGTGCGGCGTGCCGTTCGTCACGACCCTGCACGGTCGCCTCGATCTCCAGGAGCTGCAGCCGCTCTATGATCTCTTCCGCGACGTGCCGGTGATATCGATCTCCGACTCTCAGCGCGAGCCGCTGCCGCAGGCGAACTACGTCACCACCATCTATCACGGCCTGCCCGAACGCCAGCTGCTGCCGGGCTTCGGCGCCGGCGGATATCTTGCCTTCATCGGCCGGATCTCGCCCGAAAAAGCGCCGGACGCCGCGATCCGCATCGCCGCGAAAGCCGGCATGCGGCTCAAGATCGCCGCCAAGGTCGACAAGGTCGACCGGGAGTATTTCGCCGAGTGCATCGAGCCGCTGCTCGACCAGCCGCATGTCGACTTCATCGGCGAGATCGGCGAGGACGCGAAGGCGGAGTTTCTCGGCAATGCCTCCGCGCTGCTTTTCCCCATCGCCTGGCGCGAGCCTTTCGGCTTGGCGATGATCGAAGCAATGGCCTGCGGCACGCCCGTCGTCGCCTTCCGCAACGGCTCGGTTCCCGAAGTGGTGGAAGAGGGCGTCAGCGGCTTCATCGTCGACAACGAGGACGAGGCGGTGGCGGCGCTGCGGCGTCTCCATTCGCTCGACCGCGCGCGCGTCCGCCGGCGGTTCGAGGAGCGCTTCACCGCCCGCCGCATGGCGGAAGACTATCTGGCGATCTTCCGTCGTCTCATCTCGCTCGAACGGCCGCTCAAGGCGGTGGTGTGACGGATGGCGGCGCGCGTCGAGGCCGCCGGCACCGAGCCGCCGCGGTCGCCCTTCTACATCCCGGCGACCGAAGGGCTGGCGGGTCAGGCGTTGCACGTCCTGCGCTACGGCGATTGCTTTGCCGTGCTCGACGCCTTTGGCGACGCGCAAGCGATGGCGCCGGGGGCGGAAGGCGCCTTCTTCGCCGATACCCGTCATGTGTCGCAGCTCGCGCTCACCATCGACGGGCTGCGGCGGCCGCTGCTGCTGTCCTCCACCGTCAGCGAGGATAACGTTACGCTCGCCGCCGACCTCGCCAACCCCGACCTGATGGAAGCGGGAAGGCTGCGCGCGGCGCGCAACAGCGTGCACATCCTCAACAGCGCCGTGCTGGGATCGGACACGCTGTTCCTCCGGCTGGAGCTGCGGAATTTCGACCGGGCGCCGATCGGGTTTCGTCTGGCGCTGCATGTCGATGCGGATTTCGTCGATGTCTTCGAGCTGCGCGGCACGATCAGGCGGCAGCGCGGCGAGAGGCTGCCGGACCAGCGCACGGACAAGGCGCTGGTGCTGGCCTATCGCGGTCTCGACCGCGTCGTGCGGCGGACACGCTTCGAATTCGAGCCGCGGCCCGACCATCTCGAGGACCGGGCGTCGGTGTGGAACGTCGAGCTTCCCGCCGGCGGCACGCGGGTGCTCCAGATCGCCGCGCGCTTCGAGCATGGCGCGCGGCCGAACAGCGGCGGGACGCGCGAAACCGCGCTTGCCGCCGCGGCGCGGCATATCGCCCACCGCGAGGCACGCTCCACCCATCTCTACAGCAGCAACGAGACCTTCAACGACCTGCTCAACCGCTCGCGCGCCGATCTCGACATGTTGGTGACGGAGACGCCGGAGGGGCTTTACCCCTATGCCGGAATCCCGTGGTTCTCGACCGCTTTCGGCCGCGACGGGCTGATCACCGCGCTCGAGACGCTGTGGGTCGACCCCGAGCTCGCCGCCGGGACCCTGCGCTTTCTGGCGGCGCGCCAGGCGACGGCGCTCGATGCCGACAGCGACGCCGAGCCCGGCAAGATCCTGCATGAGACGCGCCAGGGCGAGATGGCGATGCTGGGCGAGGTGCCGTTCCGCCTCTATTACGGCGGCGTCGACAGCACGCCGCTCTTCGTCGTGCTCGCCGCCGCCTATTACGCGCGCACCGGGGATCTCGCGCTCATCCGGGCGCTTTGGCCCAATATCGAGCGTGCGCTGCTGTGGATGACGGAGTATGGCGATCTCGACGGCGACGGCTTCCTCGAATATGACCGCAAATCCGTCAACGGCCTCATCAACCAGGGCTGGAAGGACAGCAGCGATTCCGTCTTCCATGCCGATGGCACGCTGGCCGAAGCGCCGATCGCGCTGGCCGAGGTGCAGGCCTATGCCTATGCCGCCTATCGCGGCGCCGCCGAGCTCGCCGACGCGCTCGGCGATGACGGGCGCGCCGCCGATCTCCGCGCCGCGGCACGCCGCTTGCAAGAGAGGTTCGAGGCCACGTTTTGGCAGGAGGAACTGCAAACCTATGCGCTCGCTCTCGATCGCGAGAAGCGTCCCTGCCGCGTGCGCGCCTCCAATGCCGGGCATGTTCTGCTCGGCGGGCTCGCCTCGCGCGAGCACGCATCGCGCGTGGCCGAGACGTTGATGGGGCCGCGCTCGTTCTCAAGCTGGGGCATTCGCACCATTGCGGAAGGCGAGGCGCGCTACAACCCGATGTCCTACCATAACGGCTCGGTCTGGCCGCACGACAACGGGCTCATCGCCATGGGGTTCGGCCGCTACGGGCTGAAGCATCCGCTGATGCGGCTGCTCACCGCGCTGTTCGACGCCTCGCTCTTCCTGGAGCTGAGGCGCCTGCCGGAGCTGTTCTGCGGCTTCGCCCGCCGCGCCCATACCGGGCCCACTTCCTATCCCGTGGCGTGCGCGCCCCAGGCCTGGTCCTCGGCCTCGGTCTTCGCCATGGTCGGCGCTCTGCTCGGCATCTCGTTCGAGCCGGCGGCGCGGCGCATCTGCCTGGTACGGCCGATGCTGCCGGCCTGGCTCGACACGCTCAAATTGTCGAATCTGCGGCTCGGCGGCGCCGCGGTCGACCTGCTGCTCGAGCGGCGCGGCGAGGAGGTGGCGCCTCACGTCGTGCGGCGCTCGGGCGATGTTGACGTGGTGATGACGGCGTGAAGGCTCACATTCGACGTTTACCTTGGGGGAGCGGTCAGGCAGTGTCGGGACGCCGGAGCAAACCATCGGGCAAGGCGATGTGGCTGCCGAGCTACGCCTCGCGCGGGGCGGCTCGCTTCCTGCTGCACTATGCCTGCCGCCGGCCGTGGAGCCATCTCGTCGTGCTCGGCTCGGTGCTGAGCGCCGTCGGCTGCGCCATCGGCTCGCAATACGGCGTCAAGAACCTGGTGGACGTGCTCGGCTCCGGCCATCCCGGTGATGTCCAGCTCTGGGGCGCGGTCGGCGTCCTGCTCGCTCTCGTTGCCGGCGACAATCTGCTCTGGCGCCTCGCCGGCTTCGTTGCCAGCTATGCCTTCGTCGCCGTCGGCGGCGATCTGCGCCTCGATCTCTTCGACCATCTGTCGGGCCATGGCTCGCGCTACTTCGCCGACCAGTTCCCCGGCGCGCTCGCCGCACGCATCACCACCGCATCCAACGCGGCCTGGAGCATCGAAAACTCGCTGACCTGGACGACGATCCCGCCGGGCGCCGCTGTGCTGAGCAGCATTGCCGTGCTCGGCGTCATCGCCTGGCAGATGACCGCGGTGTTGTTCGCCATCGTCCTGGCGCTGGGCTTCATCATCGGCCGGCTCGCCTCGCGCGGCCAGCATCTGCACCGGCACTTCGCCGGGCGCGCCGCCGCGGTCACCGGCAATCTCACCGACGTCGTCGCCAATATCGGCCTCGTCCGCGCCTTCGGCGCGGCGGCGCGCGAGCAGAAGCGGCTGTCGCGCGATATCGAGCACGAGATGTCGGCGCAGCGCGCCAGCCTCCGGGCGCTCGAGCGCTTGCGGCTCTTCCATGCCGTCGCGGTCTTCATGGTGACCGCTGGGGTGCTGAGCTGGTCGGTGATGCTCTGGAGCGCCGGCGCCATTACCACCGGCGATGTGGTGTTGACGACGACGCTGGGCTTCACCGTGCTGCACGCCTCGCGCGATCTCGCCATGGCGATGGTCGATCTGATGCAGCATTTCGCCAAGCTCAACGAAGCCATCCAGGTGCTCGGCCTGCCGCACGAGATGCAGGACGCGCCGGAGGCGACCACGCTTGTCAATGCCCGGGGTTCGGTCGCGTTCGAGCGGGTGTCGTTCAGCTATCCCAATCGGCGCGTCGTGCTGCAGGATTTCAACCTTCGCATCCCGCGCGGCGAGAAGGTGGGGCTGGTCGGTCGGAGCGGCGCCGGCAAATCCACTCTGCTGGCGCTGCTGCAGCGCTTCTACGATCCCGATTCCGGCCGCGTGCTCATCGACGGCCAGGACGTCGCCAAGATCACGCAGCACAGCCTGCGCGAAGCGATCGCGATCGTGCAGCAGGATATATCGCTGTTCCACCGCTCCGTGCTGGAGAACCTGCGCTACAGCCGCCCGGAAGCGACCGACGAGGAAGTCTATAGCGCGGCCGACGCGGCCGGCTGCACCGAGTTCATCCGCCGCCTGCCGCAAGGCTTCCACACCGTGGTCGGCGAACGCGGCCTGAAGCTCTCGGGCGGCGAGCGCCAGCGCCTCGCCATCGCCCGGGCATTTCTGCGCGACGCGCCGATCATTCTGCTCGACGAGGCGACGTCAGCGCTGGACAGCGAATCCGAGCGGGCGGTTCAGGAGGCTCTGGTGCGGCTCTTCAAGGGAAGGACCGTCATCGCCATCGCCCATCGCCTGTCGACGCTTGCGATGTTCGACCGCATTGTGGTGCTCGACCGCGGGCGTATCATCGAAGACGGCCCGGCGGAGGAGCTGTTGCAGCGCGACGGCGCCTATAGTCGCATGTATACGCGCCAGCTGGCCGCGATGGAGCCGCCATGACCGCGTTGCGCTTTCGTTCGTTCCTGCCCGCGCTCGCAGGCGCTGTGCTGACGCTGTCGCTCGCTCTCGGCGCCGCCGGCGGCGAGACGCCCGCTCCCGGGGCGCAGACCCCTCCATCGCCTCAAGCGCCGCCCCCGGCGGCCGCGAGCGCGCAGCAGGCCCCCCCTGCCGCCGCGTCCACCCCGCCCGCGCCGGCGGCGTCGCCGAGCGCTCAACAGGCGCCCGCTGCGGCGGGGTCCAATCCGGCGCCCGCTACGGCCAGCGCACCGCCGGCCCCCGCGCCCGGCGCCCAGCCGGTGCCGCCCGCCGCCGCGGCGACCAAGCCGCCGGCGCCCGTCGCCAATGCGCCGGCGATGCCGCCGCAGAACATCGAAACGCTGCCCTCCAGCACGGCGACGTCGGTCCTCGGCCGCAAGGTGCGCGATGCCGCCGGCGCCGATATGGGGCCGGTCGTCGATGTGCTGGTGGACCGCAACGGCATTCCGCTTGGCGCGGTCATCGATTTCGGCGGTTTTCTTGGCGTCGGCACGCGCAAGATCGCCATCGACTGGCAACTGCTGCAATTCAACCCCGACGATCCGAACGCCCCGATCCTGCTGGCGCTGACCCGCCCCCAGGTCCAGGCAGCGCCCGAGTACAAACCTGGGAGCAACGAGGTACAGCTGGTCGGCCCGCCCGCGGCCGAAGGGCGATCCGCCGCACCCAATCCGGGCAAATGAACAGGCAGCGTTTTGGTACAGCAGGCGTATGACGCGAAGCTCGCCGCGACGACGGTGCCGCCTACCGCAGAGCGCAGCCTCGATTGGCTCAACCTCTTCGTCGCCAATATCCAAACCGGCTTCGGCCCCTTCATCGCCGTCTATCTGACCACCCACAACTGGACGCAGACGGCGATCGGCTTTGCGCTCAGCCTCGGCACCATCACCGCGATGGTGAGCCAGGTGCCGGCCGGCGCCCTGGTCGATGCGACGCGGCACAAGAGCCGCGTCGCGGCGGCGAGCATCATCGCCTTCACCGCGAGCGCGCTCCTCTTTGCCATGCAGCCGACGCCGCTCTTCGTCTACGTCGCCGAGATCCTGCACGGCTTCTCCAGCTGCACGCTCGGACCGGCGATCGCCGCGATGAGCCTCGCGATCGCCGGCTCCGCGGCTTTCGGCGTCCGCCTCGGCCGCAATGCGCGCTATTCCTCGATCGGCAACGGGGTTGGCGCCATCCTGATGGGCGCCTGCGGGTACTATGTTTCGAGCCAATCGGTCTTCATCCTGACCGCCGCGCTGACCCTCCCCGCCATCATCGCGCTGGTGCCGCTGTCGAGCCTCGACGAGCAGATGGAGCGCCGCCAGGAGCGCCGGGTGCACAAAGAGACCGTCCGCCACGTCCTGGCCGACGGTCGCCTGCTGATCTTCGCCGTCTGCGCCATGCTCTTCACCCTCGCCAATGCGGCGCTCCTGCCCTTGGTGAGCAGCGAGGTCACCAAACGCGCGGGCGGCATCGCGAGCCTGCTCATCGCCGCCTGCATCGTGCTGCCGCAACTCATCGTGGCGCTGTTCTCGCCGCAGGTGGGACGTCTCGCGCAATCGCGCGGCCGGCGTCTGGCGCTGCTGATCGGCTTTGCCATGCTGCCGCTGCGCGGCATGCTGTTCGCGCTGACGACCAATCCGGCGCTGGTTTTACTGATCCAGGCGCTCGACGGCATCGCCGGCGCGTGCTTCGGCGTGCTGGTGCCGCTCGTCGTCAGCGATATCGCCGGACGGTCTGGTCATTTCAACCTGTCGCTGGGGTTCGTCGGCGTCGCCATCGGCATCGGCGCCACCTTCAGCACGACGCTCGCCGGCTGGATCGCCGATCGCTTCGGCGATCCCGCTGCCTTCTGGGCGCTGGGCGCGACCGGGCTCGCCGCGACGCTGATCATCCTGGGCGCAATGCCGGAAACCCGGCCGGCGATCGAGGATTGAGCGGCGCCATCGCGGCGCATCGCCTGTTCTGACCGGCGCTGCAATTCAACGCGCAAAGCGGATAGAGCGCGATGGCGGGGCCGTGCGAGAAAGCGGGACCCTCACGCAAGGAGTGTTCCGATGAGCTTCCGCATCTCCGGTCTTCCCGTCACCTCGTTTCAGCCGCTCTTCGCGCTCGACGACGCGGCGCTCCTGGCGCAAGGCGCGCGCCGCTGCCTTGCGCCGCTGCCGGGGGCGCGCATGCCGTGCCGGGTCAGCCTCCGCTATACCCCGGCCGGCGAGACGGCGATCCTTCTCGCCTTTCCGCATCAGCCGGCGCCGCACTCGCCCTTCCGTGCCTCGGGCCCGATCTTCGTCCGCGAAACGGCGCGGGAGACCTTCGACCGCATCGACGAGCTGCCGGAGGTGCTCGCCCAGAGCAGCGCGCTGTCGCTGCGCGCCTACGATGGCGAGGACATGATGGTGGATGCCGATGTCCTCCCCGGGAGCGCGGTTGCGCCCGCCATCGAGCGCATGCTGGCGCGCCGGGACGTCGCGTATCTCCACGCGCATTTCGCACCCCGCGGCTGCTACCTCGCCCGCGTCGACCGCGCGTAAGCCCGAACGCTCGTTTGTGCCGGGCGCGACGCGCGCTAGACTTCGGCAGCGAAATGTCCGAGTCAGAGCGCCAGCTCGTCGACCCCACCTCACCCCAACCCTCTCCGCCCCATTGGGGCGGAGAGGGAGGGACCCGCGCAGCGGGAGGGTGAGGTGGGG
>DATIYL010000051.1:0-29266 GCA_035517635.1 Allostellaceae bacterium | reverse complement strand
GATACTCCTCGGCTTCGACGTTTAGGGCGGGGGGCCACTCTTCGAACAGGATCACCGCTTGCGGCGGCGTCCTTGGGACGCAGCGGCCTCCCGGACGGCGCCGATGATCGCTCATCAGCGCCGACATACAAGGACGCACCTTGGATCTGCAGCGAGTTGCAATTTCTTCACACGCTTTTTCGCGGGGATGACGGACAAAGGAAGCAAGCGATTCGGAACACGCTCTAGGCCGCGATGGCGCGCCCTTGCTCCTGCCGGTTGGTCCCAACTACAACGGCTCCGAGCCGGGGCAGAACGGGGCGACGCGATCGCCACCGGCCCGATGGGGAGCGCAATCATGAAGGTGTCCATCCTCGACGATTACTTCGACACGCTGCGCACGCTCCCCTGCTTCGCCAAGCTGGCGGGACACGAGGTCAAGATCTGGAACGATCACGTTCAGGACGTGGATCGCCTCGCCGAGCGCCTGGCCGACACGGAGGCGCTCGTGCTGATCCGCGAGCGCACCCAGATCCGCGCGAAGCTGCTCGAGCGCTTGCCGAAGCTGAAGCTCATCAGCCAGCGCAGCGTCTATCCGCATATCGACGTCGAGGCCTGCACCGCGCTGGGCGTGATCGTCTCGTCGAACATGCATGCCGGTACCCCCTCCTACGCCACGGCCGAGCTCACCTGGGGCCTGGTGCTGGCGGCGTTCCGCCAGATCCCGCAGCAGATGGCATCGCTCAAGGCCGGTCGCTGGCAGATCGGCGTCGGCACCAGCCTGCGCGACAAGACGCTGGGCATTTACGGCTATGGCCGGATCGGCGGCGCGGTCGCCGGCTACGGCAAGGCCTTCGGCATGAAAGTGCTCGCCTGGGCGCGTGAGGCGTCGCTGGCGCGCGCTGCCGCCGACGGGATCGCGGTCGCGCGCAGCAAGGCGGCGTTCTTCGCGGAATGCGATGTTATCTCGCTGCATATGCGCCTGGTCCCGGCGACGCGCGGCATCGTCACCGCCGCCGATCTCGCGCGCATGAAGCCGACATCGGTGCTGGTCAATACCAGCCGCGCCGGACTGATCGAGCCGAGCGCGCTCGTGGCCGCGCTGCGCGCCGGCCGCCCAGGCATGGCGGCGGTCGATGTCTTCGAGACGGAACCGCTGACCGATCCGCACGATCCGCTGCTCGCGCTCGACAATCTCATCGGCACTCCGCATATCGGCTATGTCACGCGCGAGGAATACGAGCTGCAGTTCAGCGACATCTTCGATCAGATCAACGCCTATGCCGCCGGCGCGCCGATCAACGTGGTGAACCCTGACGTGTTGACGCGGCGGCGCTGAGCGCCGATCCCGTCGCTGGAAAGGACCCGATGACGACGGCCGTGCGCTCTACCGCCGAGGACCGCCGACCCGGCTCGCCGCTCGAAGTGCTGCGCGTCTTCTTGAAGCTGGGGCTCAGCTGCTTTGGCGGCCCGATCGCTCACATCGGCTATTTCCGCGCCGAATTCGTCGAGCGGCGACGCTGGCTCGACGAGCAGGCCTATGTCGATCTCGTCGCGCTCTGCCAGTTCCTGCCGGGACCGGCGAGCAGCCAGGTCGGGTTCTCCATCGGCCTGATGCGCGCCGGCTATCTCGGCGGCCTTGCCGCCTGGACCGGTTTCACGCTGCCTTCCGCCATTGTGCTGGTGCTCTTCGCCTATGGCGCCGGTGCCCTGGTCGGCCCGCTGGGCAGCGGACTGCTGCACGGCCTCAAGCTGGTCGCCGTCGCCATTGTCGCTCAGGCGGTGTGGGGGATGGCGCGGACGCTCTGCCCCGATCGCGAGCGCGCCAGCATTGCGGCGCTGGCGGCCGTGCTGATCCTGTTCAGCACCGCCTCATTGGTTCAGATCGGCGCGATCCTGCTGGGCGGGATCGCCGGGCTATGGCTCTGCCGCGGCGCACCGCCGGCGGCGCAGGGGCACATGCCCGTGCCGGTCTCGCGCAAAGCGGGCATGGTGGCGCTCTTCCTCTTCTTCCTCCTGCTGATCGGCATTCCCATTGTGCAGGGCTTCGTCCGCGCGCCGGGCGTGGCCCTCTTCGACGCGTTCTACCGCTCGGGCGCGCTCGTCTTCGGCGGCGGCCATGTCGTGCTGCCTTTGCTGCGCCAGGCCTTCGTCACACCCGGCTGGGTGAGCGACGATGCTTTCCTGGCCGGCTATGGCGCGGCGCAAGCCGTGCCCGGCCCGCTCTTCACCTTCTCGGCCTATCTCGGCGCCGTCGTCCGCACGACGCCGCACGGGCTCCCCGGCGCGGTGCTGGGCCTGCTGGCGATTTTCCTGCCGGGCGTTCTGATCCTGGTCGGGACGCTGCCCTTCTGGGAGGCGTTCCGCAAGCGCGCCGTCGCGCAAGCGGCGATGCGCGGCGTCAACGCGGCGGTGGTGGGCTTGCTCGCCGCCGCGCTCTACAACCCCGTCTGGACGAGCGCCGTCCGGACACCAGCCGACTTCGCCGTCGCTCTGGTCGGCTTCGTCCTCCTCACCGTCTGGCGCGCGGCACCGCTCATCGTCGTCCTCTTCAGCGCGCTTGCGGGGATGGCGCTGGCGCAAGTGGGCGCCGGTTAAGAGTTGTCAGTCGTCAGTTCTCAGTTGTCAGTTCAGGCGGGCACCGGAACTGAAAACTGACCACTGAAAACTGACGACTTCGACTCACCCCGATGTCGCGTCGTGCAGCACGCGGAGCGCATCGGGGCGGTCGGCGGCCCAGCCGAGGGCGTCGCGGCCGGTATAGTCCTGCTTCTTCGGATCGGCGCCCGCCTTGAGCAGCTCCCTCACCACCTTGGCCTTGTCGCCGCCCGCCGCCAGCATCAGCGGCGTAATTCCCTGCCGGTTCTGCGCGTCGACCGGCGCTTTGGCGGCGAGCAGCATCTCGACCGCGTCGGCATGGCCGCGCTCGGCCGCCCAATGCAGCGCCGTCGAACCGAACTTGTCGCGATAATCGGCGCGCGCGCCGCCATCCAGCAGCATCTTGATGATCACCGTATTGCCGTGTTCGGCGGCGTAGTCGAGCGGCGTGCGGCCGCCCGGGTCGGCGAAATTGGGATTGTCGCCGCGGCGCAAGAGATAAGCGACCTCGTCCGGCTTGTTGTTCGCGCACGCATTGGCGAGGGTGTACCAGTCGGGGAAACTGAAGAGCTGCGCCAGGCCGGGCCGCGGCGTCAGCGCCGCTGCCAGCGTCGTGGCGGTGGCGATGAGGCGGAGCGCGGCACGGCGGGAAACGACAAGGCTCATGATCTCTCCTCGCCCGCGCGCGCCGGCCGATCGAGCCGCGCGCCGAGCCAATCGAGCGCTGCCGCGACAGTCTCGACGCGCTCGCCCGGCGGCGGCGGCGGGCGGCGCACCATCACCACCGGCAGGTCGCGCTCGCGCGCGGCGACCAGCTTCGGTTCGGTGG
Organism: Allostellaceae bacterium; assembly: GCA_035517635.1. Lineage (GTDB taxonomy): Bacteria > Pseudomonadota > Alphaproteobacteria > ATCC43930 > CGMCC-115725 > DAHUYF01. Next base: position 25,860 of record DATIYL010000051.1, on the reverse strand, counting down.
CGGCGCCGCCGCTCGCTTTCGCGACCAGCACCTCCACCGCGTGACGCTCCAGAATACGTCGCTCCTCCGCGAGGTTGAAGGGGCCGCGACCCAGCACAAGCTCGGCGGAGGGCAGCGGCAGCGGCGCGGCCGGCGGCTCGACCACCCGCACCAGGAAATGATGTCCGGTGAGGCCGGCGAAAGCAGCGAGCTCGCGCTGGCCGATGGTGAGCCAGACGCGCCGTCCGAGCCGTGGCAGAACCGCCGCCGCGCCGGCGACATCGGCGACTTCGACCCAGCGGTCGAGCGGGTGGCGCTTCCACGGCGGACGCAGCAGCACGAGACGCGGCACGCGCGCGGCATCGCAGGCCGCGGCGGCTTGCGCCGAGATCTGCGCCGCGAAAGGATGGGTGGCGTCGATGACGCAATCGATGCTCTCAGCCGTGAGATAGGCGGCGAGTCCTGCGGCGCCGCCGAAGCCGCCGAGACGCACCTGCCCCGGTAGCGGCGCCGGGTGCTCGGTGCGGCCGGCGAGCGAGGTGGTGACGGAGAGCCCCGCGCCGAAGCGCTGCAGCGCCGCCGCGGCGAGCGCCGCCGCTTCGGCCGTGCCGCCGAGGATCAGAAGACGCGTTGTGCCGTCAGGCTCCGGCATGGGCGAGCAGCTTTCCCGTGCGGTCGAACACCGCGACATCGACGGCGATGCCGCCCGCCAAGGTCGCCAGCGCCACCTCGCGCGCCTGGCGTGCTACGGCCAGGGCCAGCGCCTCGCGTTGCGCGCCGGCCAGCGCCAGCACTTCGCCCGCGCTCTTGGCCGCTTGCGCCGCGGCGATGCTCGCGTCGTCGCCGCCCAGCGCCGCCAGCATCGCCGCCAGCGCTGCCGCATCGACCTTGCTCTCGCCGGAATGGAGATCGAGATGCCCCGACGCCAGCTTGGCCAGCTTGGCGAAGCCGCCGGCGAGGGTGAGGCGCGGCACCGGGTGGCGGCGCAGATATTTGAGCGTGCCGCCGACGAAATCGCCCATATCGATGAGCGCCGTCTCGGGCAGTGTAAACAGCCGCTGCACGGCCTGCTCCGAGGTCGAGCCGGTCGAAGCGGCGAGATGTGTCAGCCCCGCCGCGCGCGCGACATCGATGCCGCGATGGATCGAATGGATCCAGGCGGCGCAGGAATAAGGCGTCACGATCCCGGTGGTGCCGAGGATCGACAAGCCGCCGATGATGCCGAGCCGCGCGTTGAGCGTCTTCGCCGCCAGCGCTTCGCCGCCGGGGATCGACAGGGTGACGGCGAGATCGGCCGGCCGCTCGCTCTCGCTATCGGCAGCGGCATCGTCGAGCGCCGCCGCGATCATGGCGCGCGGGCCGGCGGTGATCGCGGCTTCGCCGACGGCGATCGGCAGGCCCGGCCGCGTCACGCTGCCGACGCCGCTGCCGGCATGGAAGACGAGCCCGCTCCCCGGCGGCCCATACGCCACCTCGGCGATGACCAGCGCGCCATGGGTCACGTCGGGATCATCGCCCGCATCCTTGACGATGCCGGCGCGGGCGCTGCGCTCGCTTCGCTCTTTCAGCGCCAGCGGGAAGGACGGCCGCTCGCCCTGCGGCAAGCGGATCGTCACGGGATCGGGAAAGCGTCCGGTGAGGAGCGCGCCGAGCGCCGCCCGCGCCGCCGCCGCGGCGCAGGCGCCGGTGGTCCAGCCGCGCCTGAGCTCGCCCGCCGGTCGCCGTGACATGGCCCGATATTAGCCACGCCGGGTGGGCCGGTGTAGTCTCCGGCCATGGAGCTGCCGTCTCTCGATTTCCCCGACTTCGTGCCCGGCACGGTGTGGCTGGTGGGTGCCGGGCCGGGCGATCCCGGCCTGTTGTCGCTGCTGGCGCTGCATGCGCTCCGCCATGCCGACACCGTCGTCTATGACGCGCTGGTCGATCCGCGCATCCTGGCCTTGGCGCGCCCTGGAGCGGCGCTCGACTATGCCGGCAAGCGCGGCGGCAAGCCTTCGCCGCAACAGCCCGATATCTCCGAGCGCTTGGTGCGTCTCGCGCGCGCCGGGCAGCGCGTGCTGCGCCTCAAAGGCGGCGATCCCTTCGTCTTCGGCCGCGGCGGCGAAGAAGCGCTGACCCTCGCCGCTGCCGGCATTCCCTTCCGCATCGTGCCGGGCATCACGGCCGCGATCGGCGGCCTCGCCTATGCCGGCATTCCCGCTACGCATCGCGACGTCAACTCGGCGGTCACCTTCATCACCGGTCATGCCAGCAATGGCGAGCTGCCGGACGGGCTGGACTGGACGGCGCTGGCGCGCGGCGCGCCGGTGCTGGTGCTCTACATGGCGCTGAAGCATCTCGACGCCATCGCCCAGCGCCTCATCGCCGCCGGGCGCCGCCCGGACGAGCCGGTGGCGGTGGTCAGCAAGGCGACGACCCCCGCCCAGCGCGTGCTCGAGACGGTGCTGGCGCGCGCCGCTGCCGATGTCGCCGCCGCCGGCATCGAGCCGCCGGCAATCGTCGCCGTCGGCGAGGCGGTGAAGCTGCGCCGCATGCTCGACGGGATGGCGAGCGTCCCGGCTGCCGTCCGCTGAACCTCGCGCCCGGCGCTTCGTTCTCAAGGCGAACGCGCGCAGCGCGTTCGTCCGCGGCGGCGTCAGCGATTGCGCAGCAATCGCGGGAGCCGCACCGTTCGGACTAGCTTCGGCGCCCGCCAAGCTCGATGCTGCAGGCCTAACCTGCATCCTTCGACAAGCTCAGGATGAGGAGCAACGAGCGTGGCATCTTGCAGGGCCACAAAGAAAACGTCCTCATCCTGAGCTTGTCGAAGGACGCAGTGCATCTATGCAGCGCTTCTAGGCTCTCCCTTCCGCATCGTGCCGGGAATCACAGCCGCGATCGGCGGCCTCGCCTATGCCGGCATTCCCGCCACGCATCGCGACGTCAACTCGGCGGTCACCTTCATCGCCGGTCATGCCAGCAATGGCGAGCTGCCGGATGGGCTGGACTGGACGGCGCCGGCACGCGGCGCGCCGCTGAACCTCGCGCCCGGCGCTTCGTTCTCCCTAAGAGGAGCAACGGAGCGGCACTATGGCAGCGACGACATTGCGTGAGGCGGTTGCGGTCTTCGACGATCCCGAAGCGCTGAAGGCGGCGGTCTCCGACTTGCAGAGCAACGGCTTCGACCGCGCCGATATCAGCTTTCTCGCGCGCGAAGGTTTCGAAGGGCACCTCAAGACGAACTACGGCGATGTGCGCCAAGCGGAGGACGATCCTGCGGCGCCGCGCGATGCGGTGATCGTCGACACCGATATCCGCCAGCGCCGCACTCTCGAAATCAGCATGGCGACGGTGATCGCCGCCTTCGCCGCGGCGGGATTCACCGTCATGTCCGGCGGCGCCACCGCGCTCGCCGCCGGCGTGGCCGCGGCAGCGGCGGCCGGTGTCGGCGGCGCCGGCGCGTTGCTCGGCAAGGCCTATGGCGCCGGCCAGCAGACTTTCATCAAGGAGCAGCTCGACCGCGGCGGCGTTCTGCTCTGGGTCAGAACCCCCGATGCCGCCGCGGAAACCCGCGCCCTCGACATCCTGCACCACCACGCCGGCCACGACGCGCACATCCACGAAGTACCGGCGGAGTAGTAGTCGCTGAGACCAAGTAGCAGAGCATTGCCCCTCTCCGCCCGCTTGCGGGGGGAGAGGGCGCGAGCGCAGCGAGCGGGTGAGGTGGGTGTCGATGAAGGACTCGCCGCTGCCGTGGAGAGACACCTCACCCTCCCATCGCTACGCGATGGGGACAACCCGTTCGATCGCTTTGCGATCGAACCCTCCGGGGCCGGTCGCTTTGCGACCGGCCGGGTTGTCCCTCTCCCCGCTTCGCGCGGAGAGGGGCATGGCAACCCGTACGCTGTTAAGCGCGTATCGCTCACTTCCCCGCCGTCTCTGTCGCCTTCGCCTGCTTCTTGCTCTGCGCCTCCAGATAAGCGATGAGATCGCGCCGCGAGTTCGCCTCGAGCACGCGCACCGGCATTTTGGCACCGGGCACCATGTGGCGCGGCCCGGCGAGCCATTGGTCGAGCGTTTCGGCGCTCCAGGTGATGCCGGCTTGGCTGAGCGCCGGCGAATAGGGATATCCCTCGACGCTGGCGGCGCGGCGACCGACGACGCCGCCGAGCATCGGCCCGACATGATTCTGGTCGAGCGCGTGACAGGCGGCGCAGCGCTCGGCGAAGAGCTGCGCGCCGCGCGCGGCGCTGGGCGGCGCGTTGGGCGCAAAGCGCGAGAGATCCTCGACATCGGTCGGCGCCGCCGAGGGGAAGAAGGTGTAGGACAGCGTGATGGTGTCGACGTCGCGCGCATTGGCGTCCTTCAGCAGCGCCGGATCGACGAAGAAATCGACCGGCATGTCGACGCTCTCGCCGGGCTCGAGACGCTCGTCGCTGAAGCAGAAGCACTGGATCTTGTCGAAATAGAGGCCCGCCTTGGCCGGCGTCACGTTGAAGGTGGCGTGGCCGATGATGGCGTGGTCGCTGAGATTCTTGGCGCGGAAGAATACCAGCTTCTCTTCGCCGAGATGGACCTGAACCGCGTTCTGCACCGGCTCGAATTTCCAGGGCAGATTGTCCGCCACTTGCGTGTCGAAGCGCACGGTGACCATGTGCGTCGAGACCGTGGCCGTATCTTCGGCGGCGCGCTGCGTCGTGCCTTCGAAGCCGGTGGCGGCGCAGAACAGGCGATAGAGCGGCACCGAAAACGACACCAGCGTGATCATCGCCGCCAGAATGACGCCGAGGCCGGCGACGATCGTCAGGTTCTTCCGCTGCAAGCGGGTCATCTCATACTCCTCTGCGAGGGACCATAGCGCATTGCGTCAATGACCCGTCATCGCGCCGCCCTGCATCCCCGGCATCCCTTTCATCCCCTCCATGTCCATGCCCATCGCGCCCACCTTCGCGACATGCACCGTCACCTCTTGCTTGCCCGATTTCTCGAAGGCGAGCGTCAGCGGGAAGCTGTCGCCCGCTTTCAGCGGATGCTTGAGGCCGATCAGCATGATGTGGTTGCCGCCCGGCTTCAGCATGGTCGTGGCCCCGGGCTTCACCTCGAGCGAGGCGAGCGGCCGCATCTGCATCACCCCGCCGGACATGCTCTCGCTGTGCAGCTCCGCCTTGTCGGCGACCGGCGTCGACGCGGCGACGAGGCGGTCGGCCTGGCCCTCGGCGCTGAGCGTCATGTAGACGACCGCGGTCTTGGCGCCGCCGGGCGTCGCGCGCGACCAGACCGAATGGACCTGGATGGTGGGCTGCGTCGGCGTGTCGGCGGCGGCTGGGCCGGCGGCCGCGACGAGGCTCAAAAGACAGGCGACGAAGAGCGATCGCATCGGTGTTCCCCTCAAGAGGTTTGCGACAGCAGCGTCTGCAGCCGCGCCGCGAGTTGCGCCCCGGTCGCCGCGCCCGACAAAGTGGCGACGAACTTGCCGTCCGGGTTCATGAGATAGATGAAGGAGCTGTGGTCGACGAGGTAATCGTCGCCCTCGCTCCTTTGCGGCGCGACATAGACGCCGTATTCCTTGGTGACGGCCGCGATCGCGGCCGTGCTGCCGGTGAGGCCGACGATGCGGTGGTCGAACGCCTTCACATAATCGGCCATCACCTTGGGCGTGTCGCGGTGCGGATCGACGGTGATGAAGAGCGGCTGCACGCGGTCCGCCAACGGCCCCAGCTGCTGCAGCGCGGCGCTGATATTGGTGAGCGCCGTCGGACAGGCATCCGGGCAGAAGGTATAGCCGAAATAAACCAGCAGCCATTTGCCGCGATAGCTCTCGTCGGTCACGGTCGCGCCATCGGCGGCGGTCAAGGTGAAGGGCCCGCCGACGGCCGCCGCGGGCGCCACCGGGGCGGCGCTTGCGCCGGTTCGGGTTGTCACCAGCCAGGTCGCGCCGGCGATGCCGGCGACGAGCAGCATGGCGGCGGTGCAGAGGACGAGCAGGGGTTTCGATGACATCACGTGATCTCCGCAAAGGCGGGCGTCGCCGGCCCGGACCTGCCGGCGAACGGCAGCACAGGCGGGACGGGAGCGTCCATGTCCGGCTCGGCCGATCGCTTCGGCGGGCGGCGGCCGTGCTGTCAGGCCGAAGGCGGCCCGCGCGGCTGCGAGGTGCTCTGGCCGAAGCGGGGCAGGGGAGTGAGCCGCGCCTCCCGGGGCGTGCGTGCGGGCACTGCCGCCGGCAGACGCAGCGCGGCGCCCTCGGGCATGACGGCGTTGCCGCCTGCGGCCAGCGCCAGGCAGATCGGGCAGAGGGCGCCCTTCGCCGGACTTTTGCCCGGCTTGCCGGCCGACCCGATGGGCCCGACATGGCAGAGCGCGAGCCCGAAGGGTGCTTTCGGTGCCGCGACCGCCGGCTGATGCCAAGCCGCGATCAGCGCCTGCACCAGCAGACCCAGCGTGCCGAAGAGCGCGGCAGCGCGGCGCAGGCGGCGCGCGCGCCACCAGACCGCCACGCCGATCACCGATGGTTGCGGAAGCGGGCGCATGGAACGGGCCTACCAAACTCCCTGACAGGGGCTCTGTCAATCGGGGCGCTAGCGAGCCAAATGAGCGCTTTCGAGGCCGGCGGACCCGTGGCATTCTGCCGCGCCCCCAAGCGTCGCCCCGAGGACATGGCCCCACCCGTATTTTCGCCGCGTCACGAGCAGATCCCGCTCGGCATTCTCTACATGGTCGGTTCGACGCTCGTCTTTGCCGCGGTGAACGCCCTGGTGAAATGGGAGGTGGCGCTCTATCCCGTCGGCGAGGTCGCCTTCGTCCGCTCGCTGTTTTCGCTGATCCCCTGTTATCTCCTGACGCTGCCGCGTCTCGGCTTCGCCGTGCTGCGCACCGAGCGCCGCTTCGACCATGTCAAACGCGCGCTGTCGCAATTCTGCTCGATGATGAGCATCTTCCTGGCGTTCCAGCTGATGCCGCTCGCCGGCGCCATCGCCATCAGCTTCTCGGCGCCCCTCTTCACCACCTTGCTGTCCATCCTCATCCTCAAGGAGCGGGTCGGCATCCATCGCTGGAGCGCGCTGCTGGTGGGGTTCGTCGGCGTGCTCTGCGTCACCCGGCCGGGTCCCGGCATGCTGCAGTCCGGCGCGATCTTCGCGCTGTCGAATGCCGTGTTGACCTCGAGCGTGGCGATCGCGATCCGCCGTATGAGCGTCACCGAATCGATCGAGACCCTGACCTTCTATCAGCTGACGCTGATCGCCCTCTTTACCGCTTGCCTGCTGCCGCTCGGCTTTGCCATGCCGCGCGGCCCGGACGCGCTGATGATGGTGCTCGCCGGCCTCGGCAATGGCGTCGCGCAATATTGGTGGACGAAGTCGCTGCACCTGGCGCCGCCTTCGGCGGTGACGCCGTTCAACTACCTGTCGCTGGTCTGGGCGACGATCATCGGCTTTCTCGTCTGGGGCGATACGCCGACGGCGCGGCTTCTCGTCGGCTCGGTCATCGTCATCGGCTCCGGCCTCTACATCGTCTGGCGCGAAACCGTCCGCCGCCGCGAACGCACGCTCCTCGCGCCGCAAACCGCGCGCGAAGGCCCGATTGACGAATAGGTCACCACGGAGACACGGAGGTCACGGAGTAAGAACAAGAAGAGGTTTGGGCGCGCGAAGCGCGCCTATCCCTTTCTTCTCCGTGTCCTCCGTGTCTCCGTGGTCTATCTTTTCGATCGCGACTCGGCCTCAAGACCGAGCTCGGCGAGCACCGCTGCGGTGTGCTCGCCGAGGCGCGGCGCAGTAAGGCGCGGGGCGGGCGGCTCGTCGCGGAATTTGATCACCGGCCCCAGATGCTCGCGTCCCGCCTCGTCGACGAGGATCATGCCGCGCGCCCGCGCCTGCGGGTCGTCGACGGCCTCGCGCAGATCGTTGACCGGCGCAAAGCAGACATCGCGGCCGCGGAACCATTCGATCCATTCGGTCTGGCTGCGCTCCCGGAAAATGTCGGCGAGATACGCGATCAAGGGCTGCTGATGCGGCCCCGGGCCGCGCTCGGCGAGCGGCGCGAGATCGAGCCGGCCGAGCGCGCCCAGGAGCGTGTGCACGAACTTCGTCTCCTGCCCGCCCAGCGCGATGTGGCGCCCGTCGCGCGTTTGATAGAGGTGGTAGAAGGCGGCGCCGCCGGTCGAGCGCTCATGCTTTGCCACCGGCGCGCGCCGCTCGGCGAAGACCGGGCCCAGAGAATTGGGCAGGCCGCCCAGCGCCGCGTCATGCATCGCCATGTCGATATAATCGCCGCGTCCGCTGCTCTCGCGCCGGTAAAGCGCCATCAGCACCGCCGAAAGCCCTTGCACCGCCGCCAGCATATCCGCCGCCGCGAGCCCCGGGATCGCCGGCGCCCCGTCCTCGCCCAAGGTCAACCCGACCGAGCCGGCGAGCGCCTCGACGGCGAGATCATGCGCCGGCCGCTCGCGATAAGGCCCGGACTGGCCGAAGGCGCTGATCGAGCAATAGACGAGGCGCGGATTGAGCGCGGCGAGCGTCGCATAATCGGCATTGAGCCGCTGCATCACGCCGGGGCGGAAGCTCTCGACGAAGACATCGGCGGTGCGGCAGAGCGCGTGCAGCGCCTGTTGCCCGAACGGCGATTTGAGATCGAGCACGACGCTCTTCTTGCCGCGATTCATAGTGCGGAAGAAGACGGTGGTGTCGCCATCGGCAAGGCCGATCGAGCGGCCGGGATCGCCTTCGCCCGGCGCTTCGATCTTGATGACCTCGGCGCCGTGATCGGCCAAGGTCAAGGTCAGATAGGGCCCGGGCAGGAAATAGGAGAGATCGACGACGCGCAGGCCCTCGAGCTTCATGGCGACACCTCGACGTGCTAACGCCTACGGCACCGGATCGACCACCGCTTCCCTCGCGGCTGCCGGCGCTTTCGCCGCCGCGGGGACCAGGGCTTCGAGCGAGCGTCCCTTGGTCTCGATGCCGAAGAACGCGACCAGCAGCCCCTGGAAGGCGAGCAGCGCGCCGACCATGGCGATGACGCCGACGACGCCGAAAGCGGCAAACAGCGGCACCGTCAGTTGCGGCGTCAGAATCGTCATCATCCGGCCGGCCGTATTGCAGAAGCCGGCGCCGCGCATGCGCACCTCGGTCGGGAACAGCTCGGGGACGTAGAGGCCCCAAGCGATGGCCACGAGCACATAGACCGAGGTGACGAGCAGGAAGCCGATGAGGGTCAGCGCTGCCGCATCGGTCATGGTCGGATAGAGCGCGCCGAAGACGATGGCGAGCACCGCGCCGCCGATGATGCATGGCTTGCGCCCGACACGGTCGCCGAGCCACATGCCGATGAGCGCTCCGACGGGCCCGCCCGCCGACATGATCATGGTGTAGTCGAGCGAGGTCACGATATTCATGCCCTGCTTGACCATGAAGGTCGGCAGAAAGGCGATGAAGCCGTAAATCGCAGTGTTGAGCGCGATCAGCAAAACGCTGCCGGTGATGGTGCGCAGGATCAGCCCGGGCGAGAACAGTGTTGCCAGCGACGGCCGCTGCAGCAGCGGCACGGCGCTCGGCGCCGGCGGCGGCAGGGCGCGGCCGCGTCCCACCTCTTGTTCGATGGCGGCGAGCACGCGCTCCGCCTCGTCGGCATGGCCCTTGGCTTCGAGCCAACGCGGCGATTCCGGCATGGATTTGCGCAGATACCACACGATCACGGCGCCGACACCGACTATGACGAACATCCATCGCCAGCCCCAATTCGGAATGACGACGCGGCCCAGCAGCGCCGAGACGAACAGCGCCGAGTTCGTGATCACGGCGAGCGCGGTGCCCCAGCGGCCGCGGCTCCGGGGCGGAACGAACTCGCTCAACGCGACGTAGCCGACGACGATTTCGGCGCCGAGTCCGAGCCCCATGACGAAGCGCGCCGCGATCAGCCAGCTCATGCTCGGCGCCGCCGCGCCGGCGAGCGAGGCGAGGCCGAACACCAGGAGGTTGACCTGGTAGGAATAGCGCCGCCCGAAACGGTCGCCGAGCACGCCGGCGATCCACGCACCGAGCACCATCCCGCCGAAAGTGACCGAGATGAAATTGGCATTGAGGGCCGGCGTCGACCATTTCTCCGCGACCAGGCTGGCCAGCACGGAGCCTTGCAGATAGATCTCGAAAGCGTCGAGAAACATGCCGGCGGCGATGAGGCCGAGCACTCGATAGTGAAAGGGCGCGATCGGCAGACGATCGAGCCGCGCTCCTGCGTTTACCGCCGTCATGTTCTTCCTCCCCTCTGAAATCCGGTTCTCGCCGTCGCGGTGAATGGCGCCGATGTCAGTAATCGACGCGATCGTCGACCGCATGTCCGCGCTTCGGCACCAGCACGATCCGCTCATAGGTCATGAAGATCGTGCCGTCGGCCTTGCGTCCGGTGGTGCGCACGGTGACAACGCCCTGCGTCGGGCGCTTGACGGATTCACGTTTCGCGATGACCTCGGACTCGGCGTAGATGGTGTCGCCGACGAAGACGGGCGCAACCAGGCGAATGTCGTTCCAGCCGAGATTGCCGATAGCCTTCTGGCTGACATCGCTGACGCTCATGCCGGCGACGATCGAGAGGGTGAGGCAGCTGTTCACCAGCAGCCGCCCGAACTCCGACTTCGCGGCGTAGGCCGCGTCGAAATGCACCGGATGCTGGTTCATGGTAAGCAGCGTGAACCAGGTATTGTCGGTCTCGGTGATCGTCCGGCCGGGGCGATGTTCATAGACATCGCCAATGTTGAAATCCTCGTAATAGCGCCCGTAGCTCTCGCGCCAGCGGGAGGGCCCGACTTGCTTTGCGGTGGCGACCAATTTTTCCTCCCTGGCGCGTGCCGTCGCGCCTCTGTACTTGTCCGGACAAGTACGCTATCCTTGCGCGGTCGGTCGGTCAAGCCTCCGATCGCCGGCGTGCGGAGCGATCTCGAGGGAGAGATGCGGCGCAAGACGCAACGGGTCGAGTTTCGACGCGACGGCGATACGCCCCTCTATAGCCGCGTGGTCGCCGCCCTCAACGACGAGATCGCCGCGGGCCGCATCGCCGTCGGCACGCGGCTGCCCTCCGAAGAAGAGCTTTGCGGCCAATTCCGCGTCAGCCGGCACACCGTCCGGGAAGCGCTCCGGAAACTGCGCGAGGACGGCCTGGTAAGCTCGCGCCAGGGCGCCGGGACCACGGTGGTCCGCAAATCTCCGGCGCCGCCGCTCTATACGCACTCCGTGAGCTCGATCGACGAGCTGGTGCAATACGCCGTCGCGACGCGCTATCGCGCCCGCAGCACCGGCGCGATTGCGGCCGACCGCGATCTGGCTCAGCGCCTGGGCTGCGCGAGCGGCACGCAGTGGCTGCGGCTCGAAGGCTTCCGCTATGTGCCCGGCGACGATCTGCCGTTCTGCTGGACCCAGGTCTATGTCAGCGCCGCCTATGCCGGCGTCGCCGAGGTGGTCGGCAAGAAAGCCGGTCCGATCTATGCCTTGATCGAGGAGATCTACGGCGAGAAGGTGAGGGAGATCGAACAGACCTTGCGCGTCATCGCCATGCCCGGCGCGGCCGCGGCGGGTCTCGGCGTCGACCCCGGCAGCCCCGCCGTCGAGCTCCGCCGCTCCTATCGTCTCGCCACCGGCGAGCTTGCCGAGATCGCGTTCAACCTGCATCCGGCCGATCGCTTCAGCTATTCGCTCACCTTGCGCCGCCACCGATGAGAGGCGCTTGACGCCGGCCAGGGCGCACACGAAACATGTCCGTACAAGTTGGAGAGCCCATCATGACGGAAAGCACGGCGGCGAATTCAGCGGCGGAACGCGACGAGCAGGACGCGCTCATCCTCGACAGTGTGCGGCGCTTTCTCGACCGCGAGGTCAAGCCCCACGTCCACCAGCTCGAGCATGACGACATCTATCCCGAGGAGATCGTCGCCGGGATGAAAGCGCTCGGCCTCTTCGGCGCGACGATCGCGGCGGAGTATGGCGGGCTCGGCCTGTCGACCACGACCTATGCGCGGATCGTCGAGCTGGTCTCGACGGTGTGGATGTCGCTCTCCGGCATCTTCAACTCGCATCTCATCATGGCCGCGGCGGTGCAGCGCTTCGGCGCGGAAGCGCAGAAGCGCCATTTCCTGCCGCGCTTCGCCTCGGGCGAGCTGCGTGGCGGCCTCGCGCTGACCGAGCCCGATTGCGGCACGGATCTGCAGGCGATCCGCACCACGGCGCGGCGCGACGGCGATCACTACCGCATCAACGGCACCAAGACCTGGATCTCGAACGGCATCCACGGCCAGTGCTTTGCGCTGCTGGTCAAGACCGATCCCGCCGCCCAGCCGCGCCATCGCGGCATGAGCCTCTTCCTGGCCGAGAAGGGTCCCGGCTTTGCGGTCAGCCGCAAGCTCGAGAAGCTCGGCTACAAGGGCATCGATTCGGCCGAGCTGGTCTTCAGCGATTACCGCATTCCCGCCGATCGGCTCATCGGCGGCAGCGAAGGGCTGGGGCTGAAGCATGCGCTGGGCGGACTCGAGCTCGGCCGCATCAATGTCGCGGCGCGCGGCGTCGGCGTGGCGCAGGCGGCGCTCGATCAGGCGGTCGCCTACAGCCAGGTGCGCAAGACCTTCGGCAAGCCGATCTGCGAGCATCAGGCCATCCAGCTGAAGCTCGCCGACATGGCGACGCAGGTGCGCGCGGCGCGGCTCCTCGTCCAGGATGCGGCGCGCGCCTATGACCGCGGCGAGCGCTGCGACATGGAGGCCGGCATGGCGAAGCTCTTCGCCAGCGAAGCCGCCGTCTCCTGCAGCCTCGAATCGATGCGCATCCATGGCGGCTATGGTTATTCCAAGGAGTTCACGGTCGAGCGGCTCTATCGCGACGCGCCGCTCCTCGTCATCGGCGAAGGCACCAACGAGCTGCAGCGCATCATCATCGCGCGTCAGCTCATCGAGCGGAATCCCGTCTGATGCTCCCGCTCCAGGGGTTGCGCATCATCGCGGTCGAGCAATACGGCGCCGGCCCCTTCGGCACGCTGCAGCTTGCCGATCTCGGCGCCGAGGTGATCAAGATCGAGAATCCGCGCGACGGCGGCGACACCTCGCGCTATGTCGGGCCGTTCCACCTCGGCGCGGATGACAGCGATTTCTTTCAGAGCTTCAACCGCAACAAGCGCAGCGTCACGCTCGATCTGAAGCAGCCCGGCGCGCGCGAGGTGCTGCACGCCTTGGCCAAGCATGCCGACGCGCTGCTCGACAATCTGCGCGGCGACCTGCCGGCGCGGCTCGGGCTCACTTATGCGGCGCTGAAGGACGCCAATCCGCGCATCGTCTGCGTCCATCTCTCCGCCTATGGCCGCGAGGGCTCGCGCGCCCATTGGCCCGGCTATGATTATCTCATGCAGGCGGAAGCGGGCTATCTCATGCTCACCGGAGAGCCCGACGGCCCGCCGGCGCGGATGGGCCTCTCGGTCGTCGACTACATGACCGGCCTTTTCGCCGGGCTTGGCCTGCTCTCGGGCGTGATCGCCGCGCGCGCCGCCGGGCAAGGCCGCGATGTCGATGTCAGCCTCTTCGATTGCGCCATGCAGAATCTGAGCTATCTCGCCACCTGGTACCTGAACGAGGGCCATGCGCAAGGGCGCGAAGCGCGCTCGAGCCATCCCTCGATCACGCCGAGCCAGCTCTACCGCACCGGCGATGGCTGGATCTTCCTCATGTGCAACAAGGAGAAGTTCTGGGCGGCGCTGTGCGACGTGCTCGGCCGTCCGGATCTCGCGGCCGATCCGCGCTTCCGGACCTTCGCCGACCGCCTCGCCCATCGCGCCACGCTCACCGCGCTGCTCGACGAGGCGCTCGGCCGCAGGACCACGGCGGAATGGCTCGCAGCCTTCGCCGGCCGCGTTCCGGCGGCGCCGGTGAACGATCTCGGCGCGGCGCTCGAGAATCCGTTCCTGCGCGAGCGCGGCCTCGTCTGGCAGGTGCCGCATCCCGAGCGGCCGGATTTTCGCATGCTGGGATCGCCCGTCGCTTGCGGCGCGACGCCGCCGAAGCACCCGGCGCCGGCGCTCGGCGCCGATACCGACGCCGTGCTGCGCGATTGCGGCCTCACGCCCGAGCGCATCGCCGCTTTGCGCCGCGACGGCGTCATCTAGACCGGCGGCGCCGCCGGATGACCTACGAAGAGTTCAACGCGTTTTGCCGTACTCTTCCGGCTGCGACCTACGTGGTCCAGTGGGGCGGATCGCATGTCTGGAAAGTCGGCGGCAAGGTGTTCGCCATCGGTGGCTGGCAGGATGACGAGGCGGGCTTCACCTTCAAGGTGACGCAGATTGCCTATGAGATGCTGAGGACGCGGCCGGGCCTGCGTCCCGCCCCCTATCTTGCATCGCGCGGCATGACCTGGATCCAGCATTTCGCAAAGCCAGGGCTCTCGGACCACGATCTGAGGGAGTACATTCGTCAATCGCATCTTCTCGTCGCGCGCGGGTTGTCCAAGAAAAAGCAGCTCGAGCTCGGCCTGATCGCGCGGTGACGGGCGCATTGCGCCGCGACGGCGTCATAGAACGACCGCCAAAGGCTACTCTCCCTATCTGTGCGCGGCGACGAGCGCCGCAAGCCGCGCGGCCGACGGTACGATCAACGGCCGCGGAAAGCCGCTGAACCCCAGCATGAGGCCTGGGCGCGGTCGCGCGGCGCGATAAAAGCGGCTGATGGCGCGCACGACGATGCCAGCCCGTTGCGCGGCGGCCTCGATTGCGATGTCGGACGATCCATCGCACAAGTAGGCGACGAGGTGCATGCCCTGATCGGGCACCGCAACTTCGAGCCGACCCGCGGCGCGCCGCATCAGCGTCTCCGCCAGCGCGTCGCGCTGTTCGCGATAGAGCTGGCGCATGCGACGAATATGCGCCGCGAAATGGCCCTCTTGCATGAACGCACAGACGACCGCCTGTTGCAGCGTCGCAGGCTGGCGATCGATGAGATAGCGCGCGCCGACAAAAGCCTGCAGCAACGCGCGCGGGACGACGGCGTAGCCGATGCGCAGACCCGGAAATAGCGCCTTGTTAAGCGTGCCGACGTAGATCACTTGCTCCGTGTCATCGAGCCCCTGCAGCGATGCGAGCGGCGGTCCCGAATAGCGAAATTCACTGGTGTAATCATCCTCGACGATCAATGCGCCGTAGCGTCGTGCCCACGCCAACAGCTCCAGGCGTCGCGCCATGGACAGCGCGATGCCGGTCGGAAATTGATGCGAAGGCGTGACGAACGCTGCGCGCGCCCGTGGCGCCGTGCGCAGACCGGCGGCGACGATCAGACCTTGCGCATCCACGGGAATAGGATGCAGCTTCGCCTTGGCGAGCAGCAGCTGCGCGTGGGTCAAGGGATAACCAGGATCTTCGACCCACACCTCGTCGCCGGGCGCGAGCAGCACGCGGATCGCGATGTCGATGGCTTGCTGGGTGCCGGCCGTGATGACGATCTGCTCGGGGTCGCAACGCACCGCGCGCGCCGCTCGCAGGTAATCACAGACGTTCGCGCGCAGCTCGGGCAGGCCGGCGGGATCGGTGTAGCCAAGGTCATTCGCGCCGAGCCGGCGCACGGCGCGATGCGTCAGGCTGCGCCACATCTCCGCGGTACGCGCATCGACCAGGGTACGGCCGGTGTTGAACGGGCGAGCGTCGCTCAGCACCGCCGATCGCTCGAAGTCGGAAAAGACCTGTGTCGAAGTCGGCAGGATAGGCTTCATCGCGCGCGAAGCGCCCCGCCGTCGCGACGCAAGCCCGGTCAGATCGCCCGCGACGAACGTACCGGAGCCGGGGCGGCTCTCGACATAGCCTTCGGCCAATAGGTGCTCATACGCCAAGACCACGGACGCTCGTGCCACGCCGAGTTTCGATGCCATGGCGCGGGAGGATGGCATGCGCGTCCCCGGCCGGAGCGCGCCGGACAGCACGGCGGAGCGCACCTGCATGTAGATCTGCCGTGTGAGCGGCGTACAGCTCGCCCGATCGAGCTGCCAAACGTAGAGGTCTGCCCATCCGCGCGAGGTCATCGGAGAAATCGGCTGAAAGTGGTCTGCTGTGATGGACGAAAGTGGACCATCTTGCCGATCCAGTAAAGAGCTAGGGTCTGCCCGTTCTCCGCGCGTCGCGGAGGTTGCAAGGATCGAGCGGATGACGCCGTCTGAACTGCTGGACCTGGCCTGGAGCTACCCATTGTTCGAGGCCCTCTACGGCCGCCGCTCGCGGCGCTTCGGCCTCGGCTTCGAAATGCCGGAGGGCCCCTTTCGCTACAAGTCCGCGCATACGCCGGTTCCCCTCAGCGAGATCGAGGAAGCGCTGCTGGTCGGCGCGGGCGCCGGATTTTCGGGACTGGCGCTCTGGGATCTGCCGACCCCGGCACCTTACCGTCACCGCAGCGGCCGCACATTCCCGACGACGCGGCCTGGCGGGCAGACGGCGCTTTTCTTCACCAACGATGATGGGCTCTACGTCCTCGATGCCAACCTCGGGGCGAGCAAGCTGCGCGAGATCGAGACCCCCGACGAACGCACCAAGCTCCTCGACGTGTTCCGCGCGCAGCGTCGGGCGCTTTGCCGCGGCCGGCTCGACATTCCGCGCCGTATATTGCCGATGAGCGGTCACGATCTCTGGGACTCGAACCGGCCGGGTTCGACGCTGTTTCTGCCCGTATGCGACGTGAGCGCGTCGCTGATCTCACTGATCGCGCAATTCGTCGATCCCGCGCTGCGTCGCTACGCGCCTGCGAGCGGCGGCCTGAACATTGTCGATGACCGCTACGGCGGCCGGCCGGCCGGAACGGAACGCTGGCTGAAGGACGGCTTCCTCGATGCTGAGCGGATACTGCCTCTGTCGATCGTCGAGCGGCAGGCCTGCTACTATGCTTTCAGCGAACCGGCGGCGATCTGCCAGAACATGTTCCTGGCGACCGAGGCGCTGGGGCTGGGCGGATGGAAGCACTGCGGATTTCTCTCGCTCGAAATTCTTGAGCGCATGGGCTTCCGCGTCGTCGCGGCGAACGGTGCCGCGGCCTTCGGCAATCCGGTCGGGCTCGACAGCGTGTTCGAGGCAAGCTGTCCGCCCTATCACCCGACCATGGATGCGGCCGTTGACGCGGTGCTTGCGCCGCCGTCCCCGGGCCGTCGGGGAACCGGGCCGGCGCCGCATATCATGTCGGAGGCGGAGCATCGCGCCGGCACGATCCGAATTAGCGCGGAGGGGCTCGCTTGCACCAAGGCGATCTGCAACTACATCCTCGACACTTACGGCCGCTTTCCTGGCGGCACCGATGCGATGCATCTGATGTGGATGATGCAGGCACATCACATCGACACCGACTACTACGACCGGTTCTTCGGACCCGGCGCCTACGGGCCGGCGCATGCGGCACACATCGCGACCTGGCACCGGTGATGGATAGGAAGAAACGACGGCACAGCCTTACCCGCGCGTTAGGGTAAAGCGTCGATGAAGAACGCGCGCGCATGGCTTGTCGAATTCTTTACCCGGTTAGGCTCGAATGGACCCACTTGCCCGTATGGGAGCGAGAATGCGCAGAGCCTTGTTGATCGATGCCCGCGGCGAAGTCCGTGCCGCCGCCACGCCGGAGCCTCCCGGCGGCTTCGTCTATATCGGCCTGACGCGCAGCGGCGCCGAGGTCGCCTTTCACGGCAGCTCCGTGCCGTTGCCGGCCTTGGCGAAAGCGCTGCGGCTGCTGCTGTCGTGCCGGCCGAAGCGCGTGGCGTTGCGGCTCCTGCCGGAGGGCAGCGCGCCGGTGCGGCTGTTCGCCGATGCCTGGGAGTTCGCCCGTCACGCCGAGCATCTCGCGAACCCCGTCGCCCTCACGCCGCACCGCTCGGCTGCACTCGCTCTGACCTCGCGGCTCTCGTCGCTGTAGCGACCGCGCTCACGAAGATGTGAGCGGCACGTCCTAGAGAAATCCGATCGACAGCCAGGGCAGTGCCGCAACCAGGATGAGCGCCAGCAGCAGCGCGCCGAGATAGGGCCAGACCCGGCCCATCGCCGCGTCGGGCGAGACCCGGCCGATGGCGCAAGCGGCATAGAAGCCGACGCCGAACGGCGGCGCGAACAGCCCGATCCCCATCGCGAGGATCACCACCATGGCGTAATGCACGTCATGGATATGGAGCGCGCGCGACACCGGAAAGAGCAGCGGCCCGAACAGCACGATCGCCGGAATCCCCTCGAGCACCGAGCCGAGCACGGCAAAAGCGACGATGGAGATGGCGAGAAATCCGCCTTTGCCGCCGGGCACCGCCGCCATCGCCGCCGCGAGCCGGCCGGAGAAGCCCGATTGCGTCAGCGCCCAGGCCATGGCGGTGGCGGTGCCGATGATCAGCAGGATGGCGCCCGAGAGCGAGGCAGTGTCGACCAGCATCGGATAGAGCCGCCGCCAATCGAATTGGCGATAGAGCACGAGCCCTGCCACCATCGCATAGGCGATTCCGATGGTCGAAACCTCGGTGGCGGTGGCGATGCCTTCGACCACCGCGGCGCGGATGATGAAGGGCAGCACCAGCGCCGGCAGGGCCACCAGGAAGCTCTTGCCGATCTCGCGCCCGCTCGCGCGCCTGACGCCGGAGAGATCCTCGCCGCGCGAGCGGTACCAGGCGAGGGCGCAGAGCGCCAGCGCCAGCACCAGCGCCGGCACCAGCCCGCCATTGAAGAGCGCGGCGATCGAGATGTTGGTGACGGAGCCGATGGTGAGCAGCACCAGGCTCGGCGGGATGGTCTCGGACATCGCGCCCGAGGCGGAGAGCAGCGCCACCAGTTCGCCGGGATCGGCGCCGCGGCGCTTCATCTCGGGGAAGAGCGCCGGCGCCACCGCCGCCATGTCGGCCGCCTTGGAGCCGGAAATGCCGGAGACGAGATACATGGCGCCGAGCAGCACATAGGAGAGGCCGCCGCGCACATGGCCGAGCAGCGCGGCGAGGAAATCGACCATGGCGCGCGCCAGCCCGGTCATCTCGATGAGCACGCCGAGGAAGACGAAGAGCGGCACGGCGAGCAGGATGATATGCGACATACCCTCATCCATGCGCCCCATCACGACGATGAGCGGCACGTGCGTTACCAGCGCGAGGTAGGAGAGGGTGGAGACACCGAAGGCGAAGGCGATCGGCACGCCGATGGCGACCGCGAGCGCCACCAGCACGACGAAGAAGACGACCAGGTTCCAGTTGCCCATGGCCAGCAAGGTCGGGCGCGACAGCAGCAGCGCCAGCGCCACAGCGCCGGTGATGAGCAGCGCCGCCGCGGCCTGGCCGAGGCTCGCGCGCTCGATAAGGCGGGCGAGCGCGATCACCATCATCAGCACCGCCCCGACCTCGATGGCGGCGGCGCGCAGGCTGTTGTGGAGCTGCAGCGCCGGCGTCAGGATCGCCCATTCGTCGAGCGTGTACTCATGCGCCGGCACCAGCACCAGCACGACGAAGACCGCGACCACCAGCGCGGCAAGGGTCTCGAGCAGCGCGCGCCAGCGCTCGGGCACGCGCGTGACGACGGCGGTGAGGCGCATATGCTCGCCGCGCCTCAGCGCGATGACCGCGCCGAGCATGGCGAGCCACAGGAACAGGATCGAGGCGAGCTCGTCGGTCCAGGTCAGCGGCGCGTGGAAGACATAGCGCGAGACGACGCCGGCGAAGAGCACGACGATCTCCACCGCCACCAGAATCGCCGCCGGCACTTCGGTGATGAGGGCGAGCGCGCGGTCGAGCCAGAGCGCGCGTTGCGGTCGGGCGGCGCCCGTCTCCGCCGCGCCGGCGCCCTCCAGTCCCGAGACGGTGGCGAGAGCCTCGCGCTCGCCCGCCATCTCAGGCCAGTCCGCCGGCGTATTTCTCCAGCAGGCTCCACGCCTCCGTGCCGTATTTGGTGCGCCATTCCGTGTAGAAGCCGGCTTGTTTCAGCACGGCGCGGAAGGCCTCGGCATCGGGCTTGTTGAAGACCATGCCCTCGCTCTCGAGCTTCCCCTGCAGAGACTCGTTGAGCTTGCGGATGTCGTCGCGCTGCAGCAGCGCCGCCGCGTCCCAGTTGCGCGCGACGATCTCCTGCAGATCCTTGGGCAGCTTCTGCCACGCCGCCTGGTTCGCCAGCATCCAGAAGCCGTCCCACATGTGGTTGGTGGTGGAGCAGTATTTCTGCACCTCGTAGAGCTTGGCGATCTGGATGATCGAGAGCGGATTTTCCTGGCCCTCGACCACCTTGGTCTGCAGCGCCGAATAGACCTCGTTGAAGTTGATGCTGGCGGGCGAGGCCTTGAACGCCTCGAACATCGAGGTCCAGAGCGGGCTCACCGGCACGCGGATCTTGAAGCCCTTCAGATCGTCGGGCGAGTTGATGGGATGCGTGCTGCTGGTGATCTCGCGATAGCCATTGTCCCACATCTTGTCGAAGGCATGGAGGCCCGCCTTGTCGATGGCGCCGCGCACATGCGCGCCGAGCGCGCCATCCATTGCCGGCCAGACCTGGTCATAGCTCTTGAAGGCAAAGCCGATGCCGTTGATCGACGCCACCGGCACCAGCGTCGCGAGGATGAGCCCCGACAGGGTGAAGAACTCGATGCCGCCGGTGCGTACCTGCGAGAGCATGTCGGTATCGCCGCCGAGCTGGTTGTTGGGGAAGATCTCGATCTCGATCCTGCCCTTCGATTCGTCCTTGATCTTCGCCACCGCCTCGCGCGCGCGCACATTGATGGGGTGATCGGTCGGCGCGTTGTTGGCGTATTTGTAGCTGAACTCGGCGGCGCGGGCGCGGCGCGGCAGCAGCATGGCGCCCGCGGCAGCGCCGGCAGCGGTGGTGACGAAGGCTCTGCGGCTCAACTCAGACATGGGTTTCCTCGCTTTTTTTGGCTCAGGTTTTTGCTTCAGGGCATCACCAGACCGCCATCGACGGTCAGCGTGGCGCCATCGATATAAGAAGCGGCGGGCGACAGCAGCCAGGCGATCGTCTCGGCCACTTCCTCGGGCCGCCCGGCGCGGCCTTGCGGCACCATGCTCAGCGCGCGCTGCTGCACGCCGGGAAAGCGCCAGATGCTCTCCAGCATCGGCGTCTCGATCGGGCCGGGCGCGACGCAGTTGACGGAAATTTTCTTCTCGGCGAGCGAGCGCGCCGCATTCTTGCTGAGCGCCACGACCGCGCCCTTGCTCGCGGCGTAAGCGCCGGTGCCGCCGACCCCGCCGCCGCGCAGTCCGGCGACGCTCGCCACCGTGCAGATGCGCGCGCCTGCGGCCATGTGCCTGGCCGCCTCGCGGATCGAAAGAAAAGTGCCGATGACGTTGACGTCGTAGAGGCGCCGGAAAATCTCCGGCGTCAGCTCCATGAATGGGGTGACGTCGAGGATGCCGGCGCAAGTCGCGAGCCCATCGACGCTGCCGCTCGCCGCAAGCTCGGCGAAAGCGGCCGTAACGTCGCTCTCATCGGCGACGTCGACCCGGCGGGCGACATGATCGCTGCCGATGCGGCGTGCGACCGCTTCGGCGGCAGCGCCGTCGCGATCGAAGCAGGCGACACGCCAGCCTTGCCGCGCCAGCACGACGGCGGTGGCGGCGCCGATGCCGCTCCCCGCGCCGGTAACGGCGGCGATCCGTCGCCCTGCTTCCATGATGACGACTCCCTCCCCACATGTCGCGCGCGCGGCGCGTTTTGCGCGGCGATGATTCCGCGCGGCAAGCGCCTTGGCAAGGGCGCGGAATCGGCCCGTGCCGAATCTTGCCGATCGGAGGCCTTCGCATGCGACGATTGGGTGCGATCTTCGGGCTCATCGCCCTGACGCTCGCGGCGTGCGGTCCGCCGCAGCGGCCGCCGCCGCCCTATTTCGTCATTCCGCCCGGCCCCGCGGCGCAAGCCAAGGCGGCGCCCGTCCCGGAAGGCGCGCCCGGCGACGCACCGCTCGTGCCGCCCAACCCCTCGATCCAGTATTTCCTGCCGAGCCATCCCGAGGATATCGAGCGCAGCGCCGCGCCCGTGCCGCGCCCGTCGGCGCCGTCGCCCTTCTACGCCGCGCCGATCAATCCCGGCCCGGTGACCGGCTACGGCCCCGGCGGCATGGCGCTCCCCCCCGGCTCACCCCCCAACCCGCCTTATCCCCCCGGCGGGCTGACGGGAATTCATTGACGGGGCCGGGCGGCAAGCTCCTTGCGCAGCTTTTGCATCTCCTCGAAGCGCGCGGTCACATCGCGCAAGATGGCGGCGACGCCTTGGAGCCGACCGTCGGCGCCGCGAAACGGCAGGATGGTGAACTCGAGCGAGACGCGCGTGCCGTCCTTGCGCAGTCCGGGGACGGACAGCAGATCGCCCTCGCCGTACCGCGACGTCCCGGTCGCCATGACCTGGCGATAGCCCTGCCAATGTCGCTCGCGCAGCTTGTCCGGGATGATGAGATCGAGCGAGCGTCCCACCGCCTCGTCGGCGGTAAACCCGAAGATCCTCTGCGCGCCCCTGTTCCAGAAGCGGATCAGGCCCTCGGCATCGGCATAGATGATCGCATCCGACGCCTCTTGGGCGAGGGTGCGGTAGAAGCGATCGAGATCGAGGCTCAAGGGGCCGTCTCACTTCGAGAAATTCGCGATCCGCCGCGCCGCGCCGGTGAGCTCCAGGATGTGCATGCCGTTACCGGCGCGGTCGACGATATAGATATAGCCGCGATCATCGACCTCGACATTGTTGGTCTGGATCACCTTGACGCAATGCTGCTTGCCGTCGACCGTGGCGCAGCGCTGATCGGCGCGCGGCGTGATCGCCGGAATGTAATGCGCGACCTCGACCGGGTGGTAGGGATCGCGGATGTCGACGGCGCGCACGCCGGCATTGAAGGCGGCGAAGAACATCAGCCGCTGGTAATAGATCGCCGTCATGTTCTGGTTCGACGACGCGGTGCCGAAGATGCCGCCGCGGGTGCAGAAATCGCCGCTCTCCTGCGCCGGGGTGTAGCTCGACACCACCATCGGCCGCGCCTCGCTGGAAACATCCACGAACCACGCCATCTGCCGCGGCGCCTGGCATTCCGCCGCGGTGGCCTCGCCGGTGACGACGACGAAGTTGCGCGTCGACGCGGCGTCATGGGCGAATTCCGCGATCTTGATGCCGGGCACGGGGAAGACGCTGTGCGCGCCGCTGAGAGCCGAGAGGTCGAGACGGCCGATCTGGGGCTCGAGCAGGTTCTGCGCCAACGGCTCCCGCGCTCCCTGGAGCAGCTTCTCGCGGTCGACGATCTGCAGGATGCCGTCCTTGTCGGCGCCGTAGCCGAGATAGACGCGGTTACCTCCGGGCCCGGTCGAGATCGCGCTCTGCAGGTCGCTCGGCACCGGTCCCGTCGCGCCGGGTTGCTGGCCGGCCAGGCCGAAATCGCGGATGTGGACGGGATGCTCGGGGTTGCTGAGGTCATAGACCTGCAGCACGCGGTGCGCGCGCCAGCCCGACACGCCGGAAGCGAGATAGGCGATGCCGGTATCGCACTCCCACGAGTTCCGGTGCGTGCCCTGCTCGCCTTCGATGCGCGCCAGCAGCTCCGGCCGCGCCGGCTTGCTGACATCCCAGATCTCATGTGCGGAGGTGCCGAAGCTGCGCAGCAGATAAGTCTTCTTGGGATCGGCCTTGGGCAGCGTCTTGCCGTCGCACACCTGCACCGTCTGCGCTCCGCCCTGCGCGTCGGTCCCGGGCGCACCGGGAATGTGGTGCAGGTATTTGGGACGGCGCGGATCGGTGACGTCGAGGATCGAGGTGCCGTTGTCCTCGTGCTTGCCGGTGAGGGAGTTGAGCGGCTTCGGATTGGCCTCGCTGCCGCCGCTATGGCCGATATAGGCGATCCAGCTTCCGTCCTGCGCGTGGATCACCGGCTGATCGGCGCTGCGCCCTTGGAGATCGCTGTAGCCGAGCAGCTTCATGTTGGTGGCGCTGGGCCGGCTCTGCGCGACGGCTTGCGTCGCGATCGCGACGAGCGCGATCGCGCCGAAGATGCTCAGCCTCATGATGCGGTTCCCTCCCGATCGAGCGGCGCGGCGCGCCCGGCATCTCGCCGTCGCACCATAGTCGCGCCGCGGTCTCCGGTTCAACCGTAGCTTTTCGCCATGCCCTCGGCCGGGTCGGCAAACGCGCCATAGGGCGGGATGGGATAGCGCAGCCCGGCCTTGGCGAGGCCTTTCAGCCCCTCGACGGCGCGCGCCAGATCCTGCGGCGGCAGCGCCATCAGCATCTCGTCATCGGCGACGCCACCATAGCGCCGCTCGGCATAGCAGGGGATGGAGAGGCTCACCTCGCGCGTCTTCAGCGCATGGCCCCAGCTATCGGCGCACGCGCTCTCGCCGGTGATGGAGAAATCGTAGCGGCGATAGTTCTTCCATTGCAGCCCGTTGATGAACAGGATCATCTGCCCCGGCGTGCCGTAGAACAGCACGATGTCCGGCGGATCGAGCCGCGCGGCGCGCAGCGGCGCCACCACCAGCGCGTGATAGCGCCCGGCGGGCACGCGCGGCATCTGCTGCTGATGCGCGGCCGCGGCCGTCTGGTTCTCGAACCAGACGCCGGTCATGCGCTTGCCCGAGAGAAAATCCTCGCCCGGCGCGTTGAGCCCGACGATGCCGCCGCAGTTGCTGAACGGGCGCAGATTGTCGTGGACGATGCCGAGCGTCAGCCCGGCGACGCGCGCCTGCGTCACCAGCTGGCAGGTGCTGAACGCTGCGCCCGGCTTCGGCCGGCGCAGTCCCGGTATCGCCTCCAGCGCCGCCTTGTCCTCGAAGAGCCGCATGCCGATCGGCAATGTCCTGAGCCGCAGCAGCTCGGTCAGCTCCTGCGCCAGCTGCTTCAGCGCCTCGGCGCCGGGACCTTCGCTCATCGCTTCCTCCCTGAAAGATCGTTGCGGCAGCTTAGCGCAAGGCGGAGCCGCCGCTAGCGTCCCGCACATGCTCGGGGCGGAAGCCCATGCCGAGGATCCGCGCCGGGATGCGCCGCAGCGCGGGAAAGCGCTGCAGCAGCCGCAGCACCGTCGGCGGCCGCAATTTTCCCTTGCTCTCCAGCACGCGGCTGATGACGCGGTTCTGGATCGCCACCTGCAGCGCTTGCGTGAGCCGCGTCGGCAGCAGGCGCCGGCGCTGAATCTGCGCGAGCGGCGCTTCCGCCACCGGCCCCGGCTCACGTTTGAGCCACGGCACCAGGATGTTGGCGGCGGCGACCGCGTCCTGGATGGCGAGGTTGATGCCGATGCCGCCGATCGGCGACATGGCATGCGCGGCATCGCCGATCAGCAGCAGACCCGGCTGATACCATCGCTCGAGCCGGTCGACGGCGACGGTGAGCAGCTTCACCTGGTCCCAGGTGGCGATCTCGCCGACGCGGTCGGCGAGAGTCGGCATCATCGCCGCAAGCTCGGCGCGGAAATGCTCGATGCCCTGCGCCTTCAGCGCGTCGAAGCCGCCTTTGTGGATGACGAAGGCGCATTGCCAGTAATCGCCGCGGTCGAGCATCACCAGGATGCGCCCGCCGAGGAAGCGGCCGAGCGCCTTGCCGGCATCCTGCGGCCGCTTCGACAGCCGGAGCCACAGCACGTCCATCGGCGCGCCGAAATCGCGGCTTTGGAGCCCCGCCGCGCGCCGCAGGGTGGAATGCCGTCCGTCGCAGGCGATGACGAGATCGGCGCGCAAGGTCAGCGCGCCCGCTTTGTCGCGCGCGCCGACGCCGGCGACGCGCCCGTCCTCGCGCACAAGGCTCAGGGCCTCGGTCTCGCGCAGCAGCCGAAATGCCGGCAGCTTCTCCGCCACCTCGGCGAGGAAATCGAGAAAATGCCATTGCGGCATGAAGGCGACGAATTTGCAGCGCGTCGGCAGATGCGAGAGATCGGCGATGACGACGCTCTCATCGCCGATCTGCCCGGTGATCTCGCGCAGCTCG
>DATIYL010000050.1:0-8983 GCA_035517635.1 Allostellaceae bacterium | reverse complement strand
TCGGCATCGCTCATGGAATGCCTGAGATCGTCAATCAGAGCCCGCGAGAAGCTCGCAATCATGCCGTGATTGGTGGCAAGGCGCTGGCAGGCGACATCCCTCGTGTAGCCGCCGGAGAGCGCGACGACCCTGGCGACGCGGCTATGCTCGATCAATGGCCGATAGAGATCCGGAACCTCCGGGATCGTCACCTTGAGCATGACTTGGTGCTCGCCTCGCAAGCCGTCGAGCCGCTTCCTCAGCTCCGCAAGGAGGATCGCCTCGGCTGCCGCCTTGTCGGGGCTCTTGATCAGGACTTCCGGCTCGAGAATGGGCATCAGCCCGGACTTGGCGATCTCAGCGCCTATTTCGAACTGCTGCGCGACGATGGCAGCGATGCCCTCCCTCGAGGCGAGATTGATGGTGGAGCGCATCTTTGTGCCGTAGACACCGAGCTTCACGGCCCGGGCGAGCAGAGTGTCGAGGCCGGGTATCGGCTTCATCAGCCGGACACCGTGCTTCTCCTCCTCGAGCCCCTTGTCGACCTTTAGAAACGGGACGATGCCGCGCGACTTCCACAAGAAAGACGGCACGGGCTTGCCTTGCGCCTCGCCATCCATCGTTCCTTCGAAGAGGATGGCGGCGATTACCTTGTCTCCGGTAAAGGCCGGCGCGGTCATGATGCGCACACGCATCTGGTGGATGAACCGGAACATATCCGCATCGCCGCTATAGGCGTTGTCGGCAATACCGTATTGCCGCAAAGCGCCGGGCGTCGAACCGCCGCTCTGGTCAAGCGCGGCGATGAAGCCCGGTTTCTTCAACATCTGCACGTTCATGTCATTGTTGGCCATGGCCGTTATCCTAGCTGGGTCAAACAGCGAATTGGCTTGGCACTGAGACACACGCGCATCGATCGCCGTCAACGCTCTCGTGTGTCCCAAGCCGCGACCCCGGTCAATCGACGAAGGCTGCTTCATCTCTCGAGATGTGCACCGTTACCGCTACCGGTGGTCGTAAAAGGCGACGAGGGCACGCCACCGCGCCTCGCTCTTTACGCACCTGCCTAAGCGGACCGCGAAATTGCTGACTGGATTCAGTTCGTCGGCTGAGGCTGCCCGCGCGATCAGTTGACCCATGCTAGCACGTCGATTTTTTCGGCGCTCTGACTTTCCTTCGGGTCTTGTGCTGAAGCTGTGGGGTGCAATGGTACGATCTTCACGCCATCGTGCTCTTTGACATTGTGAAGACCACCGAGGTTCAGGGGGACGGCACGTGCATCGGCCGCCGCGCCCCCCTCAGTGCTCCCACACCGGCTTGCCGAGATCGACCTGGTTCGGCGTCGTCACCGCGCCGGCCAAAGCGCCTGCGCCCGCGCCGATGGCGGAGGCGGCAAGCACCGGCCCACCGACGACGGCGCCAACCACCGCGCCCGTCGCCGCGCCGATGCCGGCGCCGGAGAGTCCGCGATCGCCCGTGGTCGTGCCGCAGGCGGAGAGAGTGAGGGCCAGGATCACGAGCGGAACACCCAAACGCAGCGACATGACATCACCTCCATGAAATCGCCGTTCGACGCTCATCAAGGTGCGCGCTTGATGCTTCGATGAAATCGCGTCGCGGTCATGGGCGTATTTGGGGGCAGGGGAACCTGGCGGCCTATGAAGAACATCACAGCCAAGCCAGCCAACCGTGCCGTGAAAAAAATGTCGCTGGTGTACACCGGGGGCGTAGGCCCCTCCCGGCACTTTTGGCTTGACGGGCTCGCGCGCCCGACGCGCTGCCTAGTTCCGCGGCGCTCCCACCCTCGCTTCGCTCGGCGTCACGCCGAAGCGGCGTTTGAAGGCGCGGCTGAAATGCGCGGGGTGGCTGAAGCCGGTGCGATAGGCGATGGTCGAGATCGAAAGATGCCGCGCGCGGGGATCGGCGAGCAGCTTGCGGCAACGCTCGAGCCGCTCGGCGAAGATGCATTCCTCGACGCCGTGCCCGAGGCTGCGGAAGAGCTGATGCAGATAGCTCAGCGAGATGCCCGAGGCGCGCGCGACCGCTTCCGGCGCGAGCTCGATGTCGCCGAGATGGGCACGGATATAGCGCAGCGCGCGCTCGCGATGGGCGATGCGCACGCTGGTATCGGCGGCGGCGGAGCCGGCGCGCTCGACGACGAGCAGCGCGACGAGATCGAGGAAGCGCTCGCCGAGCTCGGCGAATTCATGCTCCTGCCAGCGCTCGACGCCTTGGGCGAGATGCTCGACGAAAGACATGAGGAGCTGGGCGCGCGGCGCGCCGGCAGCGAGCGGCACGGCGTAGAACGGCTCGACTTCCGGCACGCGCTGGCGCAGCGCGGCGCAGGGAAAGGCGATGCCGACCGTCTCATACTCGACCTCCGGCACGGTCGAGTAGGGGACGGCATGGTTGAAGAGATAGAGGCTGCCCGGGCGGATCTCATGCTCGATGCCGCCTTGCGCGGCGCGCACTTGGCCCGCGACCGGCCAGGTCAGCGTGAAATAGTCGTTGGCGAGCCGCGCCACGTCGCTCGGCCGGCGCTCGAAATTATGGCCGCGATAGGCGAGGGTGCCGAAGCGGAGCGCGCCGCGCCCTTTCACCTTGAGCCGGCCATGGAACTCCGCCGAGCCGTTGCGCGAGATGGCGAAGGGGCCGAAGACACTGGCGACGGAAGCGGACCACGCGCCCATGCGATCTCTGGGTGCGATGGTCGCGGTATCGAGCTCGAGCGCAGTCATGGCGATCCGTCCCTTGGCCCGGGCTTGCCGGCGGCGCGCGATGTCCCGCCGGCTGCCTGGACGTGCTATAGCTGCGCCAAGAGTGACCACGCGCTGGACGCTGGGTCAAGGAAATGCGCCCGCTCGGTCAAACACGCAACGCCGGGCTGGTGATATGTAACGCCGGGGTCAGATCAACCGGTCGGGGAGGAGTCCGATGCCGTTCCGCCCAATCTCTGTCGCATCTCTGGCGGTGCTTGCCGCCATGGCGCTGGCCGCGCCGGCCTTCGCTCAGGGCAAGCCGGTCAAGATCGCCTTCATCCAGGACAAGACCGGGCCGCTCGAGGCCTATGCCGAGCAGGAATCCGTCGGCTTCAAGCTCGGCCTCGAATATGCCACCAAGGGCACCATGACGGTGGCGGGTCGCAAGATCGAGGTGATCGAGAAGGACAGCCAGTTCAAGCCCGATGTCGGCCGCAACCTGCTCGCCGAGGCCTATGGCGATGACGGCGCCGACCTCGCTGTCGGCGGCACCTTTTCGGCCGTGGCGCTCGCCATGCTGCCGGTGGCGCAGGACTACAAGAAGATCCTCATCGTCGAGCCGGCGGTGGCGGATTCCATCACCGGCGACAAGTGGAACCGTTACATCTTCCGCACGGCGCGCAATTCCTCGCAGGATGCGATCTCGAACGCCATTGCCATCGGCCAGCCCGGCACGGTGATTGCGACCCTGGCGCAGGATTATGCCTTCGGCCGCGACGGCGTCGCCGCGTTCAAGGCGGCGCTCGCCGGCACCGGCGCCAAGCTCGTCCATGAGGAATATGCGCCGCCCACCACCACCG
Organism: Allostellaceae bacterium; assembly: GCA_035517635.1. Taxonomy (GTDB): domain Bacteria; phylum Pseudomonadota; class Alphaproteobacteria; order ATCC43930; family CGMCC-115725; genus DAHUYF01. The sequence goes on along the minus strand of DATIYL010000050.1, from coordinate 5,445 downwards.
ACTTCACCGCGCCGCTGCAGCGCATCTTCGATGCGCTTTCAAAGGAGCAGGGCCATAAGGTCCTGTGGGTGATCTGGGCCGGCGGCAATCCCTTCCCGGCGATCAAGGCGGCCGATCCGGCGCGGCTCGGCATCGACGTCTCGACCGGCGGCAACATCCTGCCGGCGCTCGCCGCCTACAAGGATTTCCCGGGCCTCGAGGGCGCGACCTATTACTACTACGAGATCCCCAAGAACCCGGTGAACAAGTGGCTGGTCGAAGAGCACGAGAAGCGCTTCAACAAGCCGCCCGATTTCTTCACCTGCGGCGGCATGTCGGCGGCGATGGCGGTGGTCGAGGCGCTGAAGAAGACCAACGGCTCGACCGATACCGAGACGCTGATCAAGGCGATGGAAGGCATGTCGTTCGAAACGCCCAAGGGCAAGATGATCTTCCGCAAGGAAGACCATCAGGCGCTGCAGGACATGTATGCCTTCAAGATCAAGGTCGATCCCAAGGTGGCCTGGGCGATCCCTGAGCTCACCCGCGTGATCAAGATCGACGACATGAAGGTGCCGATCCAGAATCAGCATTGAGCAGGCGGGGGCGGGGATGGTCGAGATCGCGCCGATCCTGGAGACGCGCGATCTCACCATCCGCTTCGGCGGCCACACCGCGGTGGATGGCGTCTCCTGCGCCTTTGCGCGCGGCACCCTCACCGCCATCGTCGGGCCGAATGGCGCCGGCAAGACCACCTATTTCAATCTGATCTCGGGCCAGCTCCGCGCCAGCGCCGGAGCCGTGCTGCTGAACGGCGAAGCGATCACCGGTCTTGCGGCGCCGGCGCGGGCACGGCGCGGGCTCGGCCGCGCCTTCCAGCTCACCAACCTCTTCCCCAATCTGAGCGTGCGCGAGAATGTCCGCCTCGCGGTCCAGGCGCGCGCCGGCATCGGCCTCGATTTCCTCACCATGGCAGCGCGCCATGCCGATCTCGCCGAGCGCGCGCTCGCGTGCCTCGCGCGCGTCAAGCTCGCCGAGCGCGCCGAGGTGCCGGCCGCCTCGCTCTCGCATGGCGATCAGCGCAAGCTCGAAGTCGCGATCCTGCTCGCGCTCGAGCCGCAGATCTTCATGTTCGACGAGCCGACGGCGGGGATGAGCGTCGACGAGGTGCCGGTGATCCTCGACCTCATCGAGGCGATCAAAGGGGAGGGCGACAAGACCATCCTGCTGGTCGAGCACAAGATGGATGTCGTGCGCCGGCTCGCCGACCGGGTTATCGTGCTCCATAACGGCGCGCTGGTGGCCGATGGCGCCCCTGCCGAGGTGGTGGCCTCGTCGATCGTGCAGGAAGCCTATCTCGGCATCCGCGCCGCGTCCTGACGGGAGGAGGAAGGAATGCCGTTCATTCTCGAGACTGCCGAGCCGCAAAGCCTCGGATTCCGCAACGAAACCTTGAACCGCCTCGGCCGGATCATCGAGGGGCATATCAAGGAGGGCCGCTACCCCGGCGCGCAGATCGCGCTGGCGCGCCACGGCAAGCTGGCCTTGTTGAAGAGCTTCGGCGCGGCGCGGCTCGAGCCGGCCTCGGCGCCGGCCAAGGACGACACGCTCTGGCTGCTCTATTCCAATACCAAGGTGGTCACCGCCGCGGCGGTCTGGGTGCTGGTGGAGGAGGGGGCGCTCACCTTCCATGACCGCATCGCCGACCACGTCCCGGAATTCGCGCGCCACGGCAAGGGCGAGATCACCCTCTTGCAGGTGCTGACGCATCAGGGCGGCTTTCCCGCCGCCGGCATGTCGATCCCGGCTTCGGCCTGGGAGGACCATAGCGAGCTGAAAGAGCGCGTCTGCGACTTCACCCTCGAATGGACGCCGGGCTCGCGCCTCGAATACCACCGCCTCGCCGCGCATTGGACCTGCGCCGTGCTGATCGAGGCGCTGACCAAGATGGATTATCGCGACTTCATCCATCAGCGCGTCATCAAGCCGCTTGGCCTCGAAGGCGAGCTCTATGTCGGGCTCCCCGCGAGCGAGGGCGCGCGCGCCGCCGATATGCACGGCCCCTCGGAGGACGGGAAGAAGCAGATCCGCTTCACCCAGGAGAACGACGCCACCTGGCGCCGCGCCGGCGTGCCCGGCGGCGGCGGCTTCGCCACGGCGCGCGCCATGGCCGCCTTCTACCAGGTGCTCGGTCATGGCGGCGCGCTCGGCGGCGCGCGCCTCGTCTCGCCGCGGCTCATGCAATACGTCACCCGCAACTTCACCGGCGACCGCATCGATCACTACATGGGGATGCCGATGCATCGCGGCCTCGGCCCGCATTCGCGCGGCCTTACGCCCGGCATCCGCGGCCTCGGCACGCTCGCTTCGCCCACGACCTTCGGCCATGGCGGGGTCGGCTCGTCCTATTGCTGGGCCGATCCCGAGACCAGCGTCTCCTTCGCCTATCTCAGCAACAGCCGCGTCCCCGATCCCTGGCACTCGCGCCGCCTCGACATCATCAGCAGCCTCGTCCACGCCTCGATCGAGGATCTTGGATGATGTTGTGCCATCGGCGTCCCCACCTCACCCTCCCGCTGCGCGGGTCCCTCCCTCTCCGCCCCGAGGGGCGGAGAGGGTTGGGGTGAGGTGGGGCGGCACGGTCACGCGTCAAAATGACTAACGACATCCTTCTCGAGCTTGCCGGCGTTCACACCCATATTGGCCGCTATCACATCCTGCACGGCGTCGATCTCGCCGTGCGGCGCGGCCGGCTCACCATGCTGCTCGGGCGCAACGGCGCCGGCAAGACCACCACCTTGCGCACCATCATGGGCCTCTGGCGCCGCAGCGCCGGCGAGATCCGCTTCGACGGCGCGCCGATCGGCGCGCTCGCGACGCCTGACATCGCCCGGCTCGGCATCGCCTATGTGCCGGAGAACATGGGCATCTTCGCCGAGCTGACGGTGCGCGAGAACCTGCTGCTCGCCACCGGCCCCGAGGGCTTCGACGAAGCGCGGCTCGAAGATGTGCAGGCGCTCTTTCCGGCGCTGCGCGAGAAATGGAACAATCCCGCCGGCTCGCTCTCCGGCGGCCAGAAGCAGATGCTCGCCATCAGCCGCGCCATCATCGAAGAGCGGCGCCTCCTCATCGTCGATGAGCCGACCAAGGGGCTGGCGCCGGCGGTGATCCAGCTGCTGATCGACGCTTTCCTCCGCCTCAAGGGGACGGCGACCACGATCCTGCTGGTCGAGCAGAATTTCCACATGGCGCGCTCGGTCGGCGACGATGTCGCGGTGATGGATGACGGGCGCATCGTCCATACCGGCAGCATGGCGGCGCTCGCCGCGGACGAGGCGCTGCAGCAGCATCTCCTCGGCCTCAGCCTGGCGAGCCACCAATGATCGCGCGCTGGCTCTCGCTCCGCGCCGGCGATTGGGCGCCTTACGCCTTGCTGCCGCTGCTGGTGCTCGCGACCTTGCCGGTGATGAGCTTCTCCACCTGGCTTACCCTTACCGTGGCCGGCTTCGCCATGGGCATGATGCTCTTCCTGATGGCCGCCGGCCTCACCCTCATCTTCGGCCTGATGCAGGTTTTCACCTTTGCTCACGGCGCCTTCATCACGCTCGGTGCCTATCTCGCGGTGAGCGTGTTCGGCGCGCTCGCCGGCTGGAGCAGCGCCACCTCCTGGGCGCTCAATCTCGCCGTGCTGGCGGCGGCGCTGGCAGTGGCGCTGCTGGCGAGCGGCGCCGCCGGCTATGTCTTCGAGCGCCTCATCATCCGCCGCGTCTATGGCGCCCATCTCCGGCAGATCCTCATCACCATGGGCGGGCTCATCATCGCCGAGCAGCTCGTCGTCGCCATCTGGGGCGCCAACCCGCTGCCGCTGCCCAAGCCCGCGAGCTTCCAGGGCAGTCTCATCATCGCCGGCGCCGCCATCGAGAAATACCGCCTCATCGCCGTCGTGCTCGGCCTTGCCGTCTATGCCGGTCTCCATCTTCTGCTCAACCGCACGCGGGTCGGCCTCCTCGTCCGCGCCGGCGTCGAGAATATCGAGATGGTGGAGGCGCTCGGCTACCGCATCCGCCGGCTCTTCATCGGCGTCTTCGTCACCGGCACCGCGCTCGCCGGCATCGGCGGCGTGATGTGGGGGCTTTATCAGGAGCTGGTGACGCGCAGCATCGGCAGCGAGATGACCATCCTCATCTTCATCATCCTGATCATCGGCGGCCTCGGTTCGATCGGCGGCTGCTTCACCGCCGCGATCCTGGTCGGGCTGGTGACGAACTATGTCGGCTTCCTCGCGCCGAAGCTGGCGCTGGGCTCGACCATCCTGCTGATGATGTTGGTGCTGCTGTGGCGGCCGCGCGGGCTCTTCCCGGTGGGCGCGGGATGAGGCGCCGCGCCGCAGGGCCGCTCGACCGGCTGCTCTCGGGCGACCGCCCGGGAACGCCGCTGCTCAGCGTCCTCTTGCTGCTTTTGCTCGCGGCGCTGGCGCTGGCGCCCTTCCTCTTTCCCGGCACGCGCTCCGTCGCGGTGGCGGCGCGCATCTGCATCTTCATCGTCCTCGCCGCCAGCTATGACGTGATGCTCGGCTATACCGGCATCGCCTCTTTCGCCCACACCATGTTCTTCGGCATGGGCGCTTATGGCGTCGCCATCGCGCTCGCCAAGCTTTCCGCCGGTTGGGGCGCAGTGCTGCTCGGCACGGTGGCCGGCGTTTTGCTCGCCATCGTCGTCGCCGTCTTGATCGGCCTGCTCAGCCTGCGCGTGCGCGCCGTCTTCTTCTCGATGATCACACTCGCCGTGGCGAGCTTCGCTCTTATCCTGGCGACCCAGCTGCGCGATCTTACCGGCGGCGAGGACGGGCTGACCTTCTCGGTGCCGGAGCTGCTGCGTCCTGGCTTTCGCCTTGCGGCGGAGCCGGTGCTGGGCGTGCCGCTCGATGGGCGCGTCATCACCTACTACCTGATCTTCGCCGTGTCGCTGGCGCTGTTCCTGCTGATGCTGCGCATCGTCAACTCGCCCTTTGGACGCGTGCTGCAGGCGATCCGCGAGAACGAGTTCCGCGCCGAGGCGCTGGGCTACCGCACGGTCGTCTATCGCACCCTCGCCGGCGCGCTCTCGGCGGCGATGGCGGCGCTCGCCGGCGCGCTGATGGCACTGCTGCTGCGCTACAACGGCCCTGACGTGACCCTGTCCTTCGCCGTCATGGTAGACATTCTGCTGATGGTGGTGATCGGCGGGATGGGGACGCTCTACGGCCCCGCGCTCGGCGCGGTCGTGCTGGTCATGGCCGAATATTATCTGCAGCCGGCCATGGCGGGGCTGTCGGGAGCGCTTGCGGGCTGGCCCTTGCTGCCGGCGCTTTTCGATCCCGACCGCTGGCTCCTCTGGCTCGGCCTGCTCTTCGTGCTCGTCGTCTATTTCTTCCCCGCCGGCATCGTCGGCAAGCTGCGCGAGCGGGCCCCATAACGTATAGCGTTC
>DATIYL010000049.1:0-27603 GCA_035517635.1 Allostellaceae bacterium | reverse complement strand
AGCGACCAGTCGATCTCGCGATAGACGCGCTCGGGCTTGATGCGCCGCGTCAGCAGCAGCAGCGAGCCGGCGACGATCGCGACCTTCGCGGGCGGCTGGCCGAGGAAGAAGAACAGCACCATGCCGAGCGTGGCGAGGAGCGCCTTGGCCAGCAAGACGCGATTCCAGCGCAGGCGCGGCACCGGCGCTTCGAGCCGCGCCCGGGTAAAAAACTCCCGCCGCCAGGCCAGCGCCACCAGCGCCACCATGACGGCGAGCCCCGCCGCCGCCACCGGCGCCAGCGCCCGCGCGAAATCGCCATAGGCGATGTGCGAGAAGCTGCCGATCATGATGTTCTGCGGATTGCCGGTGATGGTGGCGGTGCTGCCGATATTGGACGCCATGGCGAGCGTCAGCAGATAGGGGACGGGGTTGCGGCGCAGCTGGAGCGTCAGCTCGGCGACCAGCGGCGTCAGCATCAGGCAGACGGTGTCGTTGACGAGGAAGGCCGAAAGTCCGCCGGAGACGAAGGCGACGCCGAGCAGCAGCCCCAGCGGATGGCGGGCATGGCGCGCGATCCAGGCCGCGGCGAGATGGAAGAAGCCGGCAAAGCGCAGATTGGCGACGACGATCATCATGCCGAGCAGCAGCGCGATGGTGTCGAGATCGATGGCGCGATAGGCCTCGTCCGGCGACAAGACGCCGGTCCCCACCATCAGACTCGCGCCGACCAGCGCGGCGCCGCTGCGGTCGAGCCGGAGCCCCGGCAGCCGGCCAAGCGCGATGACGGCATAGGTGGCGGCGAAGATCAGCGCAGCGAGCACGAAAACCCCATTCGCGACGACGGCGGCCCCTTCCTAACCCCTTCAACATCCGGAAAAAAGCCATAGTCGCATCCTTTTTAGGGCGCGCGTGGCTTCCGTCCCGCGGCGCCCTGCTTTTGTGCTAGAAGCCGCGGCGGCGGGCAGCGCGGAACGGACGGAACCTTCAGGGGTCATGGCGTCGAAAAGACGTGGCGAGTTGCGTGTCGATCCCGACGACCGGCCGCGCGGCAGCGAGCCGCGCGAGCGCGGCCCGTCGTCCGGGCGCCGGCGGCACAGCGGCTGGGGCTTGCGCCTGTCGCGCTGGGGCGTGCTGCTGGCGTTGTGGGGAGTGATCCTCGGCGCCGGCGCCGTCGGCTGGTTCTGGCTCACCCTGCCGCCGACCAATGATCTCAGCGCGGCTCAGCGCCGGCCCAGCGTCACCGTTCTCGGCGCCGATGGCTCGCTGATCGCGACCTATGGCGATCTCTTCGGCGAGCCGCTGAAGCTCAAGGACATGCCGCCTTACCTGCCCGAGGCGGTGATCGCGACCGAGGATCGCCGCTTCTACCATCACTGGGGCGTCGACCCCATCGGCATGGCGCGCGCGCTCTATGCCGATCTCCGCGCCGGCCATGTCGTCCAGGGCGGCAGCACCATCACGCAGCAGCTTGCCAAGAATCTCTTCCTCACGCCCGACCGCACGGTGAAGCGCAAGATCCAGGAGGCGCTGCTGGCGATCTGGCTCGAGCACAAATTCACCAAGGACCAGCTGCTCGAGATCTATCTCAACCGCATCTATCTCGGCGCCGGAACCTATGGCGTCGATGCCGCGGCGCATCGCTATTTCGACAAATCGGCCCGCCAGGTCAGCCTCTACGAAGCGGCGGCGATCGCCGGTCTGTTGAAGGCGCCGACGCGCTTCAGCCCGGTGCACGACCCCGACGAAACGGCCAAGCGCACCGCCCAGGTGCTCGCCAACATGGTCGATGCCGGCTACATCACTGAGGCGCAGGCCGCCGCCGCCGAGCAACAGCGCGCACAGCTTGCCCTCGCCGGCCGCGTGCGCCCGGGAAATCACTATTTCGCCGATTGGGTCTACGAGCTCACCAGCGGCTATGTCCAGGCCGATGGGCGCGACCTGGTCGTGCGCACGACGCTCGATCCCCGCATGCAGGCGGCGGCCGAAGCGGCGATCGAGGGTACGCTCGACAAGGACGGCACCAAGCAGCGCGTGTCGCAAGGCGCGCTCGTCGCTATGTCGCCCGACGGCGCGGTCCACGCCATGGTCGGCGGCCGCGACTATGCCGAGAGCCAGTTCAATCGCGCGACCCAGGCGCTGCGTCAGCCCGGCTCGGCCTTCAAGCCCTTCGTCTATCTCGCTGCGCTCGAACATGGCATGTCGCCCAACGACACCTTCGTCGACAAGCCGATCCGCATCGGCAATTGGGAGCCGCGCGATTATGAGAACAAATATCGCGGCACGGTGACGGCATCGGAGGCGCTCGCCGACAGCATCAACACCGTGGCGGCGCAGGTGCTGGAGCGCGCCGGCATCGACAATGTCATCGCCGCCGCGCACCGCCTCGGCATCACCAGCGAGCTGTCGCATGATGCGAGCCTCGCGCTCGGCACCTCCGAGGTGACGCTGCTCGACCTCACCAGCGCCTATTGCGCCTTTGCCAGCGGCGGCCGCGCCGCGCTGCCCTACGCCATCCTCGATATCCGCGACAGCGCCGGCCATGTGCTCTACCGGCGCCGCGGCGATGGCGGCGCGCAGGTGATCGCGCCGGCGATCGTCGGCGAGCTCGATCAGATGCTGGAGGGCGTCATCGCCCACGGTACCGGCCGCGCCGCCAAGCTCGACCGGCCCGTGGCGGGCAAGACGGGCACGACGCAGGATTTCCACGACGCCTGGTTCGTCGGCTTCACCGCCGATCTCGTCGCCGGCGTCTGGCTCGGCAACGACGACAACGCCGCCATGAACCATGTCAGCGGCGGCAGCCTGCCGGCAAAGACCTGGCACACTTTCATGGTCGCGGCGACGGCGGGCATGCCGGTCCGGCCGCTGCCGACGGCGCCCGAGACGCTCGGCACGCAGGTGGCGTCGGCCAAGAGCAGCGGCGAAGGCTGGCTCAGCCATCTCATTCACAACATCTTCGGCGGCGGCAGCGGCGGCAGCACCCCGCACCCGGCCCCGGTCGAGCAACGCCCGATCTATCGACCCCCGAACGGGTGGTAGCAACCGTCTCAGCATAAGCCCCTCCCCCCTTGAGGGGGAGGGAAGGGAGGGGGGTGCCACCCCCACGCCCTGCGCTGTCTGGCGGCGGGGCTCATCGTTGATCACTTCGGGTACGAAGCTGCCTTCGCGACCTCGGCGGGTTTCGCCGTGCTGGCCTTGGCCACGCTCTCAAGGCTGCCGAGGTCGTAAACCCTCTGCTCTTGCGCTCGAGCAACGCCCCGTCACAATGACGCGGTAGTGCGCGTCCCGATCATGTGGAATGAGCCCTATTCCGTCATTCCTGCGAAAGCGGTCCCCGCTTTCGCGTGGACGACGAAGAAATAGGAGATTCCGCTTATTGGGATCAGCGCTAAGCCCGCTCGCCCCGCGCCGCAGGGATGCCGCATGTCGGTTCGCAATCTCGACAAGCTGTTCAAACCGCGCTCGGTCGCGCTCATCGGCGCGACGACGCGGGAAGGGGCGGTGGGGGCGGTGGTGCTGCGCAATCTGCGCCGCGCTGGGCTGAAGGCGTCGCTGTCGCTGGTCAATCCGCAGCATCGCGAGCTCGACGGCATGTCCTGTTTTGCCGATATCGCGCAGCTGCCCGAGGCGCCCGATCTCGCCGTCATCGTGACACCGCCTGAGACCGTGCCGGGGCTTGTCACCGCGCTCGGCGCGCGCGGCACCAAAGCGGCGGTGGTGATCAGCGCCGGCTTCGCCGAGCTGGGCGAGCGCGGCCGGGCGCTGCAGCAACAGGCGCTCGAGGCGGCCGCGCCCCATCTGCTGCGCGTCCTCGGTCCCAACTGTGTCGGGCTGGCGGTGCCCGGCATCGGCCTCGATGCCAGCTTCTCGCATATCGCGCCGCTTCCCGGCGATCTCGCCTTCGTCAGCCAGTCCGGCGCGATGATCACCGCTGTGCTCGACTGGGCGGCGCCGCGGCGCATCGGCTTTTCGCATGTCGTCTCGCTCGGCGACATGGCCGATGTCGATTTCGGCGATACCATCGATTACCTCGCCGCCGATTCCGGCACCCGCGCCATCCTGCTTTACGTCGAAGCGGTGACGGCGGCGCGGAAATTCATGTCGGCCGCGCGCGCCGCCTCGCGCGGCAAGCCGGTTCTGGCGGTGAAGGTCGGGCGCTTCGCCGAAGGCGCGCGCGCCGCGCGCTCGCATACCGGTGCGCTCACCGGCTCCTTCGAGGTCTACGACGCCGCTTTCCGCCGCGCCGGCATGCTGCGCGTCGACACCATGACCGAGCTGTTCGAGGCGGTGGAGACCTTGGCGCTGACCCGGCCGCAGCACGGCGATCGCCTTGCCATCCTCACCAATGGCGGCGGCCCCGGCGTGCTCGCGACCGATGCGCTCATCGCGCAGGGCGGCAGGCTCGCGACGCTCTCGCCGGCAACGATCGAGAAGCTGGACGCGGTGCTGCCGCGGACCTGGAGCCGCGGCAATCCCGTCGACATCATCGGCGACGCGCCGGGCGAGCGCTATGCCAAGGCGCTCGCGATTCTGCTCGAGGAGCCGGAACTCGACGCCGTTCTGGTGCTGAACGCGCCGACGGCGCTGGCGCGGCCGAGCGAGGCGGCGCGCGCCGTCATCGCGGCCTGGGCGGCGCAGCCGCCTTCGAGCCTCATCGGCCGCAACCTCCTCACGGCATGGCTCGGCGGGCGCGCCGCGGCACCGGCGCGGCGACGCCTCTCGGAAGCGCGCATCGCGACCTACGAGACGCCCGACGGCGCGGTGCGCGGCTTCATGCATCGCGTGCAGTATCGCCGCAACCAGGAGCTGCTGATGGAAACGCCGGCAGCGCGGCCCGACACTTTCGAGCCCGACGCCGCGGCGGTGCGGGCTGCGATCGCGCCGGCGCTCGCCGCTTCCCCCGCCTGGCTCGCCGCCGAGCAGGTCGCCGCCGTGCTCGGCGCTTACGGCATCCCGCTGCCGCAAAGCCGCATCGCCGCCGATGCCGAGAGCGCGGCGGCGGCGGCGCGGACGATCGGCTTCCCGGTCGCGCTCAAGATCCGCTCGCCCGACATTACGCATAAAAGCGATGTCGGCGGCGTCGCGCTCAATCTCGGCACGGCGGATCGCGTCCGCGCCGAGGCGGCGGCGATGCTGGCGCGGGTCAAGGCGGCCGCGCCGGCAGCGCGGCTCGAAGGCTTTCTCGTCCAAGAGATGGTGCGGCGCCCCGGCGCGCGCGAGCTGATCGTCGGCTTGCTCGATGACGACGTTTTCGGGCCGGTGGTGATGTTCGGCGAAGGCGGCATCGCCGTCGAGCTGCTGCGCGACACGACGCTCGAGTTGCCGCCGCTCAACGACGCTCTCGCCCGCGCGCAGATGGCGCGCACCCGCGTCTTCCGGCTGCTGCAAGGTTATCGCGGCCAGCCCGCCGCCAATCTGGCCGCGATCCAGAGCGTGCTCATCCGCGTGGCGCAGCTCGCCGCCGATTGCCCGGAAATCCGCGAGCTTGACATCAACCCGCTGCTGGCGGATGCGCACGGCGTCGTCGCCGTCGATGCGCGCATCCACGTGGCGCCGGCGGCGAAACCCGGCGCCGCGCGGCTCGCCATCTCGCCCTATCCGCGCGAGCTCGAAATGAGGGCGGCGCTCGACGGCACGGCGCTGCTGCTGCGGCCGCTGCGGCCGGAGGACGAGCCGGCGCTGCAAGATCTCGCGCAGCACATGAACCCGGAGGATTTGCGGCTGCGCTTCTTCACGCCGATGAAGGGGCTCTCGCACGCGCTCGCGGCGCGGCTGTCACAGATCGATTACGACCGCGAGATGGCGGTGATGGCCCGGCGCGCCGATGGCGGCGCGGTGCTCGGCGTCGCACGTTTCTCCGCCGATCCCGACAATCGCCGCGCCGAGTTCGCGGTGGCGCTGCGCAGCGACTGGAAAGGGAAGGGCCTCGGCTCTCTCTTGATGACGCGCATCATCGACATCGCACGCCGCCGCGGCATCGCCGAGATGATCGGCGACGTGCTGCATGAAAACGAGCCGATGCTGCGGCTGGCGAAGAGCCTCGGCTTCCATCTCACCAGCCACCCCGACGATCCGGAGCTGGTGCGGGTGGTGAAGCCGCTGGCGTAAAGGGAGTCGTCAGTTCTCCCGCTTCGCCAGGCGCGCGAACGCGGCGATGGCGGCGAGGTCGCCCTTGTCCGGTTCTGCCGCGCCTTCGGCGAGGCGGGCATAGAGCTGCGCCGCGCCGTGATAGATCTGCTGTCCGGCCGGATCGCCGGTGAGGAAATGGGCGATCTCTTCCATCTCCGCGACCCAGCGATAGGCCTTGGGAAACATCGTCGGCAGGCGCGCCAGATAGGTCAATAGCGCGGGCTGGCTTTCGCGCAGCTCCTGGATCAGCGCCTCGGTTGTGCCGCCGCGCGCCGCGCCCAGCGCCATCGCCGATCCCAGCGCGGTGATCCCCTTGGTGAGGCCGGCATAGGACATTTTCAGCGCCGAGGCGGCGCCGATCGGTGCCTTGAGCACGCGCACTTCGATGCCGAGCGGCGTGAGGCGGGCGAACTCGGCCGCCGCATCGCCGGACGCATAAAAGACGGTGCGCCCGGACGGCGACGGCGGCGGGCCGATGATGCCGGCATCGACATAGGGGCCGTCGGTGGGCGCCAGGATCGCGCCGATACGCCGGGCGGTTTCGGGCGAGACCGCGTTGCAATCGACATAGACCGGTTTCTCGCGCGCCGCGGCCAGCGCCGGAACGAAGCTTTCGGCAAGCGCGACCGCCTCGCCCGGCGGCACGATCGACAGGATGAGCTGCGCTTCCGCGACCAGCCGCGCGCGGTCGTCGATGCTGCTGAAGCCGGCCCGCTCGGCGCGCGCGATGCTGGCGGCGCTGCGTCCGGCGAGCGTCGTGACGATGCGGGCGCCGCGCTCCTTGAGCCGCCGGCCGACGGCGCTGCCCATCTCGCCGGGTGCGATGATGGCGACGGTCAGGGTCATGCGCTCTCCTTTCGCTGCCAAACGATACGGCGATAGAAATCCGACAGGATCGAAGCGCCCAGCGCCATCAGAACGAGGCGCAGCACCACCTCCATGACCCCGCTGAGCAGCACGAAGCCGAGCGGCGGATCGCCGCCCAGCGCATCGGCCGCGTCGAGATGCACCGCGGTGAGCAACTGTCCCAAGAGGACCCCGGTCGCGAGCACGATCGGCAGCGCCGCCGCGACGCTGGCGAGGAGCAGCCGCCAGATGTTGCCGCGCATCGCTCGCCACGCTGCGCCGAGGGCGAGCGGCATGCCCAACGCCGCGGCCGGGAAGAGCAGCGAGGCTCGCGCCATGGCGAGAAGCAGTGCCGCCGCCGCGGCCGCCGCCGCAGCACTGGCGCTCGCGGCAATGGTGCCGGTCGCGTCCGGAGCGGCGATGCCGGAATACCAGACGGCCGCCGCGAAGGCGATGCCGGCGGCGTAGAAGGCAAGCGAATAGAGGATGAAGCGCAGCCAGGCTCCGGCGAACAGTCGCGGCGGCATGGTGCGGCCGCTGCCGGTCAGCATCAGCCGATGCCAGCGCACGGCAAAGGCATTGAGCGCGACGAGCGCCACCCCGGCATCGAGGATCGCTTCGCCCGCCGCGAGGGCGGGCCCGTTGGCCGCCACGAAATCTGCCGGCACCGCATAACGCAAAGCGAGAACCGGCAGCAACAGCGCCGCCAGCATGACCAGCAGCGCCAGCCAGCCGAGCTCCAGCACCATTCCAAGCCGGCCGAACACCGCGCGCCAGGCGGCGACAACCACCGCTGCCACGGGCACTTTTATGTGGGTCGCGCCAGGCTCCATGACAGGGCGAGGCTAGCCCTCGCCGCGCAGCGGATCAACCTTCGCCGGCGTCGAGCGCGTAGCCGGCGGCGCGCACCGTGCGGATGACGTCGGTGTTGGCGGTGCCGTTGAGCGCCTTGCGCAGGCGGCGGATATGAACGTCGACGGTGCGCAGCTCCACCTCGGCCTCGCGTCCCCAGACGCCGTCGAGCAGCTGCTCGCGCGAGAAGACGCGGCCCGGCCGCTCCAGGAAGAAGCGCAGCAGGCGGAATTCGGTCGGCCCGAGATGGACGGGCGTATTGGCGCGCGAGACGCGATGGGCGGAAAGGTCCATGACGATGTCGCCGAAGCGCAGCGTCTCCGCCGTCGTCACCGGCCGCACGCGGCGGATGACGGCGCGCAGCCGCGCGATCAGCTCGCCCGGCGAGAACGGCTTTACCACGTAATCATCGGCGCCGCTGTCGAGGCCGCGCACCCGGTCGCCCTCTTCGCCGCGGGCGGTGAGCATGATCACGGGCAAGTCGCGCCAAGCCGGCGCGCGCCGGATCTGGCGGCAGATCTCGAGGCCGGAGATGCGCGGCAGCATCCAATCGAGCAGCACCGCATCGGGCTTGCTCTCGCGCAGCTGCAGCAGCGCTTCCTCGCCGTCATGCGCCTCGTTGACGGCGAAGCCCTCGCGCTCGAGGTTGTAGCGCAGCAGCGTGACCAGCGCCGGCTCGTCCTCGACGACCAGGACCAGCGGCCGCATCAGACCGTCTCCTCATCGTCCTCGACCTCGCCGCGCGGCGGTCCGCCGCGGACGATGGCGAGGCTCGAGCGGTCGCCTTTGGGCCGCGCCTGGGCGAGCGGCGTGCCATGCACGAGGAAATAGAGCGTTTCGGCGACGTTGGTGGTGTGGTCGCCGATGCGCTCGAGATTCTTGGCGATGAACAGCAGATGGGTGCAGGCGGTGATGTTGCGCGGGTCCTCGATCATATAGGTCAAGAGCTCGCGGAAGAGGCTGGTATACATCTCGTCGAGCTCTTCGTCGCGCAGCCAGACGGCCAGCGCCTTGTCGGCGTCGCGCTCGACATAGGCGTCGAGGATGTCCTTGATCATCGCCTGGCAGAGCCGGCCCATGCGCGGCACGGCGTAGACCGGCCGCACCGGCGGCGTCTGGTTCAGCGCGATCGAGCGCTTGGCGACGTTGGCGGCGTAGTCGCCGATGCGCTCGAGGTCGCTGGCGATCTTGAGCGCGGCGATGCTCTGCCGCAGGTCGCGCGCCATCGGTTGGCGCAGCGCCAGCAGCCGGACCACCAGGCTCTCGATGTCGCGCTCGAGATTGTCGACCTGCACGTCGCCCTCGATCACCTGGGTCGCGACGTCGCTGTCGCGCTTCACCACCGCCTCGATCGCCGCGCCGAGCTGGCTTTCGGCAAGGCCGCCCATTTGCGTGATCGTGTTGTCGAGCCGCTGCAGCTCTTCGTCGTAGCTCTTGATGATGTGCTCAGAGGCCATGGCGCCAGTACCCTTTGTCAGCCGAAGCGGCCGGTGATGTAGTCCTCGGTCCGCTTCTCCCGGGGATGGGTGAAAATCGCTTCGGTGTCGCCGAACTCGACGAGCTCGCCGAGATACATGAAGGCGGTGAAGTCGGAGCTGCGTGCGGCCTGCTGCATATTGTGCGTAACGATGGCGATGCAGTAGTCCGATTTCAACTCGGCGATCAGCTCCTCGACGCGCTGGGTCGAGATCGGGTCGAGCGCCGAGGCCGGTTCGTCGAGCAGCAGGATTTCCGGCTTCACCGCGACGGCGCGGGCGATGCAGAGGCGCTGCTGCTGTCCGCCCGAGAGCGACAACCCGCTCTGGCGCAGCTTGTCCTTGACCTCGTCCCAGAGCGCGGCGCGGCGCAGCGCGTGTTCGACGCGCTCGTCGAGCTCGCTCGGCGACAGCCGCTCATAGAGGCGGATGCCGAAGGCGATGTTGTCGTAGATCGACATCGGAAACGGCGTCGGCTTCTGGAACACCATGCCGATCTTGGCGCGCAGCAGGTTCAAGTCCTGGCCGGAATCGAGGATGTTGCGGCCGTCCACCAGCACCTCGCCGGTGGCGCGCTGCCCGGGGTAAAGCTCGTAGATGCGGTTGAGGACGCGCAACAGGGTCGACTTGCCGCAGCCCGACGGACCGATGAAGGCGGTGACGCGCTTGTCCTGCAGCCCCAGGTTGATGCCCTTCAGCGCCTCATAGCCCTTGTAATAGAAGCGCACATCCTTGATCACCACCTTGGGCGAGGTTTGCGCCACGACGGCGGGTTCCTGCGGCCGCACGATCGGCCGGCCGAGCGTGGGGGCGCGCGGTGTTTCGGCGGTCACGGTGATATCGGCGCTCATGGCGTGCGGTTGCTCCAGCTGGCAAGGAAGCGGGCGAGGATGTTGAGCAGCAGGATGGTGACGGTGATGAGCAGCGCGCCGCCCCAGGCGAGCGTCTGCCAATCGGCATAGGGGCTCAAGGCGAACTGGAAGATGACCACCGGCAAATTGGCCATCGGCGCGTTCATGTTGACCGACCAGAACTGATTGTTGAGGGCGGTGAACAGCAGCGGCGCGGTTTCGCCGGCGATGCGCGCCACCGCCAGCATGACGCCGGTGAGCATGCCCTGCACCGCCGCGCGATAGATCACCATGACGATGACCTTCCATTGCGGCGTGCCGAGCGCGATCGCCGCCTCGCGCAGGCTGCCGGGCACCAGGCGGAGCATGTCCTCGGTGGTGCGTACGACGACGGGGATGACGATGATGGCGAGCGCTGCGGCGCCGGCCCAGGCGGAGAAGTTGCCCATCGGCACGACCAGCAGCTCATAGACGAAGAGGCCGATGATGATCGACGGCGCGCTCAGCAAGATGTCATTGACGAAGCGCACGACGGGCGCGATGCGGCTGCCGGCGCCGAACTCGGCGAGATAGGTGCCGGTGAGCACGCCGATCGGCGTGCCGACCAGGGTCGCGACCGCGGTCATGACGACGCTGCCATAGATCGCGTTGGCGAGGCCGCCGCTGGCGCCCGGCGGCGGCGTCATCTCGGTGAAGAGTCTGGTCGACAGCGCCGCAAGCCCGTTGGCGGTCAGCGTCCACAGAATGAGGAAGAGCACGAGGAGGCCGAGCGCGGTCGCCGTGACCGACAGCGTGAGATAGACGCCGTTGATGGCGCGGCGGCGATTGTAGAGGCCGGCAACGCCCATCACCTGGCCCCCTGCTTTTCCAAGCGCAGCAGCATCAGCTTGGCGACGGCGAGAACGATGAAGGTGATGACGAAGAGGATGGCGCCAAGCGCAAAGAGCGAGGAGGTATAGAGCCGCCCGACCGCTTCGCTGAACTCGTTGGCGAGCGTCGCCGAAATGGTCGTGCCGGGTGCCAGCAGCGATACCCTGATGTGATGCGCATTGCCGATGACGAAGGTGACCGCCATGGTCTCGCCGAGCGCGCGGCCGAGCCCCAGCATGACGCCGCCGATGACGCCGGTGCGCGTATAGGGCAGCACGATGTGGCTGATCACCTCGGACGTGGTGGCGCCGACGCCATAGGCGCTCTCGCGCAGCATCGGTGGCACGGTGAGGAAGACGTCGCGCGTCACCGCCGCGATGAAGGGCAGGACCATGATGCCGAGAATGATGCCGGCGGTGAGGATGCCGAGGCCCAAGGGCGGGCCGCCGAAGAGCGCGCCCAAGATCGGCACCTCGCCCAAGGTGTCGATCAGGAAGGGTTGGACGGTGAGCTGCAGGAAGGGCGCCAGCACGAACAGGCCCCAGATGCCGTAGATGATGCTGGGGATGGCCGCCAGCAGCTCGATCAGCGTGCCGATCGGGCGGCGCAGTGGCGGCGGGCAGAGCTCGGTGAGGAAGACCGCGATGCCGACCGCCAGCGGAATGCCGATCAGCATGGCGATCAAGGAGGTGGCGAGCGTCCCGTAAATCGCGGGCAGCGCGCCGAAATTGTCCTTCACCGGGTTCCAGGCGTCGCTGCCCAGGAAGCCCAAGCCGAAGGCGCGGAAGGCCGGCGCCGCGCCGGCGGCGAGCGAGACGACGATCCCGCCCAGCAACACCAGCACGCCGATGGCGAAGAAACGGGTGGCGCCGCGGAACAAGGCATCCTGCAGATGCTGGCGGTCGACCCGCCGGCGCGGCGCAACGGTCAGTGTGCTGGCCATGCGGTCGCTCACGGCGAAAACGGCATGACGGAAGCCACAATCGCCTGTCCGGAACGGACAAGGCGGGCGAGCCAAGGCGTCGTCCTCTGGGCTGCCTGCACGGGGGTCTTTCTCCTGGCTCTGCGCCGAAGGCGTCGTGCCCCGGTCATCGGGGTCCAAAGCGGGTCTTGCCCCTTTGGCTACAGGGTGTGCGTTACGTTAGTACGTCATTTGGATTGCGGTTTTATGACAGTTCGGTTTAGGAATGCCCGCGCCCAGGGTGACACTGCACCCGGATTGCGAGAACTCCAGCCTTCCTGCGGCCTTCCGGCGAGCTTCACCCCGGCGCCAGGGTGAGGTGCACGGTAAAGACCGAGCCGTCGCCGAGCTCGCTTTCGATATCGAGTGCGCCGCGGTGGCGGTTGACGATGTGCTTGACGATGGCAAGGCCGAGCCCGGTGCCGCCCAGCTCCCGTGAGCGTGCGGCGTCGACCCGGTAGAAGCGCTCGGTCAAGCGCGGCAGGTGCTCGCGCGGGATGCCCTCGCCGTGATCATGCACGGCGACGGCGATGACCGGCGGCCGCTCGCCCGGCCGGCTGCCGGGCAGGATCCGCGGCGAGGGCCGGGCGGTCACCTCGATCGGCGTGCCGGGGCGGCCATATTTGATGGCGTTGTCGAGCAGGTTCTGGAACACCTGGGCGAGCTCGTCGGGATCGCCCAGCACCTCGACCGGCGCCGGCGGCAGGTCGAGGGTGATCTGCATGTCGCGCGCGGTCGAGCGCTGCTCCAGCAGGTCGGCGACGGTGCGCAGCACGCGCTCGAGATCGACCCGCTCGGTCGGCGGCCGGTGCTCGTTCATCTCGATGCGCGACAGCGACAGCAAATCGTCGACGAGCCGCTTCATGCGATGCGACTGCTCGGCCATGATGCCGAGGAAATGGTCGCGCGCGGCGCCGTCGTCGTGCGCCGGGCCGCGCAGCGTCTCGATGAAGCCGATGAGCGAGGCGAGCGGCGTGCGCAGCTCGTGGCTGGCATTGGCGACGAAATCGGCGCGCAGCTGCTCGCTGCGTTTGGCGGCGGTGAGATCGTGCAAGGTCAGCACCGCGGCGGCGCCTTCCGCCGTATGCGGCCGCAGCGCCGCGAAGCGGGCCGACAGGTGACGCTCGATCGGCGCCGTCATGTCGAATTCGACGACGCGCGCCGCATCGCCACGCAGCACCGCATCGGCGGCCGAGAGCACCGCCGGGTGGCGCAGCGCCACGGCGAGGTCGCGCTCGACGAGGCGCATGCCGAGCAGCTCGTTCGCCGCGGCGTTGGCGCGGAAGATGCGCCGGCGCTCGTCGAGCAGGATCAGCGGATCGGGCAGCGCCGCCAGCACCGCCTGGTTGGCGCCGAGCTCGACCTCGCGCTCGGCGAGCTTCTGGCGCGAGGCGCGCGCCCAGCGGCCGACGGCGAGCCACAGCTCGCGTACCGTCGGCGACAGCGTGTCTACCTCCGGCGGCGCTCCTCCGCCCGCGGCAAGACGGTCGACCGCCGCCTGCACCGCGGCGACGCCCAGCACCAGCGGCCGCACCAGCAGCAAAATGGCGAGATAGATCGCCAGCATGGCGAGCAGCGCGGAGTGCCACGGGATGGCGCCGGTGCCGGCGAAGCTCGCCAAAGCGACGAAGCTCGGCATCGCGAGCGCCAGCGCGCCGAGAATCCACCGCGCGATCGGAGTCATGACAAGCCCGCCTCGCCCCCTGCCAGCAAGCCGATCTTGGCGCAGAGCCGCCCTCTCTGCCAGAGCGTCCATCGAAAGCCTCGGCGCGAGCCGGCGAAAAAGCGCGAGAAGCTCGCCGCCTCAAGGGCTTCATCGCCGCGCTGCGGTGCGCCGGACCGAAGACCTGGCATCGAGGCGAAGCAGCGTTCGCAGCGCATCGACGCACGCGGCGATGTCGATCTCCGGCTCCCAGCTCAACTGCAGGACCAGCCCCTGGAAGAAGGCGATGAGCAGCCGCGCCGCGGCGTCGGCATCCAGCGCCGGCGGCAGTTCGCCGCGCTTGCGCGCGGTTTCGATCAAGCCGGCGAGCACCGTGCGCGGTGTGTCGACGCCGTTTCGCACCTTGGCCAGCAGGCGGCGGTCATGCAGGCTCTCCGCCCAGAGCTGGACGGCAAGGCGGCGCCAGGCGCGCTCCTCGGGCGTCGCGAGCAAGCCGACGATATCGCTGATGAGCCGTTCGAGCGCGGCAGCGAAGCTCTTCTCCGCCGCGGCCGCCTGCAGCAACGCCGCTTCGCGGCGGCGACGCTCGGCGACGACGGCGAGGATGATGTCGTCCTTGCCGGCGAAATGGCAGTAGATGGCGCCGGGGCTGAGGCCCGATTGCCGCACCACATCCGCCATCGTCGTTTTGTGAAAGCCGCTGCGGGCGAAGCAGGTGAGCGCGGCGTCGATGATCTGGCGGCGGCGCGCCGCGGCGCGGGCGGCGCCGAGCCTAGGCATGGCGTTCCACCCGCGCATTGACGGCGCGATAGAAGGCGTAGCCGTGGAGCGATCCGGCGCGGCTGCCGAAATAGCGCGCCCGATACTGGTCGGAGCCGAGATCCTCGACGAGCGTAAGGCCGCGCTCGTCGAGATAAGCGGGCAGCGCTGCCGGATCGAAGCCGAAGGTCCAAGGCTCGCCGCTGGCGGCGACCTCGCGCAGGATCGTCGCGGCGCCGGCGAAGCGGCCGGGATCGCCGAGCACCGCCGCGTCGATATAGGTGAAGATGAAACCGCTGCCGGCGGCGAGGCTGCCGGCCCAGCGGATGACGGCGCCCACTACCTCCCCGGTGAGATAGTTGGTGACGCCTTCCCAGATCACCAACGTTTGCCGCGCCGCATAGAACCCGGCCCGCGCCAGCGCATCGGGCAGCGCCGCGCGATCGAAGTCCAGCGTGACGGGGATGACGCGCGCACCGGCAAGCCCGGCAGAGGAGAAGCGGCGCCGCTTGGCGGCGGCGGTGGCGGGATGATCGACTTCGAACACCGGCAAATCGGCAAACGCCGGCAGGCGCCAGGCGCGCGTGTCGAAGCCGGCGCCGAGCAGCACGACCTGCCGCGCGCCGGCCGCGACATGGGCGCTCGCCCAATCGTCGATCAGCCTTGTGCGCGCAATGCCCGAGCTGCGCGCCCCCGGCAGGCGCCGGTCGAGATAGCGGCACAGCAGCCTGCGCATCACCGGGAGCGCGGCAGAGCGCGCCAGCCCGCGCAAGGGCGGCGCGAGGAAGCCGGCAGCGAAAGGATCGGCAAAGAGCCGCCGGTCTTGCGGTTCGGCCGTCTCGAGCGCCCGGATAAGCGCCATCACTTCCGCCGTCCGGCTGCTGCGCGCAGGCCGCATGCGTTTTCTCCAAACAGAACGTACGTTCTTTATAGCACAGCAGCGGCAAAAGTCCAGCGGCACCTCCCGCAAATCGGAGGCGCCCCACCTCACCCCAACCCTCTCCGCCCCTGAGGGGCGGAGAGGGAGGGACCCGCGTCAGCGGGAGGGTGAGGTGGGCGTCGACGATGTCTACTTCGGATCGATGGCGTCGGCGCAGGCGTCGGTCGGGGTCGCGGCGGCATGGCCGACAAGCGGCACCATGTCGAGCGCGGCCGAGCCGACACGGCAGGGCGCCGCGACCACGCCGCAGCCGGAAACGACAAGCAAGGTCAGCAGCACGAAGACGCGCATGGGAGGCCCGCCGTAGTGCACCTTTCTCTGTGCAAACACTAGGGATCGCGGGACGGCTCCGGGCGGCAGGAGTGCTGCGCCGAATTGACACTTTTGCGCCCCATGCCGCGGCCGGATCAATGCCCGAGGTGCGAGGATGCGGGGTTGACAGCCGGTCTTTGCCGACTGATACTTTGCCAAGTGGTGAACTATAACGAACGGCTCGACCGGATATTCGCGGCGCTCGTCGATCCGACCCGGCGGGCCATCCTCGCCCGGCTCGAACGCGAAGACGGCGCGTCGATCAGCGCGCTGGCGCAACCCTTTGCGATCAAGTTGCCGGCGGTGATGAAGCATCTCGACGTGCTCGACGATGCCGGCCTCATCACCCGGTCGAAACTCGGACGCACCGTGACGGTACGGCTCCGGCCCCAACCGATGAGAGAAGCGATGGATTGGC
This sequence comes from Allostellaceae bacterium, assembly GCA_035517635.1. Lineage (GTDB taxonomy): Bacteria > Pseudomonadota > Alphaproteobacteria > ATCC43930 > CGMCC-115725 > DAHUYF01. The sequence continues at coordinate 11,545 of DATIYL010000049.1, read as the reverse complement.
TCCGCCGCTACGAACGCTTCTGGTCAACCCGCCTCGACCGGCTTGCGGCCTATGCCGAAAGCAAGGAAGCCGAAGTGAGGAAGAAAAGATAATGACCAGTCTGACGCTCGTGCGCCGGATCAGGGCGCGGCCCTCGATCGTCTTCGAAGCGCTCACCACACCGGACGGCATCGCCTGCTGGTGGGGCCCCGACGCCGGCCCGGTGCTCGTGGCCGAGACCGACCCGCAGGTTGGCGGCCGCTTCCGCGTACGCTTCCGCATGCTCGATGGCAGCGAGCATGAGAGCACGGGGGAATATCTCGAAGTCGTAAAACCCGAGCGGCTCAGCATGACCTGGCGCTGGACCGGCGGCGGAGAAGATCCCGGAGAATCGCTTGTCGACATCAGGCTGCGCGCCGTTGCCGAGGGGACCGAGCTGACACTCACCCATTCGCGCCTGCGCGACGAGGAGACGCGCCGCAGCCACGAAGCAGGCTGGACCGGAGCGCTGGGCAAGCTGGAGCGCCATTTCCTTGCCATCGAACAAAGCTCTTCGTGACCAAGCCTACGCCGCGAAAATCTCAACAGGAGCACGCCGCATGATCACGATTTCCGCATTCAAATGGGTTCCCGAATTTGCCCGAGGACAAGTGCGCGATCTGCGCGTGCGCTGGGCGCTGGAGGAGGTTGGCCTGCCTTACAAGACGCGCCTCCTCGAGCTGGGCGACCAGGACAAACCGGACTATCGCGCGCTGCAGCCCTTCGGACAGGTGCCGATCCTCGAGGAGGACGGCCTCGTGCTCTTCGAATCCGGGGCCATCGTGCTGCATATCGGCGAACGGAGCGAGAGCCTTCTGCCGAAGGAGGCGAGCGCCCGCGCCCGCGCGACGCAATGGCTGATCGCGGCGCTCAATTCGATCGAGCCGTACGTAATGAACGTTGTCGTGATCGATCTCTTCTACGCGAATGAAGAATGGGCGAAGCTGCGCCGCCCGGGCGCGGTCGAGTTCGTGCAGCGGCGCCTCGCCGCGCTCTCCAAGTCGCTCGGCGACAAATCTTACCTCGACGGCGATCGCTTCACCGCCGGCGATTTGATGATGACGACCGTGCTGCGCATCCTGAAGCACACCGACCTCGTCACCAGCGACAAGCGCCTCGCCGCCTATGTCGAACGCTGCTGCGCGCGGCCCGCGTTCAAGCGGGCGCTCGAGGCGCAGCTCGGCGATTTCAGGGACGCTGCATAGCGCTCCGGATGCTCGTCGGCACGGTGCGGCTCTCGCGCCTGCTGCGCAAGCGCTGACGCCGCCGCCGACGAGCGCTGCGCGCTCGCGGCGTGCCTATTCGATCGCTTCGTGCGCGGCGAGCGCGGCGAGGTTCACCATGTCGGAGACGGTGGCGCCGAGATCGAAGATCTGCGCCGGCTTGTCGAGCCCCATCAGCAGCGGCCCGACGCGTTTGCCGCCGCCCATCTCCTCGAGCAGCTGCGGCGCGATGTTGGACGCCTGCAGGCCCGGCATGATCAGCACATTGGCGGGACCGGTGAGACGGCAGAAGGGATAGCGCTCGCGCATCAGCGTGGCGTTGAGCGCGACCTCCACGCTCATCTCGCCGTCATATTCGAAATCGACCTTGCGCTCGTCGAGGATGGCGACGGCATCGCGCATGCGGTGATCGACATACCGCAGCGGATTGCCGAAGGTGGAATAGGAGATCAGCGCGACCCGCGGCTCCTGCCCCATCATCTGGCGCGCGCGCCGCGCCGACTGGATGGCGATATCGGCGAGCTGCGCCGCTTCGGGCCGGGCATGCGCGGTGGTGTCGGCAACCAGCACCGAGCGGCCGCGCGACAACAGCAGCGCATAGCCGAAAACCTTGCTGTCGTCCTTGGGGCCTAGCACGCGCATCACCTCCTCGAAGGCGGTGAAATAGGTACGCGTCGCGCCGGTCACCATGGCGTCGGCATCGCCGCAGGCGACCATGCAGGCGGCGAAGATGTTGCGGTCCTGGTTCACCATGCGCTGGCAGTCGCGATAGATCGCGCCGCGGCGCTGCAGGCGGGCATAGAGGAAATCGGTATAAGTCTTGTTGGCGCGCGACAGCCGCGCATTGTGCATCTCGAGATCGCCCGCGACGGAAAGACCCATGCGGCGCATGGTCTCGCGGATGCGCTCCTCGCGGCCGATCAGCACCGGCGTGCCATAGCCGTTGTCGCGGAAGGAGAGCGCGGCGCGGATGGTTTTCTCTTCCTCGCCTTCGGCGAAAACCACGCGCTTGGGATTGGCGCGCACCTGGTCCAAGGCGCGTTGCAGGCTGGCGGCGGTGGGATCGAGCCGCGTCCTGAGGCTCGCCTTGTAGCTCTCCATGTTGGCGATCGGCCGGCGTGCGACGCCCGAATCCATCGCCGCCTTGGCCACCGCCGAGGGCACCGCCCAGATGAGCCGCGGATCGAAGGGCGTCGGCACGATGTAGTCGGGGCCGTATTGCAGCCGGCGGCCGGAATAGGCCGCCGCCACCTCGTCGGGCACGTCCTCGCGCGCTAGCTTGGCGAGGGCATGCGCCGCGGCGATCTTCATCGCATCGTTGATGGTGGAAGCGCGCACGTCGAGCGCGCCGCGAAAGATATAGGGGAAGCCCAGCACATTGTTGATCTGGTTCGGGTAGTCCGAGCGCCCGGTGCAGATGATCGCATCCGAGCGCACGGCGCGCACATCCTCCGGCGTGATCTCGGGGTCGGGGTTGGCCATGGCGGCGATCATCGGCCGCGGCCCCATCGATTTCACCATCGCCTCATTCACCGCGCCCTTCACCGAAAGGCCGAAGAAGACGTCGGCGCCCTCCATCGCCTCGGCGAGCGTGCGGCGCTTGGTGTTGACGGCATGCGCCGATTTCCACTGGTTCATGCCCTCGGTGCGCCCCTGATAAACGACGCCTTTGGTGTCGCAGAGGATGACGTTGTCGTGCCGGAGCCCCATCGACTTCAGCAATTCGACGCAAGCGATCGAAGCGGCGCCGGCGCCGTTCACCACCATCTTGACCGCTTTCAGGTCGCGGCCGGTGAGGTCGAGCGCGTTGAGCAGTGCGGCGGTGGCGATGATGGCGGTGCCGTGCTGATCGTCATGGAACACCGGGATGTCGAGGAGCTCGCGCAGCCGCTGCTCGATGACGAAGCATTCCGGCGCCTTGATGTCCTCGAGATTGATGCCGCCAAAGGCGGGATGGAGATAGCGCACGCAGTTGACGAAAGCGTCGACATCCTTGGTGTCGATCTCGAGATCGACACCGTCGATGCCGGCGAAGCGCTTGAACAGCACCGCCTTGCCTTCCATCACCGGCTTGGCGGCGAGCGCGCCGAGATCGCCGAGGCCGAGCACCGCCGTGCCGTTCGAGATCACCGCGACGAGATTGCCCTTGGCGGTGTAGTCGTAAGCTTGTGCCGCGTCGCGCGCGATGTGGAGACAGGGATAGGCCACGCCCGGGGAATAGGCCAGCGACAGATCGTGCTGGGTGGTGAGCGGCTTGGTCGGCGCGATCTCGAGCTTGCCGGGGCTGCCCTTGCTGTGGAATTGCAGGGCCTCTTCCTCGGTGATGCGGACTTCAGGCTTTTCCTGAGACGACAAGGGGTTCCTCCCTGAGGTGGGGGAATCCTCGCGATTCTCCCATTTTCTTCCTGTAGATCGAAAGTCTAGAGGAGAGCGGCCAAGTCCGTCAAAGCGCGGCGTACCTGCTGTCGCGCTGGTTGCGTCCGCGCTGGCGGGCGACGGCCCGGCGCTCGCGGATCAGGCTTGCTGGATGTTGGCGAGATAGACGCGGACGTCCTGTTCGAGCTTTTTCGCCTCGACATTGAGCGCTTTGGCGGCGTCGAGGACGCTGCGCGACACCTTGTTGCCGGACTGCGCCGCTTCGGCGATTTGCGCGACATTGCTCGTGACCTCGGCGGTGCCGCGCGCCGCCTCTTGACAGTTGCGCGCGATCTCCTGCGTCGCCGCGCCTTGCTCCTCGATGGCGCCCGATATGCCGAGCGATGCCTCGTTGATTTGCGTGATGACGCCGTCGATATGCTCGATGGCGAGCGCCACGTTCTTGCCCGCCTCTTGAACGGCCGCGATATGGCTGCTGATCTCGTCGGTCGCTTTCGCCGTCTGATTGGCAAGCGTCTTGACCTCTTGCGCCACCACGGCAAAGCCTTTGCCGGAGTCACCGGCGCGCGCCGCTTCGATCGTGGCGTTGAGCGCCAGAAGATTCGTCTGACCGGCGATCTCGTTGATGAGGCTGACGACCTCGCTGATCTTCGCCGTCGCGCCGGTGAGCTGGCCGACGGCGGCGCGCGTCTCTTTCGCTTCCGCGACCGCCTGCTGCGCGATCGTGCTCGAGGAGCCGAGCCGGCCGGCGATTTCCTTGATCGACACCGACAATTCCTCGGAGGCGCTCGCCACCGTCTGAACATTGCCCGAGGTCTGCTGCGCCGCGGCGGCGACCGCGTCGGCGCGTTTCGAGGCGGCCTCGGAATCCTGCGCCAGCCCCGTCGCCATCCCGTTGAGCGCGCCGACGGCGCCATCGAGCTCGCTCAGCGCATGGCGGACCGAGCCGTTGAAGGCTTCGTTGAGGGCGCGGATGCGCTCCACCCGAGCGCGCTCGCTCTCGATGTGCTGCTGCTCCTGAACGCGCGCCGCCTGCCCGTCCAGCGCGGCCTCGTGAAAGGCCCTCAGCGCCACGATCAGATCGCCGATCTCGTCGCCGCGGTCCTGCCGCGGAATCTCGATGTCGAGCTTGCCCGCCGTCAATTCGCCCATGAGACCGGTGACGAGCTGCAGCGGGTTGGTGATCGAGCGCACGACCAGGAAGGCGGCGATGCTGCCGAGCAGGAGGCACAGCGCGGCGATGCCGAGCCGCGTCCGCAGCAGCGCATGGAAGCCGGCGATGCGCGCCTCGAGCAGACGCTCCATCTCGTCATCCGCCGCGGCGTTGAAGCCGCGGACGCGCTGCTCGAGATCGGCCGCGGCGGCGGCAAGCGCTTTGCGGTCGCCGGACTTGGCGGCAGCGGCGAGGGTCTCGACGGCGCCGGCCACGGCTTTCCCCGGCGCCGCGAGCGTCGCGTGAACCGAGCCGTCGGCATCGCCGTTGATCGCCTTCGCCAGATCGCTGGCGAAAGCCGAGGCGCCGGCGGCGACGCCGTCGCGCGCCTCGGCATAGGCGATCTTGTGATCGTCGCTCGGATCGGCGTCGAGATCGTGCGCCGCGCCGAGCAGCGCGCTCGCTTGCGTCAGAATCGCGGTCGCCTGGTTGACGATGATGTCGCCGACGAAATAGGTGTCGGCATCGGGATCGAGCGTGATATTCGAGCTGTCGGAGAGATAGGAGATGAGATCGGTCGCCTTGGCGAGCGCATCATCCGCCGATTTGCCGCCGGCGGCGAGAGCGTCGGCCAGAGCGGCGGCGCGTTGCGCGGCGCCGAGCGCTCCCGCATCGCTCGCTTCGGCGCGTTTCAGTGCTTCGGCGGCGGCAGCGACATCGCGTTGTGCCGGCTCGATCGCGGTCAGGGCGTAGAGGACCGATTGCGCCGCGCGCAGATAATGGACGCCGGCGATCTCCTGTCGGGTGAAGGTGATGAGGTCGTCCTTCTCCGTCACCAGGAAATAGGCCATCAGCGCGACCGGCAGGATGAAGATCGCCAGCGCGCCGACCAGCTTTTTGGCAAGCGCAAGGTTCTGCAATTTCGGCAGGCGGGAGGCCATTCGGAAACCCCGGAAGGAGCGGCGGCGACAGGGCGAGGGAGATTTACCGCCGCAACTTTAGCGCGATTTTGCTTAAACAGGGTTAACGCCGCGTTTGCTTTTCCGTCTCCGCTGCCAAAAGGCGGCCTCAGGGGGCGCGCAGGCGGTCGCGCACCGAGCGCTCGAAGGCAAGGCCAAGGCCCGGTGTCGCCGGCAGCGCCAGCTCGCCTTTCTCGGGTTGCGGTACCTCCTCGAACAGGCGCATGAGCCACGGCATGTATTCGACGGTGAGGCCGTTGGGAATGGCGCCGATCAAATGCACATGCACCTCGGGGATGAGATGGCTCACCACGGGCAGGTTGAAGGCCTCGGCCATGCCGGCGACCTTGAGCCATTGCGTGATGCCGCCGACGCGCACCAGGTCGATCATCACGATGTCGACCGAATGTGCCTCGAGCATGTGCCGGAAGGGCGCGATGCCCCAGAGATACTCGCCGCCGGTCACCGGGGTCGCGAGCGCGGCGGTGACGCGGGCAAGCCCGGGGAAGTCTTCGGCATGCGTTACGTCCTCGAGCCAGAACAGGCCCAGCTCCTCGAGCCGCCGGCCGATATTGATCGCCTGCTCGACGCGCCAGCGCTGATTGATGTCGACCATCAGCGCCACCTCGGGCGGCAGGCTCTCGCGGATCACGCGAGCGCGCTCGACCTCGCGCTGGGGCGAGGTCTCGCCGGGGAGCGCCAGCTGCATCTTCACCTGGCGGAAGCCCTTCTCGGCGAGACGGCGCGCGGAGGCGGTCGCCTGGTCGAGGCTGAGCCCGCGCATCAGCGCGCCGCTGGCATAGGTGGGCACGCGCTCGCGCGCGCCGCCCAGGAGGCGCCAGAGCGGCTGGCCCAGCGCCTTTCCCTTGATGTCCCAGAGCGCCATGTCGATCGCGGAGAGCGCGAGCGTGAAGAGCCCGGCCGCGGCGCCGTGGCCGGCGAAGTCGCGCAGCAGCGCTGCCGCGTGCTCGGGGCGGAGCGGGTCCTCGCCGATGAGCCGTGTTCCCAGCGTCTCGGCCGCGCCGCGCAAGGCGCCCGTGAGCGCACCGCCGAAGAAGGTGACGCCGATCCCCTCGATGCCGGCATCGGTGCCGATCTCGAGGGCAACGAAGGGCCGCTTGCCGGCAGGGTTCTCGGCTGCGCCGGCGAGCGGCTCGTCCGCCGGCAGCTCGATGACGGCACTGCGGATGCTGCTGATCTTCATGGCCTCCTCCCTCGAATTGGCGGGCTTTGGCCGGAAGCTTAGCAGATAAAGCTCACGCCGGAATCTTCACCTGGGCGTGCCACTCGACCGCATCGAAGGCGCTGACGTCGCTGAGGAAGCGCTGGCCGCCCTGGTCGACGAAGACCTGGCAGGCGAAGCGGTACCAGATGCCGTCGAGAATGAGGATGCCCTCATAGGCGTTGGCAAGCCCGCCATCCGCCTCGCGGGTCGAGCGGATGAGCCGCGGCATGATGCGCGCCCGCTCGCCGAACTGAGTGCTGAGCCGGCCGATCAGGCAACCGTCGCACAGCACGTCCTCGAGATTCCGGTGGTAGTTCGCGACCAGGAATTCGTCGACCGTCTCGAAGCTGTTCATCGCCAGTCCCTCGCTTGGCGCCGTCCAACCGGACGCCGCTTCAGAGCGAAGAGCCTAGGAGAGGTCTCGGAACATTTCAAGAACATTCGGCACGCCGGGATGAACTCTTTGTAATCCGGGCGACAGGGATGGGAGATACTAAGCTTGCTTACTAATTGGCAGAGTTCACCAGCCTCCAAGGAAAGGAGAGGCACCATGAAGACCCCCACCACACTTCGCCGCACGCTCCGCGCCGGGCTTCTCGCCGCCGCCGTCACCGCTGTCCTGGGCGGCGCCGCCATGGCTCCGGCCATGGCCGATGATTGGCACCACGGCGACCGCGATCGCCATGAGCAGGACCGGCGCGACCATGACCGCTTCGACCATCGCCCGGCCGTCTACGGCTATGGCTATGCCTACCCGCCGGGGTATGGCTACGGCTACGCGCCGGCACCGGCCCCGGCGCTCAATCTCGGCTTTGTCTTCCGCTGAACCGCCGGGATCCGCGACGAGCCCCGCCCCTTCGGGCGGGGCTCTCTTCGCTCAACCTTTGGGGCGCGAGGCGCGCGCATGCATATGCGCGTGCCGGCCGCCCGCCTCTTCCAGAATTCTGACCACCGTGGCCTCGACATCGGGATCGTCGACGCGCACCCAGAGTAGCACCGCGCCTGCCTTGAGCGCGACCGCGAATTCGGCGCTGTGCCGATTGGCGATGACGTAGGCGAGCAGCTCCTTGATCGCGGCGCCGCCAAGCCCGGCGCCGACCAGCGCAGCGAGCACGATGGCCACCGGGCCGCCGGAGAGCAGGGTGAAGCCGGCGATGGTCAACGGCGCCAGGAACGTGACTTCGTCGGTGAGCCCGGCAAGCACGGTGGTGCGCGGCTTGCCGCTATAGCCCGGCACCTCGCCCGCCACTTCGAGCGAATCGTGGCTCGCCAGCACCGAGATGTCCGCCGGCTCGAAGCCCGCGCCCAGCAGCTGCGCCACAGCACGGCGCATCGCGTTCTTGTCGGCAAAGGATGCGACGGCTTCGCGCACCACGGGGAAAGGCGGCTTGTCTTTGGTCTCGGCCATGGTGCCGTCGCTCCTCATCCATGCTAGGTTGCCCCGCGCTGGCGACCGCGCGACCGCAACACTCCCGATTTCGGCATGAACGATACCGCACCGCGCCGCGCTCCCGATAGTGCCCTGGGCGCGGAGCCCGCGCCGCCCATGGAGCCCGCCGCGGCGACGCCGGCGATGGCGCAATATCTGGAGCTGAAGCGCCAGCACCAGGATTGCCTGCTGTTCTACCGCATGGGCGATTTCTACGAGCTGTTCTTCGAGGATGCGGCGAAGGCGGCGGCGGCGCTCGACATTCAGCTCACCAAGCGCGGCCGGCACGACGGCGAGGACATCCCGATGTGCGGCGTCCCCGTGCACGCCGCCGAAGCCTATCTCTCGCGCCTCATCCGCCAAGGCTTCCGCGTCGCCGTCTGCGAGCAGATGGAAGATCCCGCCGAAGCCAAGAAGCGCGGCAGCAAGGCGGCCATCCGCCGCGCCGTGGTGCGCATCGTCACGCCCGGCACGATCACCGAGGAAGGCTTGCTCGATGCCCGGCGGAGCAACTATCTCGCGGCGCTCGCCGAGGCCGGCGGCGCGCTGGCGCTGGCCTGGCTCGAGCTCTCCACCGGCGCGTTCTTGCTGCAGGAGGTGACAGCGGCAAGCCTCGGCGCGGCGCTGGCGCGGCTCGAGCCCGGCGAGGTGCTGGTGCCGGAGCGGCTGCTGCAGCGCGCCGAGCTGGCCCCGCTCTTGGGCGATTGGCAGCGGCGGCTGACGCCGCTCGCCAATGCGCGCTTCGATAGCGAGAACGGCCGCAAGCGCCTCGAAGCGCTCTACGGCGTCCGCGCGCTCGACGGCTTCGGCGGCTTTGGCCGCGCCGAGCTCGCCGCCGGCGGCGCGCTCGTCGACTATGTCAACCTGACGCAGCAGGGAAAGGCGCCGCTGCTGCAGCCGCCGCGCCGCCTCGGCGCCGGCGCGGTGATGGAGATCGACGCTGCGACGCGGCGCAATCTCGAGCTGACGCAAACCTTGTCCGGCGAGCGCCGCGGCAGCCTCCTCGCCACCATCGATCGCACCGTCAGCGGCGCCGGTGCGCGGCTCCTCGCCGAGCAGCTGGCCGCGCCGCTCACCGACCCCGCGGTGATCGCCCGCCGCCTCGACGCGGTGGGTTTCCTCGCCGCGGAAGAGCGGCTGCGCCAAAGCCTGCGCGAGAGGCTGGCGCGCTCTGCCGATATCGAGCGCGCGCAGGGGCGGCTGGCGCTGGGCCGCGGCGGGCCGCGCGATCTGGCGGCGCTGCGCGACACCTTGCGCGAGACTGCGTCGCTGCGTCTCCTGCTGCGGCAGGCGCCGGCGCTGCCCGCGCTTCTCGCCGAGGCCGAGCGCGATCTCGGCGAGCACGGCGATTTCGTCGCAACTCTGGCGCGGGCGCTCGCCGCCGAGCTGCCGCTGTCGCCGCGCGACGGCGGCTTCATCGCTGCCGGCTACTCGCCCGAGCTCGACGAGCTGCTGAGCTTGCGCGACGAGAGCCGGCGCCGCATCGCCGCGCTCCAGGCGCGTTATGCCGCCGAGACCGGCGTCGCCTCGCTCAAGATCCGCCACAACAACGTGCTCGGATACTATGTCGAGGTGACGGCGACGCATGCGGAGAAGCTGAAAGAGCGCTTCATCCATCGCCAGACCATGGCGAATGCCATGCGCTTTTCGACGGTGGAGCTGGGCGATCTCGAAAGCCGCATCGCTTCGGCGGCCGACCGCGCTCTGGCGCTGGAGCTGCAATTTTTCGACACGCTCGTCGCCGCGGCGATGGGGCGCGCCGCCGAGATCGCCCGCGCCGCCGCCGCGCTCGCGGCGATCGATGTTGCCGCCGGCTTTGCCGAGCTCGCCGTGACCGAGCGCTATTGCCGCCCCGAGGTCGATGACAGCCTCGGTTTTTCAGTGGTCGGCGGGCGCCATCCCGTGGTCGAGGCGGCGCTGCGCCAAGCAGACGGGCAGAGCTTCGTCGGCAATGATTGCGACCTCGCCGAAGGCCGGCGCCTCTGGCTCCTCACCGGGCCCAATATGGCGGGCAAGAGCACCTTCCTACGCCAGAATGCGCTGATCGCCATCCTGGCGCAGGCGGGATGCTATGTGCCGGCCGAGCGCGCCCGGCTCGGTATCGTCGATCGCCTCTTCAGCCGCGTCGGCGCTGCCGACGATCTCGCGCGCGGGCGCTCCACCTTCATGGTCGAGATGGTCGAGACGGCGGCGATCCTGAATCAGGCGGGCGCGCGCGCGCTCGTCATTCTCGACGAGATCGGCCGCGGCACCGCCACCTTCGACGGGCTGTCGATCGCCTGGGCCGCGGTCGAGCATCTGCACGAGGTCAATCGCTGCCGCGCGCTTTTTGCGACGCACTATCACGAGCTGACCGCGCTCGCGGCGAAGCTCGATGATCTCGCCTGCTACACCATGCGGGTCAAGGAATGGCAGGGCGACGTGGTGTTCCTGCACGAGGTGGCGCCGGGCGCGGCCGACCGCTCCTACGGCATCCATGTGGCAAAGCTGGCCGGCCTGCCGCCGGCGGCGGTGGCGCGCGCCGAGGCGGTGCTGGCGCTGCTGGAGAAGGGCGAGCAGCAGGGCGCGCTGGCCCGGCTCGCCGACGACCTGCCGCTCTTCACCGCCGCCCGCCCCAAAAGCACGCGCGAGGCACAGCCTTCCCCCGCCGAAACCGCCCTCGCCGCCATCGAACCCGACGCGCTCACGCCACGCGAGGCCCTGGAGCTGATCTACAAGCTGAAGGCACTGTTGGGGAAATCGTCGTTGAAGAGCCGCCCGCGCAGGAGGAGTGGTCCTGCTGTCAAGCTCCAAACGCCAACGAGTGGCCGCCCCTCCCCCCTTGAGGGGGAGGGAAGGGAGGGGGGTGTCGGCATTGCACCGATGATGCCTGCCAGCATGCGTGCGCGGCGCCCTCCACAGAAGATTGTCGACTCTGCAACAGCTCAGCCGGTAGGAGCTTTTCTTATCGATGGCGTGGTGCTTGCCATGCTCGAAGCGCTGCGCGGCGGCTGACCCCCCTCCCTACCCTCCCCCTCAAGGGGTAGGGCTATCGCATATGGGCGAGGGCGGTGAGAAGAAAGTCATTGTTCCATCTGGCCTGGAGCATTTTGTGGCTGATGCGCCGAGGCCCTGGGACTGTCTGCAGGATGTTGATGGCGAGCTTGCGGATGACCGCGAGGT
>DATIYL010000048.1:0-26621 GCA_035517635.1 Allostellaceae bacterium | reverse complement strand
CGCCGGCACCGGCGGCATCTTGCGCCCCCGATCCGCGCGTGGAACATGGACGGGTCTGCCTGAGGGAGGAGAGCATGCCGGAACGGCCTTTCACGCGCGACGACCTGGAGACGCTGCGGCAATGGGACGTGCCGACGATCTGCAACGGGCTCGAGATCGTCATGCCGGAGCGCCGTGCCATCGGCTTCACCGTGGAGCCGATGGTCGCCGTCGACCCCAAGCTGCCGCCGATCGTGGGCCTGGCACGCACCGGCACCATCCGCGCCAAGGAGCCGCCGCGCGGGCCGGTCGCCAACCGGCTCGACTGGTACGATTACGTCGCAGCATCCGATCTGCCGACGGTGGTGGTGCTGCAGGACATCGACCATCCGCCGGGCTATGGCGCCTATTGGGGCGAGGTGCAGTCGACGGTGCACAAGGCGCTGGGCGCGCTCGGCTGCGTCACCAACGGCTCCTTCCGCGACCTCACCGCCTGGGCGGCCGATTTCCAGATGATCGGCGGCCGCGTCGGCCCCAGCCACGCGCATGTGCATATGGTCGATTTCGGCAAGCCGGTGAACGTCTTCGGCATGCAGGCGGCGCATGACGACGTGATCCACGCCGATTACCACGGCGCGGTCGTCATTCCGGCCGAGGCGGTGAAGAAGCTCCCCGCGGCGGTCGACCTCGTGGCGCGGCGCGAGAAGGTCATCCTCGACATCTGCCGGAGCCCGGAATTCTCCGTCGCGGCGCTGCGCGATGCGATCAAGCGCGCAGGGGAGATCCACTAGGTCCAGCCCCGCCCTCCCTCTCGCGCGGGCGTTCTCCTTGGGGAGAACGCCTTGCGCGCGGGGATTTGCCTGTGGATCAATGCAGGGCTGGGGATTCCGGGGAAGCTGGGGATCAGCTTGCCGCAGCGAGCTTTATTAACCATTTAGAGGCTATTCCTGGTGTGGAGGACGCGAGGACAAACCAGGAACATTTCTGTTGTAGCAAGGGCTAAGCGCTGCTAGGGGTAGGGCAGCTCGCCCGCAGCGTTGAGGATTCGTTCCCATGCCTATCGTCGCCTCGATCTCGCAGCAGATTTGGGACATGAAATACCGGCTCAAAGGGCCGGACGGGGCGGCGATCGACAAGACGATCGAGGACACCTGGCGCCGGGTGGCCAAGGCGCTGGCCGAGCCCGAGCAGGACCAGGCGCTCTGGGCGGAGCGCTTTTACGACGCGATGACGGGGTTCAAGTTCCTGCCGGCGGGGCGCGTCGTCGCCGGCGCCGGCAGCGCCCGCAACGTCACCCTCTTCAACTGCTTCGTCATGGGCACGATTCCGGACGACATGGCCGGGATCTTCACCCATCTGCGCGAGGCCGCGCTCACCATGCAGCAGGGCGGCGGCATCGGCTACGATTTCTCGACGCTTCGGCCCAAGGGCGCGCCGGTCAAAGGCGTCGGCGCCGACGCGTCGGGGCCACTTTCCTTCATGGATGTCTGGGACGCGATGTGCCGCACCATCATGAGCGCCGGCTATCGCCGCGGCGCGATGATGGCGACCTTGCGCTGCGACCATCCCGATATCGAGGACTTCATCGAAGCGAAGCAGGCGCCGGGGCGGCTGCGCATGTTCAACCTGTCGGTCCTCGTCACCGACGCCTTCATGCAGGCGGTGAAGGAGGACGCGCCCTGGGAGCTCAAATTCGGCGGCACCACCTTCAAGGTCGTGCCGGCGCGCGAGCTCTGGGAGCGCATCATGCGCGCGACCTACGCCTATGCCGAGCCGGGCGTGATCTTCATCGACCGCATCAACCGCCGCAACAATCTGCAGTATTGCGAGACGATCAGCGCGACCAACCCATGCGGAGAGCAACCGCTTCCGCCTTACGGCGCCTGCCTGCTCGGCTCGATCAACCTCGCAGCGCTGGTGCGCGATCCGTTTTCGCCGCAGGCGCGGCTCGATCTGGCGGAGCTGCAGCGCCTGGTGCCGGTCGCGGTGCGTCTCATGGACAATGTCGTCGATGTCTCGCGCTTCCCGCTGCCGGAGCAGACGCATGAGGCGACGGCGAAGCGGCGCATCGGCCTCGGCGTCACCGGGCTCGCCGACGCGCTGATCCTGTGCGGCGCGCGCTACGGCTCGGCGCAGGCGGTGGAGCTGACCGAGCAGTGGCTGAAGGCGATCGAGCGCGAATCCTATCTCGCCTCGGCGCAGCTCGCCGCGGAGAAAGGCGCCTTCCCGCTCTTCGACCGCGAGCACTATCTCGCCGGCGAGACGGTGGCGAGCCTCGATGCCGATGTGCGTCAGGCCATCGCGACGCACGGCATCCGCAACGCGCTCCTCACCTCGGTCGCGCCCACCGGCACGATCTCGCTCTTCGCCGACAATGTCAGCTCGGGCCTCGAGCCGGTGTTCAGCTTCAGCTACACGCGCCGCGTGCTGATGCCCGATGGCTCGCGCAAGGAGGAGGAGGTGACCGACTATGCCTATCGCCTCTTCCGCCGCCTCAAAGGCGAGGGCATTCCCTTGCCGGATTATTTCGTCGACGCGCAGCAGCTGATGCCGGCGGACCACCTCGTCATGCAGGCGGCCGTGCAGAAATACGTCGACAGCTCGATCTCGAAGACGATCAACATCCCTGCCGATTTCCCGTTCGAGCGGTTCAAGGATGTCTATCTCCAGGCCTATGAGCTGGGCTGCAAGGGCTGCACCACCTATCGGCCGAACGAGGTGACGGGCGCGGTGCTCGAGGTGAAGAAGGAAACCAGCGGCAAGCTGCAGCCGGAGCTGCCGCTGCCGCGGCCGCAGCCGGTGGCGAAGCCGAGCGACGCCTGGGATGCGGGCGTCGTCTATATGACGCAGCCGCTGAGCCGGCCGGAAGAGCTGCCGGGCAAGACGTACAAGATCCGCTGGCCCGAGAACGAGCACGCGCTCTACATCACGGTCAACGACATCGTCCAGGACGGCCGCCGGCGCCCCTTCGAGATCTTCATCAACTCGAAGAACATGGAGCATTACGCCTGGACGGTGGGCCTCACCCGCATGATTAGCGCCGTGTTCCGGCGCGGCGGCGACGTCTCCTTCGTCGTCGAGGAGCTGAAAGCGGTGTTCGACCCGCGCGGCGGCGCCTGGATGGAAGGCCGCTACGTGCCGTCGCTGCTGGCGGCGATCGGCGATGTGATCGAGCGGCACATGATCGATATCGGCTTCATGCCGGCCAAGCGCAGCGCCACCCCCGAGCTGACCGAGCGCAAGGTGGTGAACCTGCCGCCCGGCGAAGGCGGCCAACGGCCGCGCCTCGCGCAATGCCCGAAATGCGGCGAGGCGGCGCTGATCCGCGTCGAAGGCTGCGACCAGTGCACGAGCTGCGACTATTCGAAATGCGGCTGACGCCCGCAACGGTGCTCGCGGCGAGGTTGCTCCCGGCCCATCAGTTCAATGAGAAGCTGAAAGCCGAATCGCCCGCGTCATGCGGGCGTTAGGCGGGCATGACATTGTCATTCGGAAGCTTACCGGACAAGGCAAGCTGGACCGAGAAGGCGACGGCGCTCCGCGCCGCGGCGGCGCGCGAGCCGGATCCGGTCGCGCAGCAGACCCTGCTTCGTCTGGCCGAGGATTGCGAAGCAATCGCCAGCGAGATCGACGCCCAGCAGCCCGGCAAGCCGAAGCCGCCCGGAAACCCGCCGCAAAAGCCCGAACCCGAGATCCCGCCGCCGATCAGCGAGCCGCCGCGGCCCATTCCATCGCCGCGGCCGGAACCACCGCCGGTACCGATACAGACGCGGAGGGGCGGTAGCTAGAAGGCTCGTCGGCACGGTGCGGCTCTCGCGGTTGCTGACGCAACCGCTGACGCCGCCGCGGACGAACGCGCGTCGCGCGTTCGCCTTGACGCGTTCGCCTTGAGTTATCCCGGCGGAAGGCGCTTGAAGCACTCCATGCCGGCGGATTGCATGGCATCGCAGCCGAGCACGCTGACGCTGCCGGCCTGGTCGGGATGGAGCGCCACGGCGTAGCTCTTGCCGTCGGCGCAGCGCACGCTCCAATAGGCGTCGCCGCGATCGGCGTCGTGCCGGCCGATCCCCATGGGGAAGGCGACGACGCCGGTGCAGCCATGGCCGATCACCTTGCCGAGCACCACCGCCTGCTCGGTCGAGGTCAGATCGGCGAGCTTCTGGTTGGCGGGATTGTCGGAGCGCGGCACATCCGGCCGCGGCGGCTCCAGAGAGACGATGCCGCGAACCGGCGGCACCGACGTAACCGGCGCCACTTCCGCGACATGGGTGATCCAGACCGCGGCGATCACCACCGTCGCCAGCAGGGCGAAAAGCGTCACGCCGATGAGGGTGCGTCTCATGCTGCATTCTAGCCCGGATTTCCGGGCGTGGCACGACTCAGCGCGCGCAGGGCAGCTTCACCGCGGCCAGCTCTTTCACCTTCTCTTCGAGCCGGTGCAGCGGCCCGTCGACGAGGCCGAGCTTCTTCAGCTCGGCGACGGTGTTCTCGAGATATTGCCGGCACGGGCCGCGCGCGCCGATGCCTTGCAGGATGAGCCGCGCCGTCTCCTCGAGCGAGAGGCGCCCGGCATAGCTCGGATGCCTGCGATCGACGACGAAGGCCTGCGCCTCGACCGCGCCCGCTCGTGTCGCCACGGTCAGCGCGCGCAGGTGATAGGTGCGGTTCGTCATCTCGCGTTCCCAGAGATAGTGCAGCGCCGGCGACACATCGACCCGCGGCACGCGATAGGCGATGCCTTTGCAGGCGCCGCCGCGGTCGAGGCCGAGAACCAGCCCCGGCCGCTCCGGCGTGCCGCGATAGGTGTGGGAGTAGACGCAGAAGCGGCGGTGATAGCCGCGCAGCAGCGCCGGCTGCGCCTCGACATAGGCGAAGCCCGGATCCCACATCAGCGAGCCATAGCCGAAGATCCAGACATCGCAGGCGCGCGCGATGCAATGGGCGATCTCCGGCGCCGACACCGGCGGCAGCGGCAGCTCGGGCGCAACGGTGCTCTCGCGTTCCATGGGCGTCAAACCTCGTTCCTCTGCCCACGCTGTCCGCGAAGAGCAAAAACCGGGTTAACGCCGGGCGCGACCGCCGCAACAGCGTGCGGCAGCGTCGGGGTCGCGGAAAGGCCGAGGAGAGTAGCGGGGAGCATCGGGAGGCGTTGCGGTCAGAAACCGCGGAGTATCTGGGCAGCCGCCAGGCGCCAGCAAGCGCGTCGCGCGCATTGCCGGTCTGCGCTTTCGCATCGACGGCGCGTGGCGCGGGGGCTTATAACTCGCCCATGCGCCGCTTCGTTCTCCCGCTGTTCCTGCTGCTGCTTCTGGCCGGCGGCGGCTACACCGCCTATTGGTTCGTTCTCGCCCACCGGATCGAGGCGGGTCTCGGCCCTTGGGCCGCGGCCCAGCACACCCAAGGCACCGACGTCGCCTGGCAAAGCGTCGCCATGGAAGGGTTTCCCGCCGCCTTCCGCCTGCGCTTTACGGCCGCCAGCGCCATGGGCGCCAAGCCGGTCCACCTCGCCGCGACGGCGCCGCTGCTGTTCGCCGAGGCCCAGGTCTGGGATTTGAAGCATTGGCGGCTCTCGGCGCCGCAAGGTGCCGGCCTCTCGCTTCCGGACGAGCTGGTCGGCTTTACCGGCGCCAGTGCCAGCGGCCGGATGAGCCTTGGCAAGGCGGCCGGCACCAGCCTCGAGCTTTCCGCGCACGACGTCGCGGGCAACGGGCTTGCCGAAGGCTTACGGATTGCCGGTGCGGAAGCGGCGCTCGAGCTGCCTGACCACGCGCCGACAAATCATACCGAGCCCAGTCTTGCCGCCTCGATCCAGCTGAGCCAGCTGACCCTGCCGGTAGCGGTATCGCCCTTCGGCAAGGAGATCGAGACGCTGAACCTCGCCGCGACGCTGAAGGGCGCGGTGCCGCCGGGCAAGCTGCGCGACGCGCTCGCCGGCTGGCGCCAGGATGGCGGCACGATCGAGCTCACCGACGGCACGCTGCATTGGGGCGCTCTTGAGGCGAGCGCCAACGGCACGCTCGCCCTCGACGACAAGCTGCAGCCGATCGGCGCGCTCACCGCCACGGTCGAAAACCACGACGCCATCGTCGATGCGGCGGTGGCGAGCGGCAATTTGCGCGCGCGGGATGCCGGGCTGCTCAAGATCGTGCTCGGCCTGATGGCAAAGCCGGGCGCCGATGGCAGGAAGCGCCTCACCCTGCCGGTGAGCCTGCAGAACGACCACGTCTATCTCGGCCCGGCGCAGATCGCCGTGCTGCCGCGCTTCAGCTGGGAATAGCGGCGGCGGCCACGTCAGCACTGTGGCAGGCTGCCCGCCGTGGAGGCAGAGCGGTCTCCGCCTGCCGTCGGCTCGGCCGTTGCCGGAATCCGGACGGTGTAGCCAAGCGGGAGGAGCCGCAGACCGAAACGGTCTTCTACCGTTCCCCAGATGCCGCGGGGCAGAAACAAGGCGAAGATCAGCGCCGCCGCGCCGAGTCCCACCAGGTACCAGATACCGCTCGCGCCAAAGAAGAGCTCGATAGCGAAAAACAGCACGGCGCCCAGGATCGGGCCCTCAAATGTCCCGAGCCCGCCGACCAGCGCCATGAAGATCATGTAGGCCGTCCACTGGACGCCGAAATAGGCCTGGGGCTGGAAGGTGATCGAGCTTGCCAGCCACAGCGTGCCCGCCATGCCGCAGCCGGTGCCGGCAATGATGAAGGTAATGCGCTTGGCGGCGAGCACCTTGACGCCCAGCGAGGCCGCCGCCTCCTCATTGTCGCGGATCGCCTGGATCGAACCACCGAGACGGCCGCGCAGCAGCGCGAACACGAGGGCGAGGAGCGTCACCATCGCCGCGAGCGCCAGCCAATACGTATCGTCGCGGCGATGGCCGGGAGCGATCGCGTCGAGGGCGATGAGCGAGGTACCGGTCTCGCCTTGGATCAATCCGTCGAGATTGACCAGGAGATGGCACAGTTCGGCCACGACCCACATACCGATGGCGAACTCGCCGCCGCGCAGCCGGAGTGCGAAGGTCGACAGCAGCAGCGAGAAAAGGCCGGCAAAAAGCGCTCCGAGAATCAAGGCGGGATAGACGGCGACGCCGGCATGCGAAAGACGGATCGCGGCATAAGCGCCGATGCCGAAGAACGCCTGCTGCCCGACCGAGACCAGGCCGCCATAGCCGGCGAGCGCGTTCCACATCGTGCCGAGAAGAATGTAGATGAACAGCGTCGTCAGCCGATCGATCGCGTTGGCGTCGAGAAAGAGCGGCGCCAGCACAAGGGTCGCGACAAGCGCGGCGGCAATGATGCTGGCAGCGCGGGAGAGCGGCGTCCACCGCTCGATCGCGATGCTGGCACGGCGGCTCACGCCGACTTCCCCAGCAGGGTTCGCAGCCTGCCGCGCGCCTCGGCCGAGCCGAGCGCGAGGCGGATCGCCAGGACCAACAAGAAGACGACATGCCCGGCAATCAGGAACCCGTGCGGATCGAGCTGCGCCCCGATGCTCTGAGCGACCCCGAGGACGATCCCGCCAGCGAGCGTGCCCCAGAGCGAGCTCAGTCCGCCGATCACCACCGCTTCGAATGCGAAAATGAGCTGACTTGGTCCGGCATAGGGCGCGAAAGCGGCGCGCATGGCGAACAGCACCCCGCCGATGGCGGCGGTGACGACCGCGATCGCCGCCGCGGCGGCATATACGCCGCGCGAATTTATGCCGACGAGCTCCGCGGTGTCGGGATCTTCGGCCGTGGCGCGCAGCGCTCGTCCGAGCTGCGTGCGTGAGAGCAGAAGCTGCAGCCCCGCGAGCAGCAGCACGGCAAGCGCGAAGATCAGCACCGACAGGCGCCCGACATAGATCTCGTCGGAAATCGACCAGCTGTCATAGGCAAGCGAGCCGATGGCGGGAGCGAGCGAGCGCGTATCCGCGCCGAAGCCCTCGAAGAGCAGATTCTCGATGACGATGGCAAGGCCGAAGGTGCTGAGGAGCGGCACCAGAATTCCCGCGCGCAGGCTGCGCTCGAGCACCACGCGTTGCAGCGCCACGCCCAACGCCGCCATCCCGGCGAGAACGAGAATCAGCGCGGGGGCGAGCGGAATGCCCAGCCGTTCCGTCAACAGCCAGACGAGGAAGGCCGCGAGAACGGCGAGATCGCCGTGAGCGAGGTTGATGATCCGCATGACGCCGAACATGAGCGAGAGGCCGCACGCCAGGACCGCGTAGTAGCCGCCCAGCAGGACGCCTTGCACAATCTGGTTCACCCAAATCATGCGTCGAGCCTTGGCTCGGCGCCGCGGCCGAGGCCGAAATAGGCCGCGGTGACGCGCTCGCGCGTCATGGAAGCTGCCGGGCCTTCGAGCACGATCCGGCCTTCGAGCATGCAGGCGACGCGTGTCGCCACGCGCAGCGCCCGCGCCAGATCCTGCTCGACGAGGAGGATCGTCGTGCCCTCGCCGATCAGGCCCTGAAGCGAATGATAGACCCGCTCGACGGCAACCGGCGCAAGCCCGAGCGACACCTCGTCGAGGAGCAGAACGCGCGGATTGGTCATCAGCGCGCGCCCGATCGCGGTGGCCTGCTGCTCACCGCCGGAGAGGCTGCCCGCCTTGGCCTTGAAGCGAGGACGCAGGTTGGGGAAGGCGTCCATCACCCGCTCGACCGTCCATGGGCCGGGCCTGCGGCTCGAGCGGGCAACCAGAAGGTTCTCCTCGACGGTCATTCCGGGAAAGAGCCAACGACCCTCGGGCACCAGCGCGATGCCGAGGGCGACGCGGCGATAAGCGCGGAGCGCCGTGACATCGATCCCGTCGAGCAGAATGCGCCCGCCCGCCGGCCGGTGCGCTCCGGCGATGGCACGCAGCAGTGTCGTCTTGCCGGCGCCGTTGGCGCCGATCAAAGCGAGGACCTCGCCTTGTTGCACCGCGAACGAGACGCCGCGCACGGCTTGCAGGAGACCGTGGCGGACATCGAGCCGGTCGACCGTCAGCAGGCTCAAGGGACGCCGCCGCCGAGATAAGCGTCGATCACCGCCGCGTCCGCCATGACCGCCTTCGGTTCGCCATCCGCGATGATGCGTCCTGCATTCATGCAAACGAGCCTGCCGACCACCTGGAGCAGGACGTGGACGATATGCTCGATCCAGACGATGGCCAAACCGCGCCTGCGCAGCTCGAGAATGGTGCCGACGAGCTCGTCCGCCTCGGCGTCGGTGAGGCCGCCACCGATCTCATCGAGCAGCAGAATGATCGGGCCGGTGGCGAGCGCCCGGGCGAGCTCGAGCCGCTTACGGTCGAGGAGCCCGAGCGTCTCGGCGCGCCGGTTGGCGACGCGCAGCATGCCGCAATGCTCGAGCGCATCGATCGAGCGGTCATAGGCCTCCTCACGCGCGAAGCCGCCGCCGGCCGTTGCCGCCACCAGCGTGTTCTCGAACACGGTCATCGCGCCGAACGGGCGCGGCACCTGATGCGAGCGGGCGATGCCGAGGCGGCACCGTTCGGCCGCTTGCGCGTCGGTAACGTCGGCGCCGCGGAAGCGGATGGTTCCCGCCGTCGGCCGCAGCGCGCCGGCCAATACGTTGAGCAGCGTGGTCTTGCCGGCGCCGTTGGGGCCGACGATGCCGACGGCCTCCGCGGTACCGACGCTGAAATCGACGCGATCGAGAACGACGAGCGCGTTGAAGCTCTTGACCACGCCCGTCGCCGCAAGGACCACGCCTGCTTCCGCCATAGGGCTCCGCCCTCCGCGCGTGCGGGCCTCAGGCGTTGTAGGGACGCAGCGCCGCCCCAACCGGCACTTTCGGATCGTCGGCGTGCTCGGTGATCGGAAGGTCCAGCTTGAACTTGCTGCCGGCCTTCGCCTCCACCCATTGACAGCCGATGATGGGCGTGGCCGAGACATTCGGCACCGGGCCCTTGGTGAAATCGATCGGACCGACCGGGGTCACGACCTCGAGGGTGCTGAGCGCCTTGGCGACCGCCGCCTTGCTCTTGGGATCACCGCTCTTTTTCAACGTGTCGAAACCGGCGTCGAGCAAGGCCATGCTGGCGCCGATCTGCTGCGTCCACTGGCGCCCCGTGGCCTTCTCATAGCCGTCGCCCAACGCCCGGGACGACAGGCCCGTGAGCGGCGAGCTGTAGGGCCAAGTCGGGTGCCAATAGCAGGCCGTGGCGAGATTGTAGCCGAGCGTGCCGAGCGCCTCGACCTGCGACGGGAAGAGGCCGGTCTTCGCGATCTGCGCGATCTTGACCATGCGCGTATAACCCTGCTGCGCCGCCTGCCGCCAGAACGTGGCGAAGTCCGGCGGGATCGGGAAGGTGTTGAAGATCTCGCAGCGCTCCGCCTTGAACTTGGCGATCTGCGCCGAGAAATCGGTGGTGCCGTCCTCGTAGGCGCCGGGATCGACGATGGTGAAACCGGCCTTGGCGAGCTCGGGCGCAAGATGCTCGCGCACGGCATTGCCGTCCGCATCGTTGGGATAGAGGATACCGACCTTCTTGTTGGTCTTGACCGGACCGTTCCATTGCGAATTGTAGGCGCGGAAGAAATCCCCGCCGCCGAAGCAGAAATGATAAGTCCAGTGGAACGGCGAAGGCTGGCCGGGCTTGGCGCCGCGGCCGAAATACCAGGATTCCCACGGAACCACCGTAGAAAGACACGGGACGCCGGCAGCCTCGCAGGCATCCGATACCGGGTTGACCACCTCGGGCGTCGAGGTCGTCAGCATCATGTCGACATGGTCGTCATTGATGAGACTCTTCGCCAGCGAGCTTGCGCGCGACGGATCGGACTGCGTGTCGCGGTCCAGAAGCTCTACGGCATAGCTCTTGCCTCCCACCGAAAATCCGCCGGCGAGCTTCTTGCGCGCGAGGTCCAGCACATAGGGGTCGCACTCGCCGAAGCCGGCAAGCGCGCCGCTGCGTGGGCTGACAAACCCGACCTTGAGTGTCTCGGCGGCGTCTGCCGCTCGCACCAGCCCCGCCGGCACGCTCGCGGCCGTCACCAGCGCTCCGGCGCCTTCGAGCAGCCGTCGGCGGGTCACGCGGTGTCCAGGCGCAACAGCGCTTGCGCTCGCACCATCGGATTTGGGTTTGCCCATGTTCCCTCCCTGTTCGCTTGCCTTTCTATTTCGCTCGCCCTTGCCCGCGCCCCGACGCCGCTCGGCATTGGCGGTTCGGGTGAGGTGCCGGCAGGCGACGCCGCGCCGGCGGCCAATTAGTTTATAGGGCTGATTATTGGTTTCCTCTACTGTTTTCGGCGTGCGCCAAAGCGCGCCGCAGAACCGCGGCCCCGCCCCTTTCGCCCGTGAGGATAGACCTAGGCCTGCGGTGCCTCGGCCCGATCGAACATTCCGTATTGGCGCACCACCTCGACGACGCTGAGACGGTAATCGGCGAAGATCTCGGTGCGGCCGCGCTGCTGGGCGCGGCGATGCTGTGCCTGCTCGCGCCAGCGCTGCACCGCAGCGGCGTCGCGCCAGAAGGACAGCGACAGGATCTTGCTCTCGGTGGAGAGGCTCTGGAAGCGCTCGATCGAGATGAAGCCGTCGATCTTCTCGAGCTCGGGGCGGAGCGCGGCGGCGATGTCGAGGTAGTCCTGTTTCCGTCCGGGCTTCGGCTGGACCTCGAAGATCACGGCGTACATGGGGCGGCTCCCTTCGCGTGACGCTGCAGGTTCAAGGTGCGTCCTTCGACAGGCTCAGGATGAGGTGAAATTCTTTTGGGCATCTTCCAAGGGCCGCGAAGAGACGTCCTCATCCTGAGCTTGTCGAAGGACCCACCGCCTTTGTGCAGCTACGCTTGTTTCGCTTCGATGATCGAGCGGCGGATGGTGCGGGTGCGGGTGAAGAGGTCTTGCAGCTTGTCGCCCTCGCCCCAGCGGATGGCGCGCTGCAGCGCCGTCAGATCCTCGGTGAAGCGTTGCAGCATCTCCAGCACCGCTTCGCGATTGGCGAGGGAGATGTCGCGCCACATCACCGGATCGGAAGCGGCGATGCGGGTGAAGTCGCGGAAGCCGCCGGCGGAGAATTTGATCACCTCCGATTTCAGCGTCTCCTCGAGATCGGTGGCGGTGCCGACGATCGTATAGGCGATGAGATGCGGCAGGTGCGAGGTGATGGCGAGCACCATGTCGTGATGCTCGGCATCCATCGTCACCACCTTCATGCCCGCGCTCTGCCACATCCGCGTGACGCGGTCGAGCGAAGCGGCATCGCCGTTGGGCAGCGGCGTCAGAATGCACCAGCGATCCGCGAACATCTCAGCAAAGCCGCTCTCCGGGCCGGAATGCTCGGTGCCGGCGACGGGATGGGCGGGGACGAGATGAACGCCCGGCGGCAGCAGCGGGGCGAGATCGCGGATCGCCGCCGCTTTGACCGAACCGACATCGCTCACCACGGCGCCGGGCTTCAACGACGGCGCGATGCGCCGGCCGATCTCGGCATAGGCGGAGAGCGGCGTCGACAGCACGACGAGGTCGGCACCCGCCGCCGCTTCGGCAGGATCGGCGGTGACGCGGTCGGCAAGCGCGAGGCGCGTCACGGTATCGAGCGTCGCCTGCCGGCGCGCGCAGGCGACGATCTCGCCGGCGAGGCCGCCCTGCCGCAGCACGCGCGCGAGCGAGGAGCCGACGAGGCCGATGCCGATCAGCGCGACGCGGTCGAAGAGCGGCTGGGTCACGGCGCTTTGAGGAAATCCGCCAACGCGGCGACGACGGCGCGCATCTCCTCCTCCAATCCGACGCTGATGCGAATGTGCTTGGGCAGCCCGTAAGCGCCCATCTGGCGCGTCAGGATGCCGCGCGATTTGAGGAACTCCCAGGCGGCGCTGCTGTCCTTGGGCCGGTTGCCGAAATGCACCAGCACGAAATTGGCGACCGAGGGCGTCACCTCGAGGCCGAGCGCGCGGATCTCGCGCTCGAGCCAGGGACGCCAGGTGTCGTTGTGCTCGCGCGCGCGGTCGATCGATGCGACATCCTCGAGCGCCGCGACCGCGGCCGCCTGCGCCGGCAGATTGATGTTGAAGACGCCGCGCACGCGGTTGAGCACGTCGATGATGCCGGCGCTGGCATAGCCCCAGCCGATGCGCAAACCGGCGAGCGCGTAGATCTTCGAGAAGGTGCGCAGCATGATGACATTCTCGGCGCGCTCCGCGAGCTCGATGCCGGGCTCGTAGTCGTTGCGCGCGACGAACTCGGCATAGGCCGCATCGATGACGAGCAGCGTCGATCTCGGCAACCCCTCGTGGAGCCGCTTCACCTCCGCGCGCGGCAGGAAGGTGCCGGTGGGATTGTTGGGGTTGGCGAGATAGACGAGCCGCGTCCTGGACGTGACCAGCGCCAGCATGGCATCGACATCGGCGGTGAGCTGCTTTTCCGGCACGGCGACCGGCGTCGCGCCGGCCGATTGCGCGGCGATGGGATACATGAGGAAGCCGTGGCGGCTGTAGATCACCTCGTCGCCGAGACCGGCATAGGCGCGCGCCAACAGGCTGATGAGCTCGTCCGAGCCGGTGCCGCAGACGATGCGCGCCGCATCGAGCCCGTAGCGCCGCGCGATCGCCTCACGCAAGGCGATCGAGCCGCCATCGGGATAGCGGAACATCTCCGCCGCCTGGGCGCGGTAAGCCTCCATCGCGCGCGGGCTCGGCCCGAGTGCGCTTTCGTTCGAGGCGAGGCGGATGACGCGGCGCGCGCCTTCGGCCTTGGATTCGCCGCCGACATAGGGCGAGATGCCGAGAATGCCGGGTTGCGGTATCGGATGTTCGCTCATCGTGGCCGTCCATTGGCGCGTAGTCCCAGCACCGCCGGCGCCAGCGGCTTGGGATAGGAGCCGAGATGCGCGACGCGCAGCACCATGGCGAGCGGCGCCAGCGCCTTGGCGAGGCGAGGATCGCCCTCACTGACCATGTCGTCGATCTCGAGCAGGTTCCAGGCGCTGCCGCCGTCGCGATGCTCGGCGAAGAGCGTCACCGTGAGTCCTACGTCTTTCAGCGCGCCGATGAGCCGGGCGCGGCTCAGCTCGCCGGCGAGTTCGAGCGCGACGAAGCTGCAATCATCGCCGGTGGGATCGGGATCGCCATGGCCGATGGCGAGCGCATCGAGGCCGCCATCGCCGCGCGCGCTGCCGCGCCCGCCGAACGGCAGCCGCGCGAGTATGCGCGGCGCCGCGACGCGGGAATGCGCCAAGAGCGGCCACCAGGGCTCGCGCTCGCCTTCCGCCGGCAGCGGCAACACCGCCGCCGCCACCCGGCGCTCGGCCAGCGAGCGCAACACCTCGCCCACCGAATGGAAGGCGATCATCGGCATGTGGCTGCCGAAATGATCGCGGGCGATGTCCCAGTAATCCGGCATCTCCTCGAGCGCCAAGACGGCGACGGCAAATTCGCCCTGCATCATCACCGTGCCGCTGATGATCTCGCGCCAAAGCCGCACCAGAACGGGGCGCGGGAAGCGGCCCTGATGCCGCTGCACGAGGCGGCGCAGGATCTGCGCCTCGCGGCCGGGCCGCACCGCCGGGGTGCGGGTCTCCTTCTTGCTGGCGGCGACGGCCTCGACGATGGTGGCGCGCTCCATGACCAGGTCATGGAGCTGATCATCGATCTCATCGATGCGCCGGCGCAGTTCGTCGAGAGAGGACATTAGGTTAACGCCAGGTCAAAAGGGTCCACGCGGAAGGCGATACTGATAGTTCGCCGGGCCGACGAAAGCAAAGAAAACGTTGACAGCCCCGCGGCTTGCTCCCTAGGTAGCGCAAATGTCTGATACGGCGAGCAAGATCATCGGCGCTTGCGCCTTGGCCTCTTCCCGATGACGATATCCATTCCGTCGGCCGCCCGCGAGACTGCCTTAGCCCCCGACCGCCCCGGCTTTCGCCTGGTGGTGGCCGAGGCGCTGGCGCTCGACTGCGGCGTGGCGCTCGGGCCCTATACCGTCGCTTATCAGACCTATGGCCGGCTCAATGCCGAGCGCTCCAACGCCATCCTGATCTGCCATGCGCTGACCGGCGATCAGTATGTCGCCGGGACCCATCCGCTGACCGGCAAGCCGGGCTGGTGGGAGACCCTGGTCGGGCCGGGCAAGGTGCTCGACACCGAGCGCTACTTCCTCATCTGCGCCAATGTGCTGGGCGGCTGCATGGGGTCGACGGGGCCGATGGAGATCAACCCCGCCACCGGCACGCCCTGGGGTCTCGCCTTCCCCGTGATCACCGTCGCCGACATGGTGCGGGCGCAGCAGAAGCTCATTGATCATCTCGGCATCGACAGCCTCTTTTGCGTCATCGGCGGCTCGATGGGCGGGATGCAGGTGCTGCAATGGGCGGCGTCGTTCCCCGAGCGCGTCTTCGCCGCGGTGCCGATCGCGACGGCGGCGCGGCACTCGGCGCAGAACATCGCCTTCCACGAGGTCGGCCGCCAGGCGATCATGGCCGATCCGCAATGGTGCCAGGGCAACTACCTCGAGCGCGGCGAGCGGCCGGCGCGCGGGCTTGCCGTGGCGCGCATGGCGGCGCACATCACCTATCTCTCGGAGCAGGCGCTGCACCGCAAATTCGGCCGCAACCTGCAGGACCGCTCGGCCCTCACCTATGGCTTCGACGCCGATTTCCAGGTCGAGAACTATCTGCGCCACCAGGGCATCACCTTCGTCGAGCGGTTCGATGCCAATTCCTATCTCTACATCACCCGCGCCTGCGACTATTTCGATCTCGCCGCCGAGCATGAGGGGCAGCTCGCCAACGCCTTCCGCGGCATCAAGACGCGCTTCTGCTGCATCTCCTTCACCAGCGACTGGCTCTATCCGACCTCGGAGAACCGCGCCATCGTCCATGCGCTGAACGCGGCGGCGGCCAATGTCAGCTTCGTCGAGATCGAGACCGACAAGGGGCACGACGCCTTCCTGCTCGAAGAGCCGGAATTCTTCGCCACCTTGCGCGGCTTCCTCGACGGCTGCGCGCGCCATCGCGGGCTCGAGCCGAAGTGAGCGCCGACGGCAATCTCAGCGCCGCCGCCGGCCTCAAGCTGCGCGGCGATCTGCGCCTCGTCGCCGACATGATCGAGCCGGGCTCGCGCGTCCTCGATATCGGCTGCGGCGAGGGCGAGCTGCTCGCCTATCTCGCCGAGGCCAAGGGCGTCGATGGGCGCGGCATGGAGCTGTCGCAATCCGGCGTCAATGCCGGCGTCCGGCACGGGCTCTCCGTGATCCAGGGCGATGCCGATCACGATCTGCAGGATTACCCCTCGGACGCCTTCGATTATGTCGTGCTGAGCCAGACCTTGCAGGCGACGCGCCAGCCGCGCAGCGTCATCGCCCATCTCGTCCGCATCGGCCGCCGCGCCGTGGTGTCCTTCCCCAATTTTGGCCATTGGCGCATCCGCTTGAACTTGCTCGTCAACGGCCGCATGCCGGTGACGCCGGTGCTGACGCATGCCTGGTACGAGACGCCCAACATCCATCTCTGCACCATCCTCGACTTCATCGCCCTCTGCGAGGAGCTCGGCGTCGTCATCGAGCGCAGCGTGACGCTCGACCGCAACGGCCTGCCCTATCGCCTCAACCCGCGCGGCGCGCTCGCCAATCTCATGGCCGAGCAGGCGCTCTTCCTGCTGCGCCGCGCCGCGCCGACGCGCTAGCCCCGTCAAGCAAAAACCGCCGGGAGGGGCCTACGCCCCCGGTGTACACCGGGAGCATTTTTTTGCCGCGCGCTCCGCGCGCCGGAGCGACGCGCGGAGCACGTGAAACATCGCTGCACGATGTCAAAGAGCGGGTCCTCTGGCGAGGGTAGCACAGCACCCCACAGCGGAGCGGATGGAGAGCTCAGCGGTCGCCGTGAACGGCGCCAAAACTGCGGATCAGTGGCAAGGCCGCTGCCAGCCCGAAGAGCTGAGACAAGATGAAGCCCGGCACGTCGGCGGGACGGATTCCCGCAAACGTATCGGTGAGCGCCCGTGCCACTGTCACGGCTGGATTGGCGAAGGATGTCGAAGCGGTGAACCAGTAGGCGCCGGTGATGTAGGCGGCCACCGCGAATGCCGTCACCGGCGCGCGATGGGCGCGGCAGCCCCAGATGGTGACGAGCAGACCGAAGGTTGCGACCGCCTCGGCGACCCATTGGCCAATTCCGGTTCGGACATGCTGGCTGAACTGCAGAACCGGAAGCTCGAACATGACATGGGCGATCCAGACGCCCGCTACGGCGCCGGCGATCTGCGCCGGCAAATACGCCGCCGCGAACCGCCACCGAAGATCATTCGTCAACGCCGCCGCGAGCGTGACGACGGGGTTCATGTGCGCGCCCGATTGCGGACCGAACGCGAGGATGAGGGCGACCAGCGCGCCGCCGGTGGCGATGGCATTTGCCAGCAGCGCGAGCCCTATGTTTCCCGCGCATAGCCGCTGAGCCATGATGCCCGACCCGACCACGCCAATGAGCAGAAGACCGGTCGCAACGAACTCGCAGGACGTCGCATAGACCAACGACGGCTCCAATCCGCGAGCGGCCGCGCGAGGCTTGGCGGCGAGGCCCGCCGTCATCGGGCTGCTTTGCGAGCGGCTTCGCTCGGCAGCACGGCAATTTCTTGGGCTCGGCGCTTCAATGTCGCCGGATCGAGCTCCTCCACGGGCATGCTGACGAGCATGTGAATCCGGCGCTCTAGCGCTTCGAAAGTGTCGTCAAAGGCCGCGCGTCGCTCAGCCAGGCTTCCATCCACGGCCGCCGGATCAGGCAGACCCCAATGCGCGACGACCGGATGCCCCGGCCAGATCGGGCAGACTTCGCCCGCCGCCTGATCGCAGACCGTGACGATGAGCTGCATCTCCGGCGCGCCGGCGGCGGCGAATTCGCTCCAGCTCTTGCTCCGAAACCCTTCGGTCGGGAAATCCTTCGATTGCAGCAATTTGAGAGCCAGCGGATGGACGGCGCCTTTCGGCTGGCTGCCGGCGCTGAGGGCGCGGAAGCGACCGGACCCCAGTCGGTTCATGATCGCCTCCGCCAAAATGCTCCGCGCCGAATTTCCGGTGCACAGAAAGAGCACGTTGAAGCGTTTCGACATGAGCTGTCTCCGGCGGTTCGGGTGGGAACCAAAGTGGCCGCGCTCTGCGAGACGGAGCGCGGGATTGTCGCTAGCCTGTCAGGTCGCCGGCTCCGTCTTTGGCATCTCGCCTTCGGCCAATTTCGTACGGCCGATTTGGTCGAGGCGCTTCTGCAAGCTGAGACGGTCCAGTTTCTCCAGCGGCAGGCTGGTGAAGATCTTGATGCGGTTGTCGAGCAGGAAATAGACCTGCTTGAAAAGCTCCCTCTGCTTGCCTTCGGGCCCTTCGAACGTTGCCGGATCCTCGACGCCCCAATGCGCCGTCATCGGCTGGCCGGGCCACGCCGGACAGACTTCGCCGGCGGCCTGATCACAAACCGTGAATACGAAGTCGAGCGGCGCGCTGCCCGGACGAGCGAACTCGTCCCAGCTCTTGCTGCGCAAGCCTTCGGTCGAGTAGTGGAGCCGCTTCAGGAGTTCGATCGTCATGGGATGCACGGCGCCGCGCGGATGGCTGCCTGCGCTGAACGCGTGAAACCGGTCTCGCCCCCAGCGGCGCAGAATCACTTCGGCCATAATGCTGCGGGCAGAGTTTCCGGTGCAGAGAAAGAGAACGTTGTAGGGCTTGGTCATGGTCGTACCCCGCCTTCGGCGTCAGCGGCGACGGCGGCGCACGGCCGCGTCATCCTGGTTTTCCCCCGCAGCAAGAGCGGCGCCGGGGTTGCAGACCGGGGCGCAGACGGCCTCCGCCCCACAGCAATTCTCGGTCAGAAATTGGACCACCGCGTTCATCGATCCGAAGTCGGCGGCATAGATCATCTGCCGGCTCGCTCGGCGTTGCGTGATGAGGTGCGCGTGCTGAAGCGCCCGCAGATGGAACGACAGCGATGACGAGGGCACCTTCAGACGCTCAGCCAGCTCGCCCGCCGAGAGCCCGGCAGGGCCTCGCTCGACGAGCATCCGGAACAGCTCAAGGCGCGTTTCCTGCGCCAGCGCCCCCAGAGCGCGAGTGACCTCAGTCGTGGTGAATTTCGTGCTCACAAGAACCCTCCGCAGCCGGCCAGCCACACTCTTCGAAACATCGCTTCCCTATCGCGCGACCGGCGCAATCGGCGGTCCTCGTCGATGGCGACGTCGTCGAGCAGATGATCGTCGAGCAATTCGTAAGCCGCGCGCCGACCGTAGCGCGACGCCCGACGACACACCACGGCGGCGAGGTTCAGCCGATCGAGCCACCCCGGCGAGGCCGGCATCGGGCAACATTCGACAACCCGAACGTCGCCGTAGCTGCGCACCGCGTCTCCAACAGTTCCAACATTGTCGAAGGTACATGGTGGTGGCAAGCTAGTCAACGAGACTTCCGGAATAGTCGAAGCGGGTGTAACCTAGTTGTAAAGAAGACAACAAAACGAGGGGAGGAGACGCATGCCAGCGATTGGCCGAAGCCGGCCGGCTCGCGGATCGTCTATTACGCGCCGGCGCCTGCTGCTTGGTTTGGGAGCCGCGGCGGCTCTCGGCCTCGCACGCGCGTCAGCTGCCGAGACGTTCAGCTTCGGTCTGACGCCTGTTTTCCTCGACAACGACATCGAGCTGCTCTCGATGCTGGAGCGCTATCTGACCGGCCGACTGCGCAGGCCTGTCGCGCTCATCAAGCGGCGCACCTACCAAGAGATTTCGGCCTTGCTCATTTCGGGCCAGCTCGACGCGGCCTGGATCTGCGACGACCCCTATGTTCAGTATCGCAATCAGCTCACTTTGCTGGCCGTCCCGCTCTACCATCACCGGCCGCTTTACCAGACCTACATCATCGTGAACGAGGCGAGCCGCGCCCAAGACTTCGACGACATCCGTGGCACGGTACACGCGTTTTCCGATCCGGACAGCACCTCGGGATATCTGATCACGCGCTGGCTGCTCGCGCTCCGCCATACGATGCCGGCTCAGTTCTTCCGGGAGTTCTTCTTCACTTACGGCCATCGGAACGTCATCCGAGCCGTAGGTTCCGGGCTCGCCGAAAGCGGCAGCATCGACGGCTATGTCTGGGATGTCATGCGCGATCGCGAGCCCGATCTCGTGCGCAAGACCCGCATCGTCTACCGCTCGGAATGGCTCGGCTTCCCGCCGATGGTCGCTCCCAATGCGCGCGCGAACGAGCCCGCAGTCAAGGCGTTCGCGGCGGCGCTCCTTGACGCGTCGTCGGATCCGCTTGGGCGCCAAATCCTCGACATTTTAGCGCTCGACGGCTTCACCACCGGCACGCCGGACATGTATCAAAGCACGCTGGACAAGTGGCGTGTCGTGAAGGCGCAGGTCTGATGCCCCGCCTTCTGCGCCTGACGTCATGGCCGCTCACCGTCAAGGTTCCGCTGCTCGTCGCCGGGCTGATGGTCGCCATCGCGGTGGCGATCTCCCAGATCGTGTTGGCGCGTCTCGCCCGGGACCAGGAGACCAATCTGCGCCTGCTGAGCAACGCTTATCTCGATGGGCTTTCCGCGGCGGTGCTGCCAGCCGTCATCCGGTCCGACATATGGGAGACGTTCGACGCGCTGGATCGAGCGCGCGGACGGTACTCAGGAGTCAAGGTCCGCTACGCATTCGTCGAGTTGCCAAACGAGACCATTCTCGCCGCTTCCGATCCGGACCGCTTTCCGGTCATGAAACCGGTCCCGGAGAAGCTCCGCAAGGAATTCCCGAAGGACGATGGGCTCGCCATTGATGAAGCAAGCGGCCGGGCCTGGCTCACCCGGACACTGCGGACGGAAGGCTTCTCGGTCGGCCGCATCCACGCCGAGATCGACATCGCCGACCTCCTCCGCGTCCGGCATCAAGTCCTGCTGACGCTTCTTCTCGCCAATGGCGGCCTCGCGCTGGCTTTCGCTCTGATCGGATATTTTGCGGTGAAGCACATGCTCCAACCCTTGAGCGTGCTCACCCGCTACGTCGAGCGCATCCGCGATGGACGCCTGGAGCCGATCCCCCAGCGTTACCGTCGCAACGTCGCCAGCGAGTTTGGACAGATTTTCGACCGGTTCAATGCGATGGCGCGCACGCTCAGCGAGCGCGAGACGCTCGCCACGCAGCTGGCGGAGCAGGAGAAGTATGCCATGCTCGGTCGCCTGGCGTCGGGCATGGCGCATGAAGTCAACAACCCGCTCGGCGGCATGCTGAACGCAATCGACACGATCCAGGCGCACGGCAATGATCCGGCGGTCGTTCAGACCTCGCTCGAGTTTTTGAAGCGCGGGCTCGCCGGGATCCGCAACGTCGTCCGGGCGGCGCTCGTCACTTACAAGGGAGGTTCGGGCACTGTCCTGACGCCGGCGGAATTGGACGATCTGCCGTTCCTCGTCCAGCATGAGACGGGCGTTCGCCGGCTGCGGCTGGAATGGTGCAATCGCGTCGAGGCGCCGCTCGCGATCGACGGGCCCGCTGTCCGCCAGGTCGTGCTCAATCTCCTGCTAAACGCCTGCGCGGCCTCGCCCGTCGCCGGGGCCGTCGCGGTCGAGGCGGCGCCCGCTGACGGCGGGCTGCGAATCACCGTGTCCGACGAAGGGCCCGGGCTTCCCATTGAGCTCGCCGCGCTTCTTGAGCAACCCGAAACCCCAGCGCCGTCCCGCGCCGGCAAGGGGCTAGGGCTGTGGACAACGGCGCACCTCGTCCGGCGCCTGGGCGGGCGGGTTGCGGTCGAACGGCCGGGAACCGGCACGCGCGTCGTCGTGACGCTGCCGGTCGTCCCCACGAAGGAGACGACGCGCGATGCCGCATGACCGGGTCACGATCGGTGTGATCGAGGACGACCAGGTGATGGGCGGGACGCTCGTCCATCGCCTTCAGCTCGAAGGCTATGCGGCTCGCTGGTGGCGAACTGGCGAAGAGGCGATCGACGGCCTGCGGGCGGTGCGCCCAGATCTCATCATCTGCGACATCCGGCTGCCGGATATGTCCGGCGAGGACGTTTTCCTCCAGCTACTCCCATCCCTCGCCGGAACCCCCTTTCTGTTCGTGACAGCCTTCGGGCAGATCGAGCAGGCCGTTCGCCTCACCAAGGCGGGCGCGGTCGACTACATTGCCAAGCCCTACGCGATCACGGACCTGCTGGAGCGGATACCGCGTCTGATCCGGTCGCGGCCGGGCGCGGTTGGGGCGCTCGGCGCGTCGGAGCCGATGCGGCTCATCGAGACGCTGCTGCGCCGCGTCGCTGACGTCGACAGTTCTCTCCTCTTCGTGGGCGAGAGCGGCGTCGGCAAGGAAGTTGCCGCCCACTTCGTCCACGGCATATCGACGCGTGCGCGATCACCCTTCATCGCGGTGAACTGCGCCGCGATCCCGAACGAGCTCATGGAGAGCGAACTCTTCGGCCACGAGAAAGGAGCCTTCACCGGCGCTCATGCGCGGCACCACGGATATGTCGAGCGCGCGCGCGACGGGGTGCTCTTTCTCGACGAGGTCGGCGAGTTGCCCTTGCCGGTTCAGGCGAAGCTTCTGCGGCTCCTCCAAGAGCGCAGTTTCACCCGGCTCGGCGGCGAGGCCGCGATCAGGGTGCCGGCGCGGATCGTCTGCGCGACGAACGCCGACCTCGAGGCGGCGGTAGCCGACGGACGCTTCCGCCGCGACCTCTATTACCGCATCGACGTCATCCGCGTGACGGTGCCGCCGCTGCGCGAGCGGACGGATGACGTGCTTCCCCTCGCGACCGGGTTCCTGAGCGAATTCTGCGGGGCCTTTGGACGCGAGGTCCATGGCTTCACGTCGGCCGCGGAGCAGGCGCTCCTGACGTACCATTGGCCCGGAAACGTCCGCGAGCTTCGCAACCGCGTGGAGCGCGCCGTGGCGTTGGCCGACGCGCCTTGGATCGGCCCGGCCGCGCTGTTCCCATCCGAGGGCGTCGAGCCGCGGGCACTGGAAGACTTGCTTCCATCGCTCGCAGAAATCCGCGAGCGGGCGGAACGGCACCACATCCGCGCGGCCCTCGCTCGCGTCGGCGGACGCGTCGATGAAGCCGCGAAGCTCCTCGGCGTCGCGCGCTCGACCCTTTTCGAGAAGATGCGCAAGCTCGCCGTTGACGCGGATCCCGTAAGGCGCCGGCATCACGGACGCTGAGCGGCCGCCCGACGCCTGAACTCCGAGATCGGCGACTCGCATCGCCTGACGCGCGATCTTTCGAAACGACCAGGGCATTAGGCTGTCTGCAATTTCGGATCAACAATCCGAGTTTCCGGATTCGATCGGTCTTGATGCGCGCCAAACCGTTGTTTTTCCGTGGCACCGGCGCGTCAACACCTGGCACGGCGCTTGCGCAGACCCGTGTGACAAGAATGCCAGCCAACGGGGGAAACCCATGAAGCGTTGCAGCCGCATGGTCGACATTGGGCGCCGTCAGTTCTTGAGAGGGGGCGCTTCGGCGGCGGCAGCGGTGGCCGCCAGCGCCGTAGCGCCAACTGCGGAAGCTGCGCCGTCGCTCGCGCGCGTGAGCTATCCGAGCAAGAAGCTCGGCAACGTCCGGGAGTTGAAGGTCGACGAGCCGGTGCAGATCAGCTACCCGGATGCCGATTCCCCGGGCGTGCTGCTCAAGCTCGGCCATCCCGTCGAAGACGGAGTCGGACCCGAGCACGACATCGTCGCCTTCTCGACCCTGTGCCCGCACAAGGGATTTCCGCTCAGCTACGTCGCGGCCGACAAAACGCTCGACTGTCCCGGCCACTACTCCCGCTTCGACTGCGAGAAAGGCGGCCAGGAGATCTGGGGCCACGCCACCCAGAACCTGCCGCAGTTCAAGCTCCGGGTCGACGGCAACGGCGACATCCATGCCGTCGCGGTTGACGAGCTTATCTACGGCCGTCTCAGCAACGTCCTGAAGGCCTAGGGAGGACAGGGATGACCTACAAGCGCAACATCGACCGCCTTCCGATCCCGCCCAAGGGTGCGAGCGTGCACAACGTCGTCTGCCACTATTGCATCGTCGGCTGCGGCTATAAGGCCTACAGCTGGGATGTCGATCATCAGGGCGGAACGTCGTCCTCCCAGAACGCTTTCGGCGTCGATCTGTCGAAGCAGCAAGATCCGATGACGACGAATTGGTTCTCCCCATCGATGTACAACATCGTCAAGCAGAACGGGCGCGACGTCCATCTGGTCGTCAAGCCGGACAAGGAGTGCGTGGTGAACTCCGGCCTCGGCTCGATCCGCGGCGCGCGGATCGCCGAGATGTCATTCTCCACGACGACCGGAACGCAGGCCCAGCGGCTTACCGATCCTCTCGTCTGGCGCTACGGCGGACTCTATCCGACCTCGTGGGACGACGCGCTCGATCTCGTCGCCGAGGTCACGCGCCGCGTGGTCGAGGAGCAGGGTGAGGACGGGGTCATCGTCTCGGCCTACGACCATGGCGGCGCCGGCGGCGGCTACGAGAACACCTGGGCGACGGGCAAGCTCTATTTCGAGAGCATGAAGATCAAGAACATCCGCATCCACAACCGGCCCGCCTACAACTCCGAGGTCCACGCGACGCGCGATATGGGCGTGGGCGAGCTCAACAACTGCTACGAGGACGCGGAGCTGGCGGACACTATCTTCGCCGTCGGGACGAACGCGCTCGAGACGCAGACGAACTACTTCCTGAACCATTGGGTTCCGAACCTGCGCGGGACGTCGATGGACAAGAAGAAGGCGCAGCTCCCGGACGAGCCGCACGAGGCCGCACGGATCGTCATCGTCGATCCGCGCCGCACCGTCACCGTGAACGCCTGCGAGGTGGAAGCCGGCAAAGACAAGGTCCTGCACCTCGCGATCAATCCCGGGACGGATCTGATCCTCTTCAACGCAGTGATGACCGAGATCGCGGCGAAGGGCTGGGTCGACAAGGACTTCATCCAGCAGCACACGAGCGGTTACGACGAGATGCTGAAGGCGAACACGGTCAGCATCGACGAAGCGGCGCGCGTCACCGGCGTGCCGGTGGCGCAGATCCGCCAAGCCGCGGTCTGGATCGCCGAGCCCAAGCAAGGAAAGCGGCGGCGGACGATGTTCGCCTATGAGAAAGGTCTGATCTGGGGCAACGACAACTACCGCACCAACGGTGCCCTCGTGAACATCGCGCTCGCTACCGGCAATGTCGGGCGCCCGGGTGGCGGCTGCGTCCGTCAGGGCGGACATCAGGAGGGCTATGTCCGGCCCGACTATCCCGGCGGCCGGCCGGCCGTCTACATCGACCAGCTGCTCATCGGCGGTAAAGGCGGCATCCATCAGATCTGGGGGTGCGACCACTACAAGACGACGCTCAACGCGCTCGAGTTCAAGAATGTCTACAAGCGCCGCACGGACATGGTGAAGGACGCGATGTCGGCCGTTCCCTACGGCGATCGAGCGGCCCAGGTCGAGGCCATCATGGGCGCGATCCGCAAGGGCGGCCTGTTCGTGATCGACGTGGACATCATACCGACCAAGATCGGCCAGGCGGCCCATGTCATCCTGCCCGCCGCAACCTCGGGCGAAGCCAACCTGACCTCGATGAACGGGGAACGGCGGACGCGCCTTACCGAGCGGTACATGGACCCGCCGGGCAACGCCAAGCCGGATTCCCTCATCGTTGCCGGTCTGGCGCAGGCGCTCGAGCGCTCCTGGCGCCAGGCCGGAAAGGCGGATGTGGCCGACAAGTTCAAGGGCTACGAGTGGAAGACCGAGGAAGACGCGTTCATGGACGGCTATCACAAGAACGCGACGGGCGGCGAGTTCGTCACCTATGAGCGTCTGCGCGTGATGGGCACGAACGGCTTCCAGGAGCCGGCGACGGGCTTCAGCGACGGCAAGATCATCGGCACCAAGCGGCTTTTCACCGACGGGAAATTCAACACGAAGGATGGAAAGGCCCACTTCATGGCGACGCAATGGCGCGGCTTGGAAGCGCCGGGCAAAGAGGCCGAGAAACAGAAGTTCCGGTTCCTCGTCAACAACGGCCGGACGAACCACGTCTGGCAGTCGGCCTATCTCGACCAGCAGAACGACTTCGTGATGGGGCGCTGGCCGCTCCCCTTCATCGAGATGAATCCCGCCGACATGAGCGAGCTCGGGCTGAAACAGGGCGACCTCGTCGAGGTCTACAACGACAACGGTTCGACCCAGGCCATGGTGTATCCGACGCCGAGCGCGAAGCGGCGCGAGACCTTCATGCTGTTCGCCAATCCGATGGGCGTGATGGGCGATGTGGTCTCGAAGGGGGTGAACGAGCTCATCATCCCCAACTATAAGCAGACCTGGGGCGACATCCGGAAGATCGCTGATGCGCCCGAAGTCACGCGCAAGCTCAGCTTCAAGAGACAGGAATATCGCACGAGCTGAAGAGACCCTCCTCACTGACCGGGACGAACCGCGTCCCGGTCGCTTCTTTGGGCCGGGGAGGTGCGCGAGCATTGAAGGGGAGGCGGTGGATGGCGCAGGCGTCGGCGATCCGTGATCGGCCGCTCACCCGTGACTGCGGCGCGGCATGCGGCAGCATCACCGTCGACGCGGCGCTCCGGATGATCCGCGACCGCGCGCGACCGGTCGCCGGAGTGGAGACGGTCGCCCTTGCCGCGGCGCGAGGGCGCATCTTGGCCGGCGACGTGATCTCGCCGATCAATGTTCCAAGCCAAGACAGCGCCG
>DATIYL010000047.1:0-5503 GCA_035517635.1 Allostellaceae bacterium | reverse complement strand
CCGCTCTCGCTCGGCTGGCTTGTCCTCACCGCCGGCGTGCTCGTCTCCACCGGCTGGGTCCCGCGCTAGGAGTCTCTGATGGCGTTACTCGACCGCAGCGCGCGCTTGGTGCTCCTCTCCGAGGTGGTGCAAGGCCTTTGGCTCACGCTCCGCTACATGTTCAAGGAGCCGGTGACCGTCAACTACCCCTACGAGAAAGGGCCGCTCTCGCCGCGCTTCCGCGGCGAGCACGCGCTGCGCCGCTATCCCAACGGCGAGGAGCGCTGCATCGCCTGCAAATTGTGCGAGGCGGTCTGCCCCGCGCTCGCCATCACGATCGAGGCCGAGCCGCGCGCCGACGGCAGCCGGCGCACCACGCGCTACGACATCGACATGACGAAATGCATCTATTGCGGGCTGTGCCAGGAATCCTGCCCCGTCGATGCGATCGTCGAGGGCCCGAATTTCGAGTTCGCCGCCGAGACGCGCGAAGAGCTTTTCTACAACAAGGAGAAGCTCTTGGCGAACGGCGACCGCTGGGAGGCCGAGATCGCGAAGAACCTCGCGCTCGACGCGCCCTACAGGTGACGCGATGATCGTGCAGGCCATCTGCTTCTGGCTCTTCGCCGCGGTGACGGTGGGCGCGGGTGGGCTCGTCATCCTCGCGCGCAACCCGGTCCATTCCGTGCTCTTCCTCATTCTCGCCTTCTTCAACTCGGCCGGGCTCTTCGTGCTGCTGGGGGCCGAGTTCCTGGCAATGATCCTCGTCATTGTCTATGTCGGCGCGGTCGCCGTTCTTTTCCTTTTCGTGGTGATGATGCTCGACATCAATTTCGTCGAGTTGCGCCAGGGGTTCCAGCGCTACCTGCCGATCGGCGCGATGATCGGGTTCGTGCTCTTCCTCGAGCTGTTTCTCGTGTTCGGCGCCTGGGTCGTTGCGCCGCACGTCGCGACCACGATGGCCGCGCCGATGCCGCCGCCCGCCACGGTCTCGAACACCGCCGCCTTGGGCGCGCTCCTCTATACGCGCTACGTCTATGCCTTCCAGGCCGCGGGCGTCGTCCTGCTCATCGCCATGATCGGCGCGATCGTATTGACGCTGCGCTCGCGCGAGGGCGTGCGGCGCCAGCGCATCCTGCAGCAGATCGGGCGCCGCCGCGAGGACAGCGTCGAGGTGGTGAAGGTGCGGCCGCGCGAGGGAGTGTCCTGACATGCTCGAGATCGGGCTTGCCCATTACCTGACCGTCGCCGCGATCCTCTTCACGCTCGGCATCTTCGGCATCTTCCTCAATCGCAAGAACGTCATCATCATCCTCATGTCGATCGAGTTGATGCTGCTCGCGGTCAACATCAATTTCGTGGCGTTCTCGGCATTCCTGCATGATCTCGTGGGCCAGATCTTCGCCATGTTCGTCCTGACCGTGGCGGCGGCCGAGGCCGCGATCGGGCTCGCCATCCTCGTCGTCTATTTCCGCAACCGCGGCACGATCGCGGTCGAAGACATCCATCTGATGAAAGGCTGAGCCTTGCCGGTCGCCGCGATCTTCCTGCCGCTTTTGGGCGCCTTCATCGCCGGCTTCTTCGGCCGCATCATCGGCGACCGTGGCGCGCAGCTTACGACCTGCACTGCGCTCGTCGTGTCGGCCATTCTCGGCGTCATTCTTTTCTTCGAGGTTGCGGTCGGCGGCCACGATCAGAGCGTGCGGCTCTGGACCTGGATCGACACGGGCGATCTCCAGGTCGATTGGGCGCTGCGCTTCGACACGCTCTCGGCCGTCATGGTCGCGGTGGTGACCGTCGTCTCCGCCATGGTCCACATCTATTCCGTCGGCTACATGGCGCACGACCCCGGCGTCCCGCGCTTCATGTCGTATCTCTCGCTCTTCACCTTCTTCATGCTGATGCTGGTGACGGCCGACAATTTCGTGCAGCTGTTCTTCGGCTGGGAGGGGGTTGGGCTTTGCTCCTATCTGCTCGTGGGGTTCTGGTACGACCGGCCTACGGCCAATGCCGCCGCGATCAAGGCGTTCGTGGTGAACCGCATCGGCGATTTCGGCTTCGCGCTCGGCATCTTCGCCGTCTACGAGATCTTCGGCTCGCTCCAGTTCGACACCGTGTTCCAGGCGGCGCCTGATGTCGCGCACAACACGATCCCGTTCTTCGGCCACGAGGTCGACGCGCTCACCTTGAGCTGCATCCTCCTCTTCGTCGGCGCCATGGGGAAATCGGCGCAGATTGGCCTCCACACCTGGCTTCCCGACGCGATGGAAGGACCGACGCCGGTCTCTGCCTTGATCCATGCCGCCACGATGGTGACGGCGGGCGTCTTCATGGTGGCGCGCTTCTCGCCGCTTTTCGAATATGCGCCGGTGGCCTTGGGCGTCGTCTGCGTCATTGGCGCCACGACGGCGATCTTCGCCGCCTCGGTCGGCATGGCGCAGAACGACATCAAGAAAGTCATTGCCTACTCGACCTGCTCGCAGCTCGGCTACATGTTCTTCGCCGCCGGCGTCTCGGCCTATAGCGCCGGCATCTTCCACCTGATGACGCACGCCTTCTTCAAGGCGCTGCTGTTCCTCGCCGCCGGCTCCGTCATCCACGCGCTCGCCGGCGAGCAGGACATGCGCAAGATGGGTGGCCTGTGGCGTCACATCCCGTGGACTTATGCGCTGATGTGGATCGGCAGCCTCTCGCTCGCCGGCATCGGCATTCCCGGCGTCTTCGGCTTCTCCGGCTTCTACTCGAAAGACGTGATCGTCGAAGCTGCGTGGGCCGCCGGAACTGGCGTCGGGCTTTATGCCTATTGCATCGGCGTGGCGGCGGCTTTCCTCACCGCTTTCTATTCCTGGCGCCTCATCTTCCTCACATTCCACGGCACGCCGCGCGCCAGCGCCGAGACGATGCATCACGTCCATGAATCGCCATGGGTGATGATCGGGCCGCTCCTGGTGCTCGGAACGGGCGCGATCTTCGCCGGCATTTTCGGCTTCCACCTCTTCGTCGGCGAGGGACGAGCGGAGTTCTGGCGCGATTCGATCCTCGTGCTGCCCGGGCACGATACGATCGAGGGCGCGCATCACGTGCCGTTCCTCGTTTCGATTGCGCCGCTCGTCGCGGGCCTCATCGGCATCCTTGTCGCCTATTACGCCTATATTGCGCGGCCGGAATTCCCGGGCCTCGTCGTCGCGCGCTTCCGAGCCCTTTATCTTTTCCTTCTCAACAAATGGTATTTCGACGAGCTCTACGATCTCCTGATCGTGCGGCCGGCGATGGCCTTGGGCTTCGGTCTCTGGAAGAAGGGCGATGGCGCCGTCATCGACGGGCTCGGGCCCGACGGCATTTCGGCGCGCACGCTCGACATGTCGGTGCTGACGAGCCGGCTGCAGACCGGATACCTCTACCATTACGCCTTCGCGATGCTGATCGGCGTGGTGGTGCTCGTGACCTGGTACCTCCTGCGGCTGGCCGGGTGAGCCATGGCGAACTGGCCGCTGCTCACCCTCGTGACGTTCGTGCCGCTCGCCGGCGTCCTCGGCATTCTCGTGCTGCGCGGGGCGGAGGAGGATGTCGCGCGGAACGCGCGCTGGATCGCGCTCTGGACCTCGCTGGTCGATCTGGCGCTCGCGATCGCGGTGTGGGCCAATTTCGATCCCGCCCGCGCCGATTTCCAGCTGCTCGAGGAAGCGCCCTGGCTTCCCGATTTCAACATCAGCTACCGCATGGGGGTCGACGGGCTTTCGCTGTTCTTTGTGCTGCTGTCGAGCTTCCTCATCCCGCTCTGCATCATCTCGGCCTGGGTTGCGGTGAAGACGCGTGTGCGCGAATACATGATCGCGTTCCTGGTGCTCGAGACCTTGATGGTCGGCACGTTCTGCGCTCTCGACCTCTTCCTCTTCTACATGTTCTTCGAAGGCGTGCTCATTCCGATGTTCCTCATCATCGGCGTCTGGGGCGGGCCGAGGCGCGTCTATTCCGCCTTCAAGTTCTTCCTCTACACGCTCGCGGGCTCGGTGCTGATGCTCCTGGCCATCATCACGATCTATTACGAGACCGGCTCGAGCGACATCCGCGAGGCGCTCGCCTTCAATTTCCCGGCCGGCCTCCAGACCTGGCTGTGGCTCGCCTTCCTCGCTTCCTTCGCGGTCAAGATGCCGATGTGGCCGGTCCATACGTGGCTTCCCGATGCTCATGTCGAGGCGCCGACCGCGGGCTCCGTCATCCTCGCGGGCGTGCTTTTGAAGATGGGCGGCTACGGCTTCGTGCGCTTCTCGCTGCCGATGTTTCCGATCGCATCGCAAAATCTCGCGCCGCTCATTTTCGCCCTCTCGGTCGTGGCGATCATCTACACCTCGCTCGTGGCCTTGGCGCAGGACGACATGAAGAAGCTCGTGGCCTATTCCTCGGTCGCGCATATGGGCTTCGTGACGATGGGCATCTTCTCCGTCACGTCGGAGGGGCTCCAAGGCGCCATGATCCAGATGCTGAGCCACGGCGTCGTTTCGGCCGCGCTCTTCCTCGTCGTCGGCGTCGTCTATGACCGCATGCACACGCGCGAGATCGCGCGCTATGGCGGCGTCGCCGACGTGATGCCGAAATACGCCGCCGTCTTCATGGTGTTCATGCTGGCCTCGGCGGGGCTTCCCGGCACATCGGGTTTCGTCGGCGAGTTCCTCTCGCTCATCGGCACGTTCCAGGTCAACACCTGGACCGCCTTCCTCGCCACGACCGGCATGATCCTCGGCGCCGCTTACATGCTCTATCTCTACCGCCGCGTCGTCTACGGCAAGGCCGAGAAGCCCGAGGTCCTCGCCATGCCCGATCTCTCCCTGCGCGAGGTCGCGATCTTCGCGCCGATGATCGCCGTGGTGCTGTGGATGGGAGTTTATCCGGCGTCGTTCCTGAAGCCCATGCAGCCCTCGATCGCCAACCTCATCG
Source organism: Allostellaceae bacterium (assembly GCA_035517635.1). Lineage (GTDB taxonomy): Bacteria > Pseudomonadota > Alphaproteobacteria > ATCC43930 > CGMCC-115725 > DAHUYF01. The sequence goes on along the minus strand of DATIYL010000047.1, from coordinate 589 downwards.
AGCATGTCCAGGCGGCCGAGCGTGCATATTCGGCCGCGAAATTGGCGCGCCTGCCATGATCCCGCTCGTCGCCGCACCCGATTTCACGCCGGCCCTGCCGGAGATTTTCCTCGGCTGCGCCGCCATGGCGCTGCTGCTTTTGGGCGTCCACCAGGGCGAGCGCGCCGCGCGCGAGATCCTGTGGCTCTCGGTGGGCGCGCTCGTGATCGCGCTGGCGCTTGTGCTGGCGCCCTTGGCGCAGCATGGGCCCGCGCGCAGCGTCAGCCTGTTCGGCATGTTCGTGACCGACGGGTTCGGGGCCTATGCCAAGGTGCTCGTGCTGGTGGGCGCGGCCTTCTCGCTCGTGATCGCGCTTTCCTACAACGACATGCACGGGATCGCGCGGCCGGAATATCCGGTGCTCGTGCTGCTCGGCACGGCCGGCATGATGATGATGATCTCGGCCAATGATCTCATCTCGCTTTATCTGGCGCTCGAATTGCAGAGCCTCTCGCTTTATGTGCTCGCGAGCTTCGCGCGCGACAGCGAGCTTTCGACCGAGGCCGGCCTCAAATATTTCGTCCTCGGCGCGCTCGCCTCGGGCATGCTG
>DATIYL010000046.1:0-16158 GCA_035517635.1 Allostellaceae bacterium | reverse complement strand
CGGCGCCGTACTCGTCCCATTGGCGCATGCGCTCGCGGTCGGACGGAATGACGCCGACGCCGAAGAAGGTCTTGGCGGCGTCGTTCTCGCCTTCGAAATTGCCGGCGATGCCGTACAAGGTCAGTGTCGGCGTCATCACGTTGATGAGCGGCTTCAGCACGGGATCGGCGGCAATCGTCGCCATCACTTGCTTATAGTTGTCGATGCCGTAGGCGGCGGGATTGCCGGCGCCGTAGAGGAAATAGCCGTCGCGGAACACGGTCAGATGCCCGGCGCGCTGCACCGCCTGGGTCTGCAGCCCGGCGAAGATGTAGGCCTGGAAAGCGCCGAAGACGAGGAGAGCGACGGCGCCGACGGCGACGGCAAGCCCGGTGATGGCCGAGCGGCGGCCGTTGCGCAGGATGTTGCGGAAGCCGACCTTGAGCAGCATCACGCGTGGCCTCCTTCGGCATGCGCGACCAGCTCGCCGTCGCGGATGGTGAAGGTCTCGTCGGCATGCGAGATGAGCTGCGGGTCATGCGTCGAGAAGATGAAGGTGGTGGCGAACTCCGCCTGCACCTTGTGCATGAGCTCGATGATCGCCGCACCGGTGCGGGTATCGAGATTGGCCGTCGGCTCGTCGGCGAGCACGATCTCGGGGTGCTTGACCAGGGCGCGGGCGATGGCGACGCGCTGCTTCTGGCCGCCGCTCAGCTCGTTCGGCCGCTGCCGGCGCTGATCGGCTAGGCCGACCGCGTCCAGCATGGCGAGCGTCCGCTCGCGCCGCTCGGCCGCGGGGCGGCCCACCAGGAGCAAGGGATACTCGACATTCTCATAGGCCGAGAGCACCGGGATGAGGCTGAAGCCCTGGAAGATGAAGCCGATATTGCGCGCGCGGAAATCCGCCAGCGCGTTGTCGCCGAGCTGGCCCATCGCCGCGCCGCAGACCTCGACCGTGCCGGCGCTCGGCGCATCGATGCAGCCGATGAGATTGAGCAGCGTGGTTTTGCCGCTGCCGGAGGGGCCGACGATCATGGTGAAGCGGTGGCGCGGGATATCGAGGCTGATGCCCCGGAGCGCCGCGACCGCGACCGTCCCTGTGCGATAGGTCTTCTCCACCTGGCGCAGCCGGACCACCGGCTGGCTTTCGGCGGCACTCTTCCCGGGATCGCCCAAATGCTCCTCCCTTGTTGGCAAAGGACTCTGTATCACAGAGTACTTTGGATATCAAGATTTGATTCGCGGCGCCGATGCGATTCGGTACCTATCGGTACCAAATGGCGTTGAGATTACGGTACTTGACGGTACCAAATCAAGCGCTTTCGAAGTCACGCACGAAGCTGTTGTCGCGGGACATCGAGCGGCTGTGAAATGGGCCCCGCTTTCGCGGGGGCGACGAATTTTGAAGCAAAATCAAAGCATTCCGTCATTCCCGCGCAAGCGGGAATCCATACGGGTGTCAAAGCGTCACCTGTGTCGAGATCGATTTCTTTCGCGGGCAGGGCGATCGTCGTTGGGCGCAACCCTCGCCCCTCGGCTCAGGGCGGCGGCGATCCGGGTGGCGGGCTCGCGGGGAGGCGATGGAGAAAGGTGATCGATGCAAAGGCGCCCACCCACGAGCCGAGCGCCGCGAAGCAGACATAGATCCAGTTGCTGGTGTAGCTGATGACCGCGAAGGCGGAGAGCAGATACCAGACGCTGCTCCAGGTCGCGGCCGGAACGCGCTGACGCGCGGCGACGGCCGCCGTGAACATGACGTAGACCGCGTCCGTCGCCGCGGTTGCGACGACGACGCCAAGGGCGATGAGGGGATCGAGCTGACCATGCCACATGTTGAGCGGCTCCTTCGCTGAGCGGCGCGCCGCGGGTTCGCGTGTGGCGCGCGGTTCGTCAAAAGCTATAGCTTGAGACGAAGGCGGAGGTCTCATGGCAGGCAGAGCGTCGATGAGCTTGCGATCCGCGCGGCGCCGGTGATGCGACTGCGCCTGCTGCCCCCCGAGATCGGCCGGGAAGCGCGCTTGCTGCTCTGTGGGCGCGCCTTGCGTGCCTTCGGCGACGGCTTCGTCAGCCTGTTGCTGCCGATCTACCTGAAGCTGCTCGGCTTCGGCGATCTTGCCGTCGGCATCCTCACCGCGGCGACCTTGGCGGGATCGGCGGCGCTGACCTTGCTGGTGGGGCTCCGGGCGCGGCGCTACGGCCATCGCCTGCTGCTGCTCGGCAGCACCCTGCTGATGATCGGCACCGGCATGGGCTTTGCGCTCGAGACGCATTTCTGGCCGCTGCTCGTGGTGGGCTTCCTCGGCACGCTCAACCCGTCCTCGGGCGATGTCAGCCTGTTCCTGCCGCTGGAGCAGGCGCTGCTCGCCGAGACAGCAACCGACCGCTCGCGCACTCCGCTCTTCGTCGCCTACAGCCTCACCGGCTCCCTCGTCGCCGCGCTGGGCGCGCTCGCGGCAGGGCTGCCGGAGCTCCTCCTCGGCCTTTTCCCGATGGGACTCATGCAAGCGGTGCAGGCGATGTTCGCGCTCTATGCGCTGCTCGGCTTCGCCAGCTATCTCCTCTATCGCCGGCTGCCGCAACGCGCCTCGCCGCGCCGCCCCGCGGCCGCGCCGCCGCTCGGCCCGTCGCGCCGTTTCGTGCTGCTGCTCGCGGCGCTGTTCAGCCTCGACGCGTTCGGCGGCGGCTTCATCGTTCAGTCGCTGCTGGCGCTCTGGCTTTTCGATCGCTTCGGCCTGTCGCTCGCCGCCGCCGGCAGCTTCTTCTTCTGGAGCAACCTGCTCGCCGCGGCGTCATTTCTCGCCGCGACGCCGCTCTCGCGGCGCATCGGCCTCGTCAACACCATGGTGTGGACGCATCTGCCGTCCAATGTGTTTCTGATCCTGGCGCCGTTTGCGCCCAGCTTGGCGCCGGCGCTGGCCCTGCTGCTGATGCGCAGCGCGCTCTCCAGCATGGATGTGCCGACGCGCACCTCCTACATCATGGCGGTGGTGACGCCGGATGAGCGCGCCGCGGCGGCAAGCGTCACGTCGGTGCCGCGCAGCCTCGCCGCCGCAGCAAGCCCCGTCGCCGCCGGCTGGCTGCTGGGACTATCGAGCTTCGGCTGGCCGCTCGTCGCGGCGGGCGCGCTCAAAGTGATCTACGACGTGCTGCTGCTCGCCAGCTTCCGCCACCGCCGGCCGCCGGAGGAGATGTAGGCGAGCGCCTATTTGCCGAGATGTCGCCGCAGCGCGCCGAGCCAGGTAGCAAAGGATTGGGCGAAGAACCCTGTCCAATGCTCATGCTCCTCGGTGGCGCAGTCGAAGCTCGCCCACCATTCGACGAAAGCTCTATTGCCGTCGACGATCGGCGTTACGCGGATCGTCGCGATGTAGTCGCGGACGGGAAAACGCGGCGTGCCGCAGAATTCATAGCTGTAGCAGCGCTCGAGGTCGGAATGCGCGAGAAGCCGCTGGCGGATCAGCGTGTCGCCGATGCGGACGCGACGAACCGCGCCGACGGCGTCGCCGGGGCGGTTATCCTCGATGCCGCTTTCGTCGACGTCGTCGAGCCAGAGGCGGTAATTGCCGAAGTCGCGTACTGCTGCCCAGACGCGGGTGGCGGGGTCGTCGAAGACGGTGCTGAAGTAGGCGCGCGCCATGGGGTGGGCTCCTCGTCGCTAGGGGTGGAGCGAGGATGAGCGGAGGAGGGGGGTGGCGCTATCCGGAATGGGATGGGGAATTTCTCCGAGAGGCCAGTCCGCACGGTGCGGCTCTCGTGGTTGCTGCGCAACCACTGACGCCGCCAACGACGACGCCTGCGGCGTCGCGTTAGGGCCATCTCACCTCGGGCGGGAGGGACATGAGGATTGCATCGACGTTGCCGCCGGTCTTGAGGCCGAAGATGGTGCCGCGGTCGTAGAGCAGGTTGAACTCGACGTAGCGGCCGCGGCGGATGAGCTGGTGGCGGCGCTCTTCTTCGGTCCAGGGCTCGAGCATGTGGCGGCGCACGAGACGTGGATAGATCGCGAGGAAGGCTTCCCCCACCGCGCGGGTGAAGGCGAAGTCGCGCTCCCAATCGCCGCTGTCGAGATAGTCGTAAAAGATGCCGCCGGCGCCGCGCGGCTCGTTGCGATGCGGCAGAAAGAAATAGTCGTCGCACCATTGCTTGTAGCGCGGATAGTAGCTCGGATCATGCGCGTCGCAGGCCGCTTTGAGCGCGGCGTGGAAATCGCGCGCATCGGCCTCGTTCGGAACCATCGGCGTCAGATCGGCGCCGCCGCCGAACCAGCTCTTGGTGGTGCGGATGTGGCGTGTGTTCATATGCACGGCCGGCACCAGCGGTGAGCACAGATGCGCCACCAGCGAGATGCCGCTCGACCAGAAGCGCGGATCCTCCGCCGCGCCGGGGATCTGGCCGCGGAACTCCGGCGAGAACTCGCCCCAGACGGTGGAGACATTGACGCCCACCTTCTCGAAGACGCGGCCGCGCATGCTCGCCATGACGCCGCCGCCGCCGCCCGGCCGCTGCCATTCGCGCCGCTCGAAGCGCCCGGCTGCTCCTTCGCCGGGCCGCGCCGCCCGATACTCGTCCTCGATCGCCTCGAACGCCGCGCAAATCCGGTCGCGCAGCGCCTCGAACCATTGCGCGGCACGCCGCTTCAAGGTTTCGACATCGGCAGCATCGGCGGTCATGGCGCTTCCTTTGGAAATTGGTCGGTCTGCTTCAGCGCCTCGCCCAATACCATGGCGGCGGCGAGCGCCACATTGAGCGAACGCAGTCCCGGCTTGAGCGGAATGCGCAGGCGGGCATCCACGGCCGCATGCACCGATTCAGGTACGCCCGCGCTTTCGCGCCCCACCAGTAGTATATCGTCCGGGCGGAAAGCGAAGCGGTGATAGACGAGGCTCGCCTTGGTGGTAAGCAACACCAACCGTCCGGTGCAGCCGGCACGAAAGCTCGCCCAGGATTGGTGGCGCCTCAGCTCGGCGGCGCCGATATAATCCATTCCGGCGCGCTTCAGCCGCCGATCGCTCAAGAGGAAGCCGGCGGGCTCGATGATGTCGACCGCCACCCCTAGCGCGGCGCCAAGCCGCAGCAGCGCGCCGGCATTCTGCGGGATATCGGGCTCGTACAGGGCAAGCCGCATCGGGTCCGGTGGTCATCGCCTCGGCGGATGCGACTATAGCGCGCCATCTCCAAGCGCCGCGCGCCGAATCTGCCCATTCTGCGGCAGGATGTCGCATAGCGGTGAGCGTTCAACAGGTTAGCTTGCGCGCCGTCTGCATCCTGACCCGGCGGGGGAATTTTCGGCCCGGTCCAGGACTATGGAAGAGGTGGCCTGATGGCGGATACGGCGCAACCGAAGCCGATGGGCGCGCATGATTCGGCGACGCGGCGCGATTTCTTGCAGATCGCGGCGACGGCCGTGGCCGGAATCGGCGCGGCGATTGCGGCTTGGCCGCTGATCGACAGCATGAACGCCGCCCAGGACACGCTGGCCGCGGGCGCACCGCTCGACGTCGATCTCTCGCATCTGCAGCCGGGGCAGCAGATCGTGGTGCTCTGGCGCAGCCGGCCGATCTTCGTCGTCAATCGCACGGCGCCCGAGCTCAAGTCGCTGCAGGACGCAGCGGTGCTGAACCGCCTGCGCGATCCCGAATCCGCGGTCGATCAGCAACCCGACTACGCCAAGAACTGGCACCGCTCGATCAAGCCGGAATATCTCGTGCTCGTCGGCATCTGCACGCATCTCGGCTGCATCCCGGAGTTCACGCCGCAGCCGGGCGGGACGCTCGGTCCGGATTGGCCGGGCGGCTATTTCTGCCCGTGCCACGGCTCGCGCTACGATCTCGCCGGCCGGGTCTTTCAGGGTGTTCCCGCGCCGTACAACCTGCCGGTCCCGCCGTACAATTTCGTCAGCAACACGGTCGTGCGGATCGGCGAGAATCCGGCGGGATCGAGTTTCGACCTCAATGACGTCGAACAGCTGTAGAAGGGCCACGCCATGAACGCGCCCGGCAATCAGAGCCAAAGCAAGATCGTGCGCTGGATCGACCACCGGCTGCCGGTCTTCACCTTCATGCAGCATGAGCTCTACGACTATCCGACGCCGCGGAACCTGAGCTACTGGTGGAACTTCGGCTCGCTGTCCGGGATCATGCTCGTGATCATGATGGTCACCGGCATCTTCCTCGCGATGCAGTACACGCCGAACGCGACCATGGCCTTCGATTCCGTCGAGCGTATCATGCGCGACGTGAATTTCGGCTGGCTGATGCGCTACATCCATATGAACGGCGCGTCGTTCTTCTTCATCGTGGTCTACATCCACATCTTCCGCGGTCTCTATTACGGCTCCTACAAGGAGCCGCGCGAGCTGCTGTGGATGCTGGGCGTCATCATCCTGCTGCTGATGATGGCGACCGCTTTCATGGGCTATGTGCTGCCCTGGGGGCAGATGAGCTTCTGGGGCGCCACCGTCATCACCAACCTGTTCTCGGCGCTTCCCGTGGTCGGGCCCAAGATCGTCGCCTGGCTCTGGGGCGGGTTCGCGGTCGGCAACCCGACGCTGAACCGCTTCTACTCGCTTCACTACCTCCTGCCCTTCGTCATCGTCGGTGTCGTCGGCCTGCATCTCATCGCGCTGCATCAGCACGGCTCGAACAACCCGCTCGGCATCGACCGCAAGGGGCCGCAGGACAGCATCCCCTTCCATCCCTACTACACGATCAAGGACATGTTCGGGCTCGGCGTGTTCCTGATCATCTACGCCCTCTTCGTGTTCTATATGCCGAACGCGCTCGGCGACACGCAGAACTACGTGCAGGCCAATCCGCTGCAGACGCCGCCCGAGATCGTGCCCGAATGGTACTTCCTGCCGTTCTACGCGATACTGCGCTCGGTGCCGGACATCCTCTTCATTCCGGCGAAGCTCGCTGGCGTGCTCTGCCTCTTCGGCGCCATCGGCGTGCTCTTCTTCCTGCCTTGGCTCGACACCTCGCGCGTGCGCAGCGCCCGCTTCCGCCCGGTCTACAAGTGGGTGTTCTGGCTCCTCGTCATCGACGTGCTCGTGCTCGGTTATGTCGGCGCCAATCGGCCCGAGGGCTGGTTCATCGTCGCCGGCCGGGTCGCGACGCTCTACTACTTCATCCATTTCGTCGTGCTCTTCCCGGTGATCGGCTGGCTCGAGCGGCCGCTGCCGCTGCCGACCAGCATCAGCGCCGCGGTGACCAAGAAGGGCGGCGCGCGCCTTGCCGGCGCGTCGACGCCGATGGAGAAGCCCTGATGTCGAAACCCGTCCTCTGGCTGGCCTGCTTCGCTCTTCTGGCGCTGGGCGCAGCGCCGGTGCGCGCGCAGGAGGCGGCGTCGATCCCGAAGGAGTCCTGGTCCTTCAGCGGCCCCTTCGGCACCTTCGACCGCGCCGCGGCGCAACGCGGTTTCCAGGTCTATGAAGAAGTCTGCTCGCACTGTCACTCGATGAACCTGCTGCATTACCGCGACCTCGTCGGCATCGGCTATAGCGAGGACGAGGTGAAGGCGATCGCCGCCAGCAAGCAGGTGACCGACGGCCCCAACGATCAGGGCGAGATGTATCAGCGCCCCGGCCGGCCCTCGGACGCCTTCGTGCCGCCCTTCCCGAACGAGCAGGCGGCGCGCGCGGCGCTCAACGGCGCGCTGCCGCCCGATCTCTCGCTCATCGTCAAGGCGCGCGCCGATAGCAGCCCGATCAAGGGCCTGAGCGGCGGCGCCGATTACGTCAACGCTCTGCTGCAGGGCTTCAAGGAGCCGCCGGCCGGGTTCAAGATGTCGGCGAACATGAACTACAACATCTATTTCCCCGGCAATCAGATCGCCATGCCGCCGCCGCTCGCCGGCAATGACGTGCAATACGCCGACGGCACCAAGGCGACGCTGCCGCAAGAGGCGCATGACGTCGCGACCTTCCTCACCTGGGCCTCCGAGCCGACGATGGAAGAACGGAAGTTCACCGGCGCCAAGGTGCTGATCTTCCTGCTGGTCATGACCGGGATCCTCTACGCCGCCAAGCGCCAGATCTGGGCCGACGTGCATTGATTTCGGCCGATCGCCCGCGCCGCGCCGATTGTGCTTTGCCCGTGGCTGTGATCCTATCCGAACCGGGGTTGATCGCGTTTCGGGGGGATCATCATGATGCATCGGTCGGATCGCGCTGTCGCCGCGGCTGCGGCGATCGCGCTAACGGCGTTGTTGGCGACGCCGTCGCAAGCGGCGGAGAAGGCTGACAAGCAGGTGAAGCGAGGTCAGTACCTCGTCACCTTGGGCGGTTGCACCGATTGCCACACACCGGGAACATTCCTCGGCAAGCCTGATATGGCGCGCTTTCTTGGCGGCTCCGATGTCGGTTTCTACCTTCCGGATATGGGCACCTTCTACGGGCGCAACCTGACGCCGGACAAGGCGACGGGGCTCGGCACGTGGACATCGGCTGAGATCGTGACGGCGCTCACCACCGGCAAGCGGCCCGATGGACGCATGCTGGCACCGATCATGCCGTGGCGCGCTTATGCCAAGCTCAGCAAGGCTGATGCCTATGCCATTGCCGCCTATCTCAAATCGCTGCCGCCCATCGAGAACAAGGTCCCCGGCCCCTTCGGCGCCACGGAAACGCCGACCTCCTTCGCGATGAAGGTGGTCCCGCCCGACCAGGTGCTGCCGGCAAAGTAGCGCTCGGGCGGGCCGGCACTTCGCTGTTGCTCTGAGGCGGCGCGGCTGGAAGACTGGCGCTTTGCGCAATCCGGGAGCGTTTGGGTCATGGTCTCCGGTCCGGTCATCGGCATCATTGGCGGCAGCGGGCTCTATCAGATCGACGGGCTCGTCGATGTCGAATGGCGGCGCGTCCCGTCGTCCTTCGGCGAGCCCTCGGACGAGCTCTGCTTCGGCAAGCTCGCCGGCACGCGCGTCGTCTTCCTGCCGCGCCACGGCCGTGGCCACCGCATCCCGCCCTCCGAGATCAATTTCCGCGCCAATATCGATGCGCTGAAGCGCGCCGGTGCCACCGCGGTGATCTCGCTCTCCGCCGTCGGCAGCCTCAAGGCCGAGCTGCCGCCCGGCGCTTTCGTGCTGGTCGATCAGTTCATCGACCGCACCTTCGCGCGCAACAAGAGCTTCTACGGCACCGGCCTCGTCGCGCACGTCGCCTTCGGTCATCCGGTCTGCGCGCGCCTCGGCGATGCGCTCGCCGCTGCCGGCGCTGAGTGCGGCTTGCCGATGCATCGCGGCGGGACTTATCTCTGCATGGAAGGGCCGCAATTCTCGACCTTGGCGGAGAGCCAGATGCATCGCGGCCTCAACGCCGCCGTGGTCGGCATGACCAACATGCCGGAAGCAAAGCTCGCGCGCGAGGCGGAGCTTTGCTACGCCACCGTCGCCATGGTCACCGATTTCGACTGCTGGCATCCCGATCACGATCATGTCACCGTCGAGATGATCGTCGGCGTCCTGCTCGCCAATGCCGATCGTGCCCGCGCGCTGGTCAAATCCGTCGTACCGCTGCTCGGCCGCCAGCCCGGCGATTGCCCGCAGGGTTGTCATCACGCCCTCGACAACGCCATCATCACCGCGCCCGAGGCGCGCGATGCCGCGATGGTGGCGAAGCTCGACGCGGTCGCGGGCCGCGTCCTCAGGCGATGACCGCAGGAGACGCGCGATGAAGGTCGCCGGCAAGCCGATGCGCACCATCTGGGCCGAGCCCGATGGCGCGGTCGGCATCATCGATCAGACGCTGTTGCCGCACGAGCTGGCGACGGTGCGGCTGGAGACGCCGGAGGCGGCGGCGCATGCCATCCGCGCCATGCTGGTGCGCGGCGCGCCGCTCATCGGCGCCACCGCCGCCTACGGGATGGCGCTGGCGATGCGCGGCGATGCTTCGGACACCGCGCTCGACGCTGCCTCGGCGTTGTTGCTGGCGACGCGGCCGACCGCGGTCAATCTGCGCTGGGCGATCGAGGAGATGGGCGCGCTGCTGCGCCCGCTTGCGCCGCGCGAGCGGGCGGCGGCGGCCTGGCGTCGCGCCGGCGAGGTCGCCGACGAGGATGTGGCGCTCAACCGCGCCATGGGACGCCATGGCCTCACGCTTATCGAAGCGGTCTGGCTGAGAGAGGCGAAGCGCCGGCCGGTCGAGGTGCTGACGCACTGCAATGCCGGCTGGCTGGCGACGGTCGATTGGGGAACGGCGCTGGCGCCGATCTACGCTGCGCATGAAGCGGGCATTCCCGTCCATGTCTGGGTCGACGAGACGCGGCCGCGGAACCAGGGCGCGAGCCTTACCGCCTGGGAGCTGCTGCAGCACGGCGTGCCGCATACCGTGATCGTCGACAATGCCGGCGGCCATCTGATGCAGCATGGCCGCGTCGATCTCTGCATCACCGGTACCGACCGCACCACCGCGGCGGGCGACGTCGCCAACAAGATCGGGACATATCTAAAGGCGCTCGCGGCCAAGGACAACGGCGTTCCCTTCCATGTCGCGCTGCCGTCGCCGACCATCGACTGGTCGATCGAGGACGGCGTGCGCGACATCCCGATCGAGGAGCGCGATCCCAGCGAGGTGACCGAGATCGCGGGCCGCTTGCCCGGCGGCGGCACCGCGCGCGTGCGCCTCGTCCCCGAAGGCAGCGCCGCCGCCAACTACGCCTTCGACGTGACCCCGGCGCGACTGGTCACCGGCCTCATCACCGAGCGCGGCCTCTGCGCCGCCTCGCGCGAGGGCCTGTTGTCGCTCTTCCCGGAGCGGCGCGCGCGGCTTGCGGGCGAATGATGTGCCTGCGGACCCCCCACCCCAACCCTCCCCCTCAAGGGGGGAGGGGGTATGGTCATCATGTGAGGATAGTCCCCTCCCCCCTTGAGGGGGAGGGAAGGGAGGGGGGTAAACGCCCCGCACGGCATCGATGAAGAGCCTCTGGTCCGATCGCGACGCCGACAGTTTCATCGCCCGCTATGGCGAAAAAGGCATCGGGCGCGATCTCGCGCTGCGCGTTTACACCACGCGGCTGCTCGGCGGCGATCCCAAGCTCGTCCTTCATGGCGGCGGCAACAGCTCGGTCAAGACGGTGATGCAGGATGTCCTCGGCGAAGAGGTCGAGGTGCTGTGCGTCAAGGGCTCGGGCTGGGACATGGGCAATATCGAGCCGGCGGGCCTGCCGGCGGTGCGGCTCGCGCCGCTGCGGCGCCTGCGCCACCTCGAGCGGCTCAGCGACGAGGATATGGTCAACGCGCAGCGCGCGAACCTGCTCGACAGCGCCGCGCCCAATCCGTCGGTCGAGACGCTGCTGCACGCCTTCCTGCCGCAGAAATTCGTCGATCACACCCATTCGACCGCAGTGCTGGCGCTTTGCGATCAGCCCGAGGGCGAGGCGCTCTGCCGCGAGGTCTATGACGGGCGCATGGCGCTCGTCCCCTACATCATGCCGGGCTTCGCGCTCGCCAAGGAAGCGGCGGAGATCTTCGAAAAGGAGCCGCGCGTCGAAGGGCTCATTCTGTTGAAGCACGGCATCTTCACCTTCGGCGAGGATGCGCGCGAGGCCTATGAGCGCATGATCGAGATGGTGAGCCTCGCGGAAGCGCGCCTTGCGCGCGGCCGGCGCAATCTCTTCGCCGCGGCGGCGCTGCCGCGCGCGCTGGCGCCGGTGGCCGAGGTGGCGCCAGTGCTGCGCGGGCTTGCCGCCATCAGCAACGACCGTGCCACGGGGCTCGCCAAGCGGCAGATCCTGTGCTTCCGCAGCACGCCGGAGATCCTCGCCTATGTGAACGGCGCCGAGCTTCCGCGCTATTCGCAGGTCGGCGTGGTGACGCCCGACCACACCATCCGCACCAAGAACCGGCCGCTGATCGTGCCGGCGCCGGAAGCGGGCGCGCTGGGCGAGTGGCGCCGTGAGGTGGCCGCCGCGATCGACGCTTACGCGGCGCGCTATCACGCTTACTTCGCGCGCCACAACCAGGGCCAGGCGACGCCGCGGACCGAGCTCGATCCGCGGCCGCGCGTCGTGCTGGTGCCGGGTGTGGGCCTTTTCGGCCTCGGCGCCTCGGCGAAGGATGCGGCGATCGCCGCGGACATCGCCGAGAACACCGTCGCGGTGATCAGCGATGCCGAGGCGATCGGCCGCTATGAATGCGTCTGCGAAGCCGACATGTTCGATGTGGAGTATTGGTCGCTGGAGCAGGCTAAGCTCGGCAAGGCGGCGGAAAAGCCGCTGGCACGGCAGGTGGCGCTCGTCACCGGCGCGGGCAGCGGCATCGGCGCCGCCACCGCGAAAGCGCTGGCGCGCGCCGGCGCCGAAGTGGCGCTGCTGGACCGCGATGCCGATGCCGCCCGCGCCGCCGCCAAGGCGGTGGGCGGCGCCACCTTGGCGCTCGCCGGCGACGTGACCGACGCGGCCGCGGTGCGTGCCGCCTTCGATCGCGTCGTCGCCGCCTTCGGCGGCATCGACATCGTCGTCTCCAACGCCGGCGCCGCCTGGCAGGGCAGGGTCGGCGAGGTCGACGAGGCGACGTTGCGGCGCTCCTTCGAGCTCAATTTCTTCGCCCATCAGAGCGTCGCGCAGAATGCCGTGCGCGTCTTGCGCGCGCAGGGGACGGGCGGCGCTCTGTTGTTCAATGTCTCGAAGCAGGCGGTGAATCCCGGCCGCGATTTCGGTCCCTACGGCCTGCCCAAGGCCGCGACCTTGTCGCTGATGAAGCAATACGCGCTCGATCACGGCCGCGACGGCATCCGCTCCAATGCGGTCAATGCCGATCGTATTCGCAGCGGGCTGCTCACGGAGGCGATGATCGCCGAACGCGCTCGCGCCCGCGGCGTCTCGACCGGCGACTATATGAGCGGCAATCTGCTCGGACGCGAGGTGACGGCCGAGGACGTGGCCGATGCCTTCGTCTTTCTCGCCCAGGCGCGCACCACCACCGCCGCCATCGTCACCGTCGATGGCGGCAATATCGAGGCGAGCTTGCGCTGATGGCACACCCGATCGCCGGCATCGACCACGTCATCCTCGCCGTCGGCGACCTCGACCGTGCGCAGCTCGGCTGGACGAGGCTCGGCTTCACGCTGACGCCGCGCGGCCGGCACCTGCAAAAGGGCACCGGCAATTACTGCATCATGTTCGAGCGCGACTATATCGAGCTTCTCGGCGTCGTCGATGCGTCGCAAGGCATGGGCGGGCTCGAGGGCTTCTTTACGGGCGGTGACGGACTCAAAGGCCTCGCCTTCGCCACGCGCTCGGGCGATGCGACCGCCGCGGAGCTCGCGCGCCGCGGCCTCCATCCGACGCCGCCCAGCGATCTGACGCGGCAATTGGAGCTGCCGGAGGGCACGGCCCTGCCGCGCTTCAAGCTGGTGTATCTGCCGCCCGAGGAGACGCCGGCGCTTTCCGCTTTCGTCTGCCAGCACCTGTCGCCCGAACTGGTGCGGCGACCGCCATGGCTCGCTCATGCCAATGCCATCACCGGCATTGCCGGCATCACCGTCATGGTGGAGGCGACGGAGCCGCTGCGCGCCGCCTATGACCAGCTGTTCGGCGCCGGCGTCATCACCACAACCGATGATGTGCTCACCGTGCATGTCGGCCGCCACCGCATCATCTTCGCCACGCCCGACGATGTCTCCGCGCTCTATCCGCAAGCCGATATCGACCTCGACCGCCCGCTGCCGGCGATGGTGGCGCTGACCCTGCGCAGCGGCAATCTCGCGCGCACCCTCGATCACCTGACGCAATGGCAGGTGGCGCATGAGGAGCTGGCCACGGGCACCATCCTGGTGCCGCCGGAAGAAGCCAACGGCGCGTTGCTGGTGGTGCAGCGCCGCTGAGCCGTGTATGAACGCTGCCCGCCCCAGTCGCGAAAAACTCAGGCGAGGCTAATTCCGGTTGAGACCGTCGCTGGCGGTATAGCCGCCGTCGACGGTGATGACCGCGCCGCTCACATAGTCCGAGGCGGCCGATGCGAGATAGAGGCACGTCCCGACGAGGTCCCGCCCATCGCCCCAACGACCGGCGGGCGTGCGTTGCACGACGGACTGCTCAAAGGCTGTTCCCCGCAATTCCTCGGTCATTTCGGTGAAATACCAGCCGGGCACGATCGCGTTGACCTGGATGTTGAGCGGCGCGAGCTCGACGGCGTTGACCTTCGTCAACCCGATTACCCCATGCTTCGCCACGGTATAGGCTACTTGCAGGCCTTTGCTGGGCGCAATTACGCCATAGATCGACGAAATGTTGATGATCTTGCCCGCACCCTGGGTCTTCATCTGCCGCGCAGCATGTTTCGTGCAGAGGAAAGCGCCGGTTAGGTTGGTATCGATAACGTGCTGCCAGGTGTCGCGGTCAAGCTCCATCACCGAGGCGCGCTGTCCAACGCCGGCGTTGTTGACGAGGATGTCGATGCGTCCGAACTGTTCGACCGTGCGCGCGAGCGCGCGTTCGACCGAGCCTTCGTCGGCAACGTCGAGTTCAAATGCGGCCGCGGAGGGACCCAGCGACGCCAGCACATGCGCGTTGCGCTCGCCACGGCGGCCAGCGATCGCGACCAACGCTCCAGCCTGTCCGAAGGCCAACGCGATGGCGCGGCCCAAGCCGCTGTTGCCGCCGGTGACGAGCGCGACCTTATTCTCAAGGGAGAAAAGATCGGCGGCCATCGCCGACAATTAGAAGAATGCCATGGTTCTGATCTCGATGCTTTCGCGCATCGGCGCATCGGGGCTCGTGTTGGGATCCTCAAAAGCGCTGTGGCCGATGAAGCGCGCGCGTCCGTCGGTCTCTGAATCGTAGGTCTTGAGCAGGATCGCCTGGTCCGGCGTCATACGCGGAAAATACCACCAACGGTGCTTCGGCGCGTACCTCATGACGAAGATCTCACCGTCGCGGTCACGGTAACGCAGCTTCATCGTGATGAAATCTTCAGGCGAGGACGAGGTCACGTCGCACATGGCGAGCGGCCGCTCTTCCACGGTGCGCCTAAACGGTTTCCAGAAATTGAAGAATGCCACTCTGCGATTCAGCAGCTCATCGGCTTCGTCTGCGAGAAGCTGGCGCACGCGCAGCGGGCCTGAATTCGGCGTGTAATCGCAATGGACCAACATTACGGGAGCGCGCTGGGAGGTGGTGAATTCGTTGGTCTGCTGCTTATCGTTGGACTTGGCGCGGATCGTGTGATCGAAGATAACGACGCGTTTGGCGCCGACCTCTTGTCTCACGAACGCGCTAACCTCGCCGTAGAGCTGCGCGCGGATGGCGGCGTTGTCGTCCCACTGTTGAAACGGCGAGCGGAACTCGCGCAACGCAAAGCCTTCGCGATCCACCGAAAATGCTGTCGCGCGACTCCACCCATCGTGCACGGTCATTTCACGCGGGTCGTCGCCGGGCGAGCGCACCTCGGTGCCCCGCGGTGGTTCGTAAAAGTAGACCTCCGGCACAAGGCCGGTGTCGCGCGTGTAGTTAAATCTCGATTTGACGCTGGTTTGGCTTCCCATGGCCTAACTCACGCAATGCGGAGAGGGCCAGGGCGCTCGGTGGCGCCCTGGCACGAGCAATTACTTCACCTGCAGCGCTCGATCGACCGCGCCTTGCGTTCTCCGCCAGCAGGGTAGTTCTTCGATGTCCGCCATCCATCGCTCGAGGTTCGGGTGCTCGCTGAGCGGCAGGCGCTGCAACTTGTGCACATGCATGGGCGCCGCAACGGCGATGTCGGCGATCGTCACATCGTCGCCGACGAGCCAGTCGGACTTCGCCAAGCGCGCGTCGAGGATACCGGCGAGCCGGTGCCAGTTCGGCGTTTCCTTGTCGATGATCGACTCGTCTGGCTGGGTATTCATGAGAGGCTTTACGACATACTCGACCAGAAACGTGTAGCAGCTCGGGAACCAGGTCGAGCCCTCCCACAGCAGCCAGCGGTTGACGTCGGCGCGGCGCTTCAAGTCCTTAGGATAATGTCTGTCGGAGCCGGTCAGATCGGCCGCGTATTGCAGGATCGCGTTTGATTCCGAAAGTGCGAAATCGCCATCCACCGCCGCCGGGACCGCCCCATTCGGATTGATGGCGAGGAACTCTGGCTTCTTGTGGGCGCCCGTGAAGTAGTCGACATGGTTGAGTTCGTACGGCGTGCCGAGCAAATCCAGCCCCGCTAGCACCTTGCGGCTATTGACGGTGCACGGGTCGAGATACACCTGCAGCATGG
>DATIYL010000045.1:0-6909 GCA_035517635.1 Allostellaceae bacterium | reverse complement strand
GGCCAGCGGCTCCGGCGGCCGCGGCATCGGCCGTCGTACCTGCTGCGCCAGCTCGGCGGGATCCGCGGCCATGGTCACCAGCGAGGACACCGGAAGCCGCCGGGGCAGCCCGACGGCGACCGAGTCGTCGCCGCGGCGCTGGGCCCGCTCGCGGCAATGCTCGCAACCGCCGCGCTGGTGCGTCCCGCTGCGCCGCAGCAGCGCGCGCAGCGCAGCAGCATCATCGCCGATTTCCGCCGCACCCTCGCCAACCGCGCCGTGCTCGGCTACGTCCTCGCCTATTCCACGCACAATTTCGAAGCCTGGGCGATGCGCTCCTGGGTGGTCAGCCTGCTGGTCTTCGCCGCCGCCCGCGCCGGCAGCACCGCGCTCTCCTGGAGCCCGACCGAAATCGCCACCGTCGTCACCCTGCTCGGCGTGCCCGGCACGGTGATCGGCAACGAGCTGGCGCTGCGCATCGGCCGCACGCGCGCGATCACCCTGATCATGCTTGCCTCCGCCGCCGCCTCTGCTTGTGTCGGGCTCACCGCAGCGGGGAGCTATGGGCTGCTGGTGGCGCTGGTGATGCTGCATGGCTTCCTCATTCCTGCCGATGCCGGAGCGCTCGTGGCCGGGACGGTGGCGGTGGCGCCCGCCGAGGTGCAGGGCGCCAGCCTTGCGGTTCAAGCGAGCGCCGGGTTCGGCGCCTCTTTCATCGGGCCGCTCGTGGTCGGCGTCGTGCTCGATCTCACCGGCGGCGCGTCCGACGGCGCGGCCTGGCGCGCCGCCTTCATCGCCATCGCCGCTTTCGCTTGCCTCGGACCGCTGGCGCTGCGCCTCGCGGCAACCCGGATGCGATGAGCGCCGGAACCAGCCGCAGCGTTCTGCTGATCGGGCTCGGCACCGCCATCGTTCCCTTGGACAGCGCCGTCAACATCGCCTTTCCCGCAATCACGCGCGCCTTCGGCCTGCCGCTACCGGCGATCCAATGGCTGGTGGTCGCTTATGTCCTGACCTATGCCGGGCTGTTGCTGGCGATGGGGCGGATCGGCGATCTCGCTGGCCATCTCATCGTGTTCCGCGCCGGCCTCGCTTGGAGCGCGCTCGCGCTCGCGGCATGCGCGCTGGCGCCGAGCTATCCGCTGCTGCTCGCCGCGCGCGTCGCGCAAGGGATCGGCTCGGCGCTGGTGCTGGCCTGCGGCCCGGCCTTGCTGACCCAGCTTTATCGCGACAGCGACCGCACCCGCGCGCTTGGTCACTACACCATGCTGTTTGCGCTCAGTGCGGCGCTCGGGCCACTTTTGGGTGGCGTGCTGGTCGCGTGCTGGGGTTGGCCGGCGGTGTACTGGTTTCGCGTGCCGATCGCGCTGGCGGCACTGCTGCTGCCGCGGCAAGCGGCACCGGCGCCGCGCGGCGGCTTCGACCGCGCCGCTTTCGATCTCGCCGGTGCTGTGCTGCTGGCGCTCGCTCTCGCCGCTCTCATTCTCGCCATCGACCGGCTGCGCGAAGCCGCGGCCGTCGAAGCCGCCGCGCTTCTCCTCGCCGCGATCCTGGCGTTTGCCGGCTTTTTCCGGCGCCAGCGCCGCGCGGCGCAGCCGATCATCGATGTCGCCGTGTTCCGCGCGCCGGGCTTCGCGCTGGTCAATCTCGGCAGCGTGCTGGTCAACCTCGCCAGCTTTGCCGTGCTGCTGCTCGTGCCTTACGAGCTGGCGCGCATCGCCGCTCTGCCGGACACCCTCGCCGGCGGGGTTCTCGCCGCTTCCGGGCTCGGCACCGTCGTGGGCTCGCCGCTCGGCGCTGCCCTCGCTCGCCGCTCCGGCGCGTCTGCCGTCACCGCGCTGGGCGCGGTGCTCGCCGCGGCGGGGCTGGCGCTCGTCGCGCTCGGCGGCACGGCCAGTCTCGCCATCCTCCTGCTCGGTCTTGCGCTCCAAGGTCTCGGCCTTGGCCTCTTTCAAGTTGCCTATATGGATATCGTCACCGGCACCATTGCGCCGGGCGCGCGCGGCGTCGCCGGCAGCCTGGCGCTGCTCACCCGCACCGTCGGCCTGGTCTTGGGCGCATCGCTGCTGAGCCTCGCCTATGCCGCCTTCGCGAGCGCGGCGCTCGCCGGCGGCAGCACGTCACGCGCCGCCTTCATTGCCGGCTTCCGCCTCGCCTTCGTCGCGGCGGCGGCGCTGCCAGCCATGTTCGCCCTGCTGGAGGCGTTGCGCCTCGCCCGGCGCCGCTGACCGAGAAAGCGGTCGGCCCGCTCGACCACATCGGCGCCGGAATCAGCGCCGCGGCGTAGCGGCGATCCGCTCGGCGAAGAGCGCGCGCTCGCCCCGTGCCGCGGCGCGGAAGCGGCTTGGCGAAACGCCGGCGGCGCGGCGGAAGCTGCGCACGAAATTGGAGAGATCGGCGAAGCCGACATCGAGCGCGATCTCGGTGACCGGCCGCGTCTCCTCCGCCAGAAGGCGCGCCGCACGGCGCAGCCGCGCGCGCAGCAGGTATTGATGCGGCGTGACGCCGAGCACGGCGGCGAAGAGGCGGAGGAAATGGAAAGGGCTGAGCCCCGCGACCGCAGCTGCCTGCTCGAGGCCGATCGGCTCCGCCGCGTTCTCGTCGATCCAGAGCGCCGCTTCGACGGCGCGGCGGCGGTCGCGCGACCGCGCTTGAGGCGTTCGCCGTTCGCGCCCACCCGCCCGGGTGACGAAGCGCCCTGTCAACGCGATGCCGATCTCGTCGAGGGCGATATCGCTGTCGCCCGAGGCCGCGGCCTGCGCCAGCTCGCCCAGCACCATGAGCTCCGGCAGCGGCGGCAGCGCGACGCGGCGCCAGAGCGCCTCCGGACCGCCGACCGCGTCCACCAGCGCCGGCGCGAGCTGGAAGGAGAGGCATTCGTCGCGTTCGGCATGGTCATGCGTGCACATATATTCGTCGCCGGGATAGCCGACGAGCACCGATCCCGCGACGAGCTCGAACGCGCGGCCGCGGCAGCGGCAGCCGAAGCTGCCTTTGCGCACATAGGACAGCGAGTAGCCGGCATGGCGCTCGAGATAGGGCGCATCTTGCGGCCCCATGGCGCAGCGGTAGTCGATCGCCGCGATCCAGTCGCGTTGCAGGAGCGTCGTGATCGGCATGAGCGGCGGCGCGGTCCGGCGCCTATTGCGGCGTCTTGCTGCCCCAGAAGGAGCACCACCCATTCGGGCTGATCTTGCCCTTCACCAGCTTGCACGCTGCGGGCGCAAGGAAATATTGGCAATTCGCGCAAGCGTGCCCTTCCTTCGGCGTCGTCTGATACTCCGCGTCCTTCTGCGTCATTTTCTCGTCCGCTGCGAAGCTCGCGCGCGCGGCAACGCCGAGCGCCGAGGCGAGCAGCGCCACCCGACGCAACAAGGCACGGCGGCCGATCCCGATTTTCCCATCCTGCTCATGGCTCATCCGGGCAAACCTCCTGAAGACAGAGTGCGCAACCGAAAGGCAAACAACGCCGCGCCGGGTTCGGCATGTTCGACGGCATCGATAGGGGGATGCAGGCGGCGTGGCAAGCGCGGGCCGGTCAGCCGCGCGCCACGCGCCGCTTCAGCTCCGCCAGCAGGGCGCGGCGACCGGCCGAGAAATCATCGGCCTCCCACCACGCCTCGATGTCCGCGAGCAGCCGCCCGACCTCCGGCCCGGCCGGAATGCCGAGCGCCGTGACGTCCCGGCCGCGCAGCGGAAACTTGATCGCGCGCCAGGTCTCGGCAAGCCTCAGCAGCGCGCGCACGCGCTCGCCCGCGCCGGTGACGGCGCCGGCCAGCAGCACCTGGTCGCGATAGAGATCGATCCCCCGGCGATAGGCGAGGCGACGCTGCGTGCTCTCACCCGCGGCGAGATCGAGCGGCACGCCCGGCGCCGCGAGCGCGAGCAGCCGATCGCGCTCCGCCGCGGAAAGCTTGAGCCGCTCGGCGACGCCGGCGGCGCCCCGCTCGATCAGCGCCGCGAGCCGCCGGATCGCATCGGGCGCGTCTTCGAGCGCGACGAGGCCGGCGAGGCGGTCGAGACGCGTCGCCTCCGGCAGCAGCACGGCGAGCACGCCATCCTCTTGCATCAGGCGAAGCGTCGGCACCGGATCGGCCGCGCGCAACAGCTTCAGCAGCTCCGCCGCGACGCGCTCACCCGAGAGGTTCGGCAGCAGCGGCGCCAGCGTGCGGCAAGCGGCGCGCGCCTCGGCATCGGCTTCGCCGCGGCCGTAATGCGCGTGGAAGCGGTAGAAGCGCAAGAGACGCAGCACATCCTCGCGGATGCGCGTCGCCGCATCGCCGACGAAGCGGACGCGGCCGGCGCGCAGATCGGCGAGGCCGGCCATGGGATCGAAGACATTGCCCTCGGCGTCGAGGAAGAGCGCGTTCATGGTGAAATCGCGCCGCGCCGCATCCATCGCCCAATCATCGGTGAAGGCGACGCGCGCATGACGCCCATAGGTCTCGACGTCGCGCCGCAGAGTGGTGATCTCGAAATGCCGCGGCGGCATTACCGCCGTCACCGTCCCATGCTGAAGCCCCGTCGGCACCGCCTTGATCCCCGCCGCTTCGAGCCGGCGCATCACCTCTTCCGGCAGCAAGGGCGTGGCGATATCGACATCGCCGATGGTCCGGCCGAGCAACGCATCGCGCACACAGCCGCCGACAAAGCGCCCACTGCCCCCGAGCGCCGCCAGCACCGCGCGCGCGTCGGTCATCCAGGGCTGCGGCGCCAAATGCTCGGCGGGAGTGTCGCCGGCGCTAGGCAAGCGCGGCTCCGTCGTGCGATGAGATTTCGATGAACGCAGCGCGTTGACGGTCAGATGGATTCCCGCTTTCGCGGGAATGACGGAATACTTTGGTCTTGCTTTTGTCTCCGTCACCCCCGCGAAAGCGGGGGTCCATCGCGACGTCGCGCTCTGTTACCGGGACGGACGGGGAGCGATGAGATGCGGAGCAAAGCATCACCGCGCTCACGGCCGTGCCGGCGGTTCGACATGGCCCGGGATGATTTTGCCGCCGATCCATTGCGGCGGCACGTAGACGCCTTGCGCCGAGCCGCCGATGCGCGCGTCGATGACGTAGAGCATCGCCGCGGCAAGCAGGACGCCGATGCCGGCGAGCCAGGGCCAAGGCAGGGTGCGCCAGGGCCCGGTCAGCGCCAGCGGCATGCGCCGCGCCGCGACGAGCCAAGCGACATAGAGGATGGTCGGCAGCAGCAGCGGCAGGATGATCGTGGCGAGGATGCGCAGCATCAGGCGGTCAGCACTTCCGCGAGATTGACCAGCATCCCGGCGGTGGCGCCCCAGATGTAGCGCTGCTGATAGGGCAGCACGTAGAAGACGCGCCGCCGCCCCTTGAATTCGCGGCTGTCGCGGCGGTGATTGGTGGGGTCGAGGATGAAGGCGAGCGGGACCTCGAAGACCTCGGCGACCTCGACCGGATCCGGCTTCGACGGGTAGGGCACGCGCACCAGCCCTACCACCGGCGTCACCTCGAAGCCGGTGCTGGTGACATAAGTGTCGAGCCGGCCGATCACTTCGACGTGATCGCGCGGCAGGCCCACCTCTTCCTCGGTCTCGCGCAGCGCCGCGGCGACGGCATCGGCATCGCTCTCTTCGCGCTTGCCGCCGGGGAAGGAGATCTGCCCGGCATGGGCGGCGAGATGCTGCGTGCGCTGGGTCAGCAGCACGGTGAGCCCGTCGGGCCGCATGACCAGCGGCACCAGCACCGCGGCCTGCGTCAGCGGGTTTGGCGGCGGCGAGCCACCCGGCACCAGCGAATGATCGCCCCGCATCGCCGCCAAAGTCGCGGGATCGCTCGACCGCCAGCCCGCCACCGTGCGCGCGAGCCGCCGGCGCACCTCTTGCGGCGTCATGGCCCCAGACGGCCCAGCGGGAAAAACCTGCCCTTGCTCCATACCCCGAACAGGGTCGCGTCGCCGACCCGCTCCTCTCGCCCGAGTTCCACCAGCTCGTAGAATACCGGGCGGTTGAGCCGCGCTTCCAGACCGTTGCGCACCAGGATATAGGGGCTGGGCTCATCGGTCGCGGGGTGGTTGACGACGCGCAGGGGATGTGCTTCGTCGGCCGCCACAGTATCGTCAATATTGGTGCGGAAGATCAGCTCCTGTTGCCGTCCGTCGCCCCGCCGGGTGAGCTCGACGGCGACGAAAGGCGCATCTTCCACCGTGATCCGACCGCGCTCAGCCGGCGTTTGCAGCCAGAAGCTGCCATCGGCTTCGCGCCGCAGAACGGTGCTGAACAAGCGCACGAGCGGCAAGCGGCGAATAGGAGACCCGCGATAAAGCCAGGTTCCATCACGCGCGATGGTTATGTCGAAATGGCCGCAATCGATGGGCTCGCGAGTCGCGGCGGGGCCCGTCGCGGAGAGACGGCCGACGAGCTGTTCGAGGGGCTTTGAGGGCGACGCCTTATCGGTCATGATCACCCGTATATGTAGCAAAAGGAGCCGAGCTCGTGAGTGTCACTGAAAACCTGTCGCCTTCTGCCGGCTCGAGCGATCTCGTCGGCGAGATCGAAGCTTTGGGTCAGCGCCTGGCGCAAGTGCGCGAGCGCATCGGCCGGGTGATCTTCGGCCAGCGCGAGGTGATCGATCAAGCGCTGATCACCCTGCTCGCCGGCGGCCACGCGCTGCTGATCGGCGTGCCGGGCCTCGCCAAGACGCGACTGGTCGAGACGCTCGGCACGGTGCTCGGCCTCGAGGACAAGCGCATCCAGTGCACGCCCGACCTGATGCCGGCCGATATCCTCGGCTCCGAAGTGCTCGAAGAGAGCGAGACCGGCCGGCGCTCCTTCCGCTTCATTCCCGGCCCGGTCTTCTGCCAGCTGCTGATGGCCGATGAGATCAACCGCGCCAGCCCGCGCACGCAATCGGCGCTGCTGCAGGCGATGCAGGAGGGCCGCGTCTCGGTCGCCGGGCAGTATCA
>DATIYL010000044.1:0-2505 GCA_035517635.1 Allostellaceae bacterium | reverse complement strand
ATGCGGGTCGTAGGCGCCCAGCGCGTCGATGTCGATCTTGTCGGTATGCTTCTTGGCGCGATAGCCGATGACGCTGCCCTGACCCTGGCCTTTGAGGTCGATGGTCACGGGCACGAGATTATCTCTGATCTGATGGCGTGCACTGTCCGCGCGCACGAGCTGGCCTTCGTCATAGAGGCGATGCAGCTCGCTCACGGCAATGATCGGATTGCCGCGCTGGAAGCGCAGCTGATTGAACCGCGAGCCCTGGCGCGCGACGATGCTGAAGGTCTGCGGGGCGATCTCAAGGTAGAGGGGGCCTTCATAGCCGCGCTCGATCTGATCGAACGCGGTGCCGCGGTCGGTGATGAGCCGCGTCAGTACGTCGAGCCGGCCCGTCGAGCTTTTCGGGTTCGCAAAGCCCATGACGCCGCCGCTGAGACGCACCCTCTCCATAAGCGGCACGACATAGACGCAGCCGCGCTCGAGCACTGCGCCTTCAGCAAGGTCGAGGGGATATCCGCCCATCTCCTTGACCTTGTCCATGACGCTGGCTTCGGCGCCCGGCAGGAAGCTTGCCCGCACGCGATATGCATGATGGCCAAGACGCAGATCCATGCTCGCCGGCTGGATCTGTGTCGGTTCGATCTCGGGCGCGGCGGTGATCTCGCGGGCGCGGATCATCGCCATGATTGCCTGATAGGGCAGCACACCGGTTCCCATCCGATGCGCGAGCCCGGCCGAACTCGTATCCGCCGAAGCGTAGACCGATGGTGCTATGCCGACGCTTTCCGTCATTGTGTGTGTTGTCCTCGCGATGTGGGGCGGATGGTGCAACGGATCGCAGGCGCGATCAAATGATTACCATTCAGATTCAATCCCCCGCCTCCGCCAGCCTGGGCCTTTTGCTAGGGCTCTGAGATAACATGATATTGGGGATTATCCCCGCTATCCACAGATAGGTGGTAGTGAGCAATGGTGGACAAGCCAGCGCTTATCGGAAATCGCGGCTCTCGATGCGGAGCTCGACAGGAGCGCTGAGACCGGGATCGCCGAGCCGGCGCAGCAGCGCCGAGAGATCGGTGAGACGGCCCGCGACGATATGGATGACCTCGCCCTCGCGCTGCAGATGGCCGGTGACCGCGACCAGCTTGGCACCCATGACGACCGGACGGAAGCGCTCGAACACCTTGCGCCAGACGACGATATTGGCGATGCCGGTCTCGTCCTCGAGCGTCATGAAGATGACGCCGCTCGCCGTCGCCGGCTGCTGGCGCACGATGGCAAGCCCGGCGATCTTGACGAGACCTGAAAGCGGCACGGTGGCAAGCCGCGCATTGGGCAGGATGCGGCGCGCCGCAAGCTCTGGGCGCAACAGCGCCAGCGGATGGCGCTTCAGAGAGAGGCCGGTGGCGCGATAATCCTCGACGACATGCTCGCCCAGGCTCACTGCCGGCAGCGGCGCCGGCGGCTCGGGACTTCCGGCCGCGAGCGGCGCCAGCAAAGGCAGCGGTGTCTCCGCCTTGACATACCCAAGCCCTTTCACCGCCCAGAGCGCCTGGCGCCGATCGAGCCCCATCGAGCGGAAGGCATCGGCATCGGCCAGCCTCTCCAGCGCACCGCGGGACAGCCCGGTCCGGTGTTGCAGCTCGGCGGGCCAACGGAACGGGCCATGACGTTGTGCCACGAGCTTGTCCCTGATTTCCGCCTCGGCGAGTCCCTTCACTTGGCGAAAGCCGAGGCGGAGCGCACGGCGCCCGTCATCGCCGATGGGCTCGAGCGTGCAATCCCAGTTGCTGTGATTGACGTCGACCGGGCGCAGCTCGACACCATGGTTTTGCGCATCGCGCACGATCTGCGCCGGCGCATAAAAGCCCATCGGCTGGCTGTTGAGCAGCGCGCAAGCAAAGACCTCGGGATAAAAGCATTTGAGCCAGGCCGAGACATAGACAAGGAGCGCAAAGCTCGCGGCGTGCGACAGCGGAAAGCCGTAGTCGCTGAAGCCCTTGATCTGCTCGAAGCAGCGCAGGGCGAAATCCCGCTCGTAATTGTTGGCGACCATGCCGGCGATGAACTTCTTCTCGAAGCGGTCGATGTCGCCATTCCGCTTGAACGTCGCCATGGCGCGGCGCAAGCCATCGGCCTCACCCGCGGTGAAGCCCGCGCCGATCATGGCGATCTTCATCGCCTGCTCCTGAAAGAGCGGGACGCCATAGGTATGCTTCAGCACGTCTTCGAGGCCCTTGGGATAGGTGACCGGCTCCAGCCCCATGCGGCGGCGGAGATAGGGATGGACCATGTCGCCCTGAATGGGACCCGGCCGCACGATCGCGACCTCGACGACGAGGTCGAAGAACACGCGCGGCCGCAGACGCGGCAGCATGCTCATCTGGGCGCGGCTTTCGACCTGGAAGACACCGATCGAATCGGCATGGCAGAGCATCTTGTAAACCTCCGGCCGCCCTTGAGGGAGGGTGGCGAGGGTGTAGCGCCTGCCCTCATGGCGCTCGAGCAAATCGAAAGCGC
>DATIYL010000043.1:0-14405 GCA_035517635.1 Allostellaceae bacterium | reverse complement strand
GGATCGGTATCGACCATGATGCGGCGCGGACAGGCCATGTGCTCGTCGCGCAGGCGCACCGCGCCGCAAAGGTTGATCAGCGCGTCGCTCTCGCGATAGAGGCGGAACACCTCCTCGCGCGACAGGCCGTGATAAACGTCGTTGATCGCGTCCCAATAGGCCCAGCGACCGCCGAGCCCATAGCGCTCCATCACGCGCCGGAGATAGGCGACATTGTAGTCGCACTCCATGACCACGCTGTTGAAGCGCGGATCATAGGGGTTGGCGCCGTGGTCCTCGACATACCACGCCTCGTAGCCAAGGCGCTCCAGCCCGAGAATGTAGTGCATCGCCTGCCAGGCGATCCCGGCCAGTGGCATCTGACCGACGAAGTGCAGAACGACGATACGACCGCGCGAAGCCACCGATGAGACCGCTCCGGACCTGATGAGGGGCCGAAGAATAGCCGGGAAGCCGTTGGGATTCCACGGCGACTCGATGCCGCTGTGGCGTCAGTGCTCGTCCTGGCGCGGGCGGTCCGGACAGCGCTGCTTCTGGCTGTTGAGGAAATCGTTGGCCGAGGCTTCGGCCGAACGGAATTCGCCCTTCAAAACGCCGAGGCCGCGCTTCTTCCAATAGGCGACATAAGCGTCAGGCAGCTCCTTTCCCGAATGGGCCGAGCAGACGCCGTTCTCCTGCGTGAGGTTCCAGGCGTTGAGCGCCTGGGTGAGAAAGCCGGTGCAGCGCTCGCGG
Source organism: Allostellaceae bacterium (assembly GCA_035517635.1). Classification (GTDB taxonomy): domain Bacteria; phylum Pseudomonadota; class Alphaproteobacteria; order ATCC43930; family CGMCC-115725; genus DAHUYF01. The sequence goes on along the minus strand of DATIYL010000043.1, from coordinate 13,673 downwards.
TTGGCGGTAGGAACGCCGCTCTTCAGCATCGCCGGCGCAGCGCAGTCGTCATAGAGGCGCCGTGCCGATTTGTAGTGGTAGGTGGTGGAGGTGGTCTGGGCTTGTACCGCCGCGGCCGAGAAGGCCAAGCTTGCGGCGATCATCATTGACAACCGTAGACTGGACGCCATCGCGCTTCCCCCTATTGCCGGCTGGTTTCCGGTGCCTCGATCTCATTGATATTGCCGTTCTTGTCCAAGCTGACAATGACCCGCTTGCCGGCGCCGGCCGAGGCTGTGCAGCGCCAGCCGCCATTCTTGTTGCGCGTCAGGCCGCTCAACTCGAAATAGCCGCGATCGGCGATCATCTGGCGGGCCTGGGCGCGCGACAGCCGCTCCATCGGCATGGCGGCGTCGTGGTGCTGCGGCACCACCGTAGCGCCCGTGTCGGCGCCTTGCGCCAGTGCCGCGCCCGGCACCAGCAGGAGAGCAAGCATCAGCGCGATCCGACTCATTCCCCGTCCTTCTCGCCCAGCATTAGCAAGTGCGTATTACACCGAGCCTGCGGGAAGATGAAGAATCGTCCATCTTCGCGGCTAAGGCGCGCGCAAGGCATAGACGTCGCCCGAGCCGGCGGCCTCGGGCAGGGCGCGCAGCTCCGCGGCCATCTCGGCGGCGCTCCGCCAGGTTCCGGCGACCAGCCGCATGCTCTCGCCGGGGGAACGGTTGAAGCGATAGGCGCCGAGCGCCGCCAGCCGGTCGAGCGCGGCGAGCGCGCCCGACAGCGCCGCGGGAATATATTCGAAGGAAAGCGCCGGAATAGCTTGCGACAGCCCGGCCAGGACCTCCGCTTCGAAGCCCTCGACATCGATCTTGCAGAAGGCCGGCACGCCATAGGCGGCGATCAGGGCGTCGAGCGTGCCGACGGCGACGCGCCGGTGCTCGCGCCAGCGGATGCCGGCGAAGCTGGCGCTTTGCGCTACTTCCGCGCGCCAACGCGGCGAGAGCGTCGCCACCGTCGGGTTCCTGGGATCGATGGCGAGCTCGGCCTCGCCGGTTGCGGCGCCGAGCGCCAGGTCGAGAATGACGACGCGCGGGTTGGCGCCGAAAAGCCGGCGCAGCACCGCCAGCGGCGCCGGCTGCGGCTCGACGGCAATGACGCGCGCGCCCAGCGCCAGGAAATGCGCCGTGCGATCGCCGAGATGGGCGCCGATATCGAAACAGAGCGCGTCCGGCGCGACGAAACGGCGATAAAAGGCGCGGGCGCGCCGCCGCTTCAGCGGATTGCCGTGATAGATCGCCGCCGACCGCAACAGACCGTAGCCGCGCTCGAAACCGTCGAGGACCCTGCCCATCGCCCTCTCCCGGGAGAGGGATAGCATGACCGCGCCGGCTTGGCTCAGGCCGCCTGCGGTTTTGGACCGACATAAGCGGCGGCGGGACGGATGAGCCGCCCGGTTTTCTGCTGCTCCAGGGCATGGGCGAGCCAGCCGGCGCTGCGCGCCAGGGCGAAGACCGGGGTGAAGGCGTCGCGCGGCAGGCCCACCGCCTCGAGCAGCAGTGCGGTGTAGAACTCGACATTGGTGTCGATCGGCCGGCCCGGCTTCTTGCGCCGGAGCGCCGCCAGCGCCCGGCGCTCGACGGTTTCGGCAAAGCCGATGCGGCCCTGATCGGGGCCGAGCCGCTCGAGCGCCGCTTTCAGCGCATCGGCGCGCGGATCGCGGCCGCGCCACACGCGATGGCCGAAGCCCATCAGCCGCTCGCCTTCGCCCAGCTTCCGCTCGAGCCAGGCGTCGATGCGCGCCGCGTCGCCGATCTCGTCCAGCATGTCGAGCACCGGGCCCGGCGCGCCGCCATGCAGCGGCCCGGTAAGCGCGCAATAGCCGCCGAGCACCGCGGCGGCGAGCGAGGCGCGGGTCGAGGCGATGACGCGCGCGGCAAAGGTCGAAGCGGCAAGCCCGTTGTCGATCACCGTGGTGAGATAGGCATCGAGCGCGGCGGCGCTCGCCGGGGCGGCGCGCTCGCCGTTGAGCATGCGCAGGAAATCCGCTGCCGTGGCAAGCGCCGGATCGGGCGCAACCGGCGGCTTCCCGGCGCCGCTGCGCAGCAAGGCGGCGATGGCGACCGGCAGCGCGGCGGCGATCCCCGCCGGCCCGCTCTCGTCGGGAGTGGCGGCGAGGGCGAGGCGCACCGCTTCGGCGAGCGGCCGCCGCTGCGCCGCCTCGAGCCAAAGCGGCAGCCGCGCGAAAGCCGCCACGCGGCCGGCGCCGAACGCGCTCTGGATGCGCGCGCGGTCGAGCCCCTCGCCGGCGAAGCCCTGCCAAAGCAGGGCGGTTGCGCCCTCATAGCCATGCTCGGCGATCACCTCGGCCAGCCCATGCCCGCGCAGCCACCAGATGCCGCGCGCGCCATCGACATGGGTCAGCACCGTCTCCGCCGCGATCACGCCTTCGAGCCCGGAATTCATGACGCGCCTCCTGACCTATTTCGGCGATTCGGGCTTGACGAGTGAAGATTGTCAATATTGATTATGCAATCAATATGTAGTGGAGAAGGCAATGGCGCGTTCGGCCTATCTCACGGCAAATGAAGCGGCAGAGCGGCTCGGGGTCCGGCCGCAAACGCTGTACGCCTATGTCAGCCGGGGTCTTATCCGCTCGGAAGCGGGGGCGGGGCGGATGCGGCGCTACCACGCCGCCGACGTCGCCGCCTTGCGCCAAAAGCGCCATCCCGGCGAGGCGGCGGAAGCGGCCTTGAGCTTCGGCATGCCCGTCCTCGACTCCGCCATTACGCTCATCTTCGACGGCAAGCTCTATTACCGCGGTCAGGACGCGACGGTGCTGGCGCGCCGCGCCTCGATTCGCGATACCGCGGCCTTGCTCTGGCAGGAAGATGCGGCGGCCCTTTTCGCACCCGACAATCTGCCGGTGATAGAGCCGGCCTGGACCGCGGCAAGCGGCGCGGTCGCCGGGCTGAAACCGATCGAGCGTGCGCTGGCGCTGCTGCCGATCGCTGCCGCTTCCGACCCGCGCGCGCTCGACCTTGCTCCTGCCGCCGTGGCGCGGACCGGCGCGCGCATCCTGCGGCTGCTCGCCGCCATCGTCGCCGGCACCGCGCCGTCATCGCGGCCGGTCGACGCCGTTCTGGCCGAGGGTTGGCGCGTCGGCGCGTCGGCGCGGCCGCTGCTGCGCGCCGCGCTCATCCTCTGCGCCGATCACGAGCTCAACGTCTCCGCTTTCGCCGCGCGCTGCGTCGCTTCGGCGCAAGCCAGTCCCTACAACGCGGTGATCGCCGGCATCGCAGCGCTGCAGGGCGGGCGCCATGGCGGCGCGTCGGAGCGCGCCGACGCTTTCCTCGCCGAGGCGCTGGCCGCGCCCGATCCGACAGTGCTCGCCACGACCTATCTGCGGCGCGGTGATCGTCTGCCGAGCTTCGGCCACCCGCTCTATCCCGAGGCGGATCCGCGCGCAAATCTGCTGCTCGCGCTGATGGCGGAGCAAGGTGTGCCGCTGATCGGCGAGGGGATGGGTATTGCCGCCGCGGTGACGGCGCTGATCGGCCGCGCACCCAACATCGATTTTGCGCTGGCGCTGCTGCGCCGCGCCCTGGCGTTGCCCGAAGGCGCGGCCCTGGCGCTGTTTCTCGTCGGTCGCAGCATGGGTTGGCTCGCTCAGGCTCAGGAACAATATGCTGAGGGCCGCCTCATTCGGCCCCGCGCGCGCTATGTCGGCCCGCCGATTCCGTGAGCGCTGCTGCTATTGGCGGCACTGTCGACGTCGCTGATGAATCCCCAATCCGGCTGGGGTTGAACGCTGGCAGGACGCATGCTAGGAGCCTCGGAGGAAAAGCGATGATCGATCGGCTCAAAGCATGGCTGACGGAGGGCGGCGGACAAGCGACAGGCAAGGCGGACGAGCTGGAGCTGGCGGTCGCTGCGCTGCTGATCGAGGCGGCGGCGGTCGATGCTCCGCTCGATGAGCCGGAGCGGGCGACGGTGCGGCGGATCCTGAAGCGGCGCTTTGCGCTCGACGATACAGCGCTGCAGGAGCTGGTGGCCGCGGCGGAATGGAAGGCCGAACGCTCGACCCAGTTGTTCGGCACGACGCGGCTGCTCAACGAGCGCTTCTCCCACGCCAGGCGGATCGAGGTCATCGAGATGCTGTGGGAAGTCGCCTATGCGGATGGCGCGCTGGATCCGTTGGAAGATTCGATGCTGCGCCAGGTCGGCGGCCTCGTCGACGTGTCCGACCATGAGCGCGGCGAGGCGCGGCTGCGCGTGTTGCGCCGCCTCGGCATCGCCGAGGAGAACTCGGAGAAGAGTGCTGAACCATGACCTATGTCGTCACTGAAGCCTGCATCAAGTGCAAGTACATGGACTGCGTCGAGGTCTGCCCGGTCGATTGCTTCTACGAGGGCGAGAATATGCTCGTCATCCATCCCGACGAGTGCATCGATTGCGGCGTCTGCGAACCGGAATGCCCGGCCGAGGCCATAATCCCCGACAGCGAGCCTGTCGCCGAGAAATGGATCGAGGTCAACCGTCAGTATTCGACGAGCTGGCCAAACATTACACGCAAAGGTGAGGCGCCTCCGGACGCGGATGAGTTCAAGGGTGTTCCCGATAAGTTCGAGAAATTCTTCACCCCGAACCCCGGCAAGCGCTGATCGCGAGGCCCGGACCCCTGCAACTTGCACGATTTGCATGGCTGTCCTGCTGGCATCGGGGGCTCAATTGTGGTATGTATTGGCCGCGACGTGAGGATATCAGGTCGCTCCCGGTAAAGAGGGTCCGGGCAGTGGTGTTGGCGGCCCCCGGTTGGGGTGTCGGGCCGGCAGAATAGCTCTGTGCCTTGGTCGACCCTGCTCGTTCCTCGGACGCCTTTTCGTTGAGAGACAATTGATGTCGGAAAAGATCGGTTTTGCTGCGGGAGACCTCGTGGTCTATCCCACCCACGGCGTCGGCAAGATTCTTGGCATCGAAGAGCAGGAGATCGCCGGCTATACCCTCAACGTCTTCGTCGTCCATTTCGACAAGGACCGCATGACTTTGCGCGTGCCGCTGGCCAAGGCGAAGGTATCGGGTCTCCGGCGGCTGTCGACGCGCAAGGAAATGGACGCGGCGCTGACCAAGCTCAAGGGCCGCTCGCGCGCCAAGCGCACCATGTGGAGCCGGCGCGCCCAGGAATACGAGCAGAAGATCAATTCCGGCGACCCCGCTTCGATCGCCGAAGTGGTGCGCGATCTCTACCGCAATGTCGGCCAGCCCGAGCAATCCTATAGCGAGCGTCAGATCTATCAGGCTGCGCTCGATCGGTTGGTGCGCGAATTCGCCGCGGTCGAGAAGATCGACGAGGATACGGCGGCGCGGCGGCTCGAGCAGATGCTGAGCGCCGCCTGAGCGGCTGCGGCCGCTTCCTGTCGTGCATAGCGTGGGCGAAGGGTTTGTGATAAGGGGGCGGTCGTGAGTCCGGCCGCCCCCGTTGCTTCTGACATCTTCGCCCGCTTGGTGCGCCCGCAACGGATCTGGGCTGTGGCCGCGATCCATGGCGAGGCGCGCCGCCTGGTGCAGCTGCACGCGGCGCTGGCGCAACGCCTCGCGAAGGGCGACCGGCTGGTTTATCTCGGCGACTATCTCGGCCATGGCGCCGAGGTCATCGCCACGCTCGACGAGCTCATCGCTTTCCGCCGGCTGTTTCTTGCCCGCCGCTTCGCCTTTCTCGGCGACATCGTGTTTCTCCGCGGCAGCCAGGAAGAGATGTGGCAGAAGCTGCTGCAGCTGCAATTCGCGCCCAATCCGCGCGAGGTGCTGCAATGGATGTTCGATCACGGCGTCGGCGCGACGCTCGCAGCGTATGGCGGCGATGCGCGCCAGGGGCTCGCCGCGGCACGCGACGGCGTGCTGGGCTTGACGCGCTGGACGGCGTCGCTGCGCGCCGGACTCGAAACGCATCCCGGCCATCGCCAGCTGCTCACCGGCGTGAAGCGCTATGCCTTGACCGAGGATGGCGCGCTGCTCTTCGTTCACGCCGGCATCGATCCCGGCAAGCCGCTCGACCTGCAGCGCGACATGCTGTGGTGGGGCAATGTCAACATCCTCGAGCTCGAAGCGCCCTATGGCGGCTTTCGCCGCATCATCCGCGGCTACGACCGGCGCCATGGCGGGCTCATCGAAAGCCGCTACGCGGTCTCGCTCGATGCCGGCAGCGGCTTCGGCGGACCGCTTCTCGCGGCCTGCTTCGCGCCGGATGGCGCGATCCTCGACCGCCTCGAAGTCTGATCCCCGCGCCGCGCCGAAAAGCAACGGCCCCGGCGTTGCCGCCGGGGCCGTGAACTCTTGTGCGGGTTGGTCGATCAGTCGCCGGTTGCGGGCTGGCCGCCGACCTCGTCCCAGATCTTGACCTCATGCGTCGGCTCGCGCACGCCGAGCCCGCCGACGACGACGCCGAGCGCTGCCACCGCAATCGGGTAGGCAAGGCCGACGAGCGGGATGCCGGTGAAGGTCGCCGCCAGCAAGGTGGCGATGAACGGCACGCCGCCGCCGAAGACGCCGTTGCCGATGTGATAGGGCAGCGACATCGAGGTGTAGCGGATGCGCGCCGGGAAGAACTCCACCAGGAAGGCGGCGATCGGCCCGTACACCATCGTCACCAGGATCACCATGTACCAGACCAGGATGGTGAGGATGACCGGATTGTCCTTGTAGATGCCGAGCATGGTGAAGACCGGCCAATAGGTGATCACGGCGAGCGCGAAGCCCGCGATCATGATCGCCTTGCGGCCGATCCGGTCCGAGAGCGCGCCGAATACGACGAAGAAGGGCGCGCCCAGCAGCAGGGCGAAGGTCAGGATCAGATAGACCTCGATATAAGGCAGCTTCAGCACCACCAGGAGATAGGCCAGAGCATAGAACTGGCTGGTGTACCAGACGACGCCTTCCGGCGCGGTGAAGCCGAAGAGCGCGATCAGGATGAGGCCCCAGTTGCGCCCGCTGCCGAAGCTCTCGAGGGCCGGGTTGGAAGACGACTTGCCCTGCTGCTTCAGGCGGGCGTAGAGCGGCGATTCCGTCAGCTTGACGCGGATATAGCCGGACAGCGCGACCAGCACCGCCGAGAGCAGGAACGGGAAGCGCCAGCCATAGGCGGTGAAGGCCTCGTCGCCGAGGCCGATGCGGAACGCCATGATGGTGACCAGCGCCGCGACGATGCCCATCGTCGCCGTCGTCTGGATCCAGCTGGTATAGAGGCCGCGCTTGCCGTCAGGCGCGTGCTCGGCGATGTAGGTCGCCGCTCCGCCATACTCGCCGCCAAGCGCCAGTCCCTGGACCAGCCGACAGGCCACCAGCAGCACCGGCGCCGTCCAGCCGATCACCGCGAAGGTCGGCAGGCAGCCGACCAGCGTGGTCGCGAGGCCCATCAGCACCAGGGTCAGCATGAAGGTGAACTTGCGGCCGACGAGATCGCCGAGATGGCCGAAGATCACCGCGCCGATCGGGCGGACGACGAAGCCCAGCCAGAAGACGCCGAGGCTGTAGAGGAAGCTGTCGGCGAACTTGACTTCGGAGGGCAGGAAATGCTGCCCGAAGAACCCGGCAAGCACGCCGTAAAGATAGAAATCATACCATTCGATCAACGTGCCGGATGAAGACGCCGCGATGATGAAGCTGAGGCTCTTCCGCTCGGTCGCTATGCCTCGCCCGGCCGTGGCTGCAGATACTGCCATGACGTTTCCCCCTATTCCCGTGGCGCGGCTTTGATCGGCCCCGGACTTCGCCGGGAGCGCGTTCACGCCGCCTTGCGCAAAACCTTACGCCGAGCCCAGCCCTTAGGCAATGCAAGCGAGTTCGTTCACTTTAGCAATGGTTGTGTAAAACTAATTATCCCCAGCCTGGAATCGGCGATATTTCAGGTCTAAAGTAATTTTTCATGGAAATCGCGGTTATCGGCGGCGGGCCGGCCGGGCTCTTCTTCAGCCTGCTCATGAAGCGACGCGACCCGAGCCACCGCATCACGGTGCTCGAGCGCAACCGCGCGGACGACACCTTCGGCTGGGGCGTGGTCTTCTCCGACGAGACCCTGGCCAACATCGCCGCGGCCGATCCCGAGAGCTATGGCGAAATCACGCAAAGCTTCGTCCATTGGGACGCGATCGACATCCATTATCGCGGCGAGGTGCTGACCTCGCGCGGCCACGGTTTTTCCGGCCTCGCCCGGCGGCGGCTCCTCGCCATTCTCCAGCAGCGCGCGGCGGCGCTGGGCGTCGAGCTGCGCTTTGGCGCCGAGGTGAGCGGCGAGGGTGCCCTGCCGCGCGCCGATCTCGTGCTTGCTGCGGACGGTGCCAACAGCCTGGTGCGCGACCGGTTCGCCGGCGCCTTCGCGCCCAAGATCGATTGGCGACCCAATAAATTCGTCTGGCTTGGCACCACGCTCCACTTCGAGGCTTTCACCTTCTTCTTCAAGGAGGATGCGCACGGCCTCTGGCGCGTCCACGCCTATCCCTTCGATGCGGGCCACAGCACCTTTATCGTCGAGACCACCGAAGCGACCTGGCGCCGCGCCGGGCTCGACAGCGCCGCCGAGGACGCCACCATCGCCTTCTGCGAGCGGCTGTTCGCGGCCGAGCTCAAGGGCCACAAGTTGCTCAAGAACCGCGCCATCTGGCGCAGCTTTCCCACCGTGCGCAATGCGCGCTGGTCCGCGGGCAACGTCGCGCTCATCGGCGATGCCGCGCATACCGCGCATTTCTCCGTCGGCTCCGGGACCAAGCTCGCGATGGAGGATGCGATCGCGCTTGCCGATGCGCTGGCGGCGAGCCCCGGCGACGTGCCGGCGGCGCTCGACGCCTACGAAGCGGCGCGCCGGCCCGAGGTCGAGGCGCTGCAGCGCGCGGCGCAAGCGAGCCTCGCCTGGTTCGAGGAGACCGAGCGCTATTTCGGCCGGCTCGAACCGCTCGAATTCGCCGCCAGCCTGCTCACGCGCTCGCTGCGCATCACACATCAGAATCTGAAGCTCCGCGACCCGGCTTTCGTCGGCCGCATCGATCGCTGGTTCGCGGCCAAGGCGGCGAACCAGAGCGGCGTCAACGTGCCGGCCGAGCCGGCGCCGCCGCCGATGTTCACGCCGTTCCGGCTGCGCGACATGCTGCTCATGAACCGCGTCGTCGTCTCGCCGATGTGCCAATACTCGGCCGAGGAGGGGATGCCCGATGACTGGCATCTCGTCCATCTCGGCAGCCGCGCCGTCGGCGGCGCCGGGCTTGTCATGACCGAGATGACCGATGTCTCGCGCGACAGCCGGATCAGCCCCGGCTGCACCGGGCTCTGGAAGCCCGAGCACGCCCAGGCCTGGCAGCGCATCGTCGATTTCGTCCACCGCGCGAGCGGCGCCAAGATCGGCATCCAGCTCGCCCATGCCGGGCGCAAGGCATCGACGCGGCTTTCTTGGGAAGGCGATAGCGAGCCCCTCCTCGACGGCAATTGGCCGATCATCGCGCCATCGCCCATTCCCTATTTCCCGCACAGCCAGGTGCCGCGGCCGATGGACCGCGCTGCGATGGATGAGGTGCGCGACGATTTCCTGCGCGCGACGCGGCTTGCCGAGGCGGCGGGCTTCGACATCATCGAGCTGCATTGCGCGCATGGCTACTTGCTGGCGAGCTTTCTCTCGCCGCTCACCAATCGCCGCGAGGACGAGTATGGCGGCAGCCTCGCGAACCGGCTCCGCTACCCCCTGGAAATCTTCGCCGCCGTACGCGCGGCCTGGCCGGCGTCGAAGCCGATGAGCGTGCGCATCTCCGCCACCGATTGGATGCCTGAAGGATTTTCGCCGGAAGACGCGGTCGAAGCGGCGCGCGCCTTCAAGGCACTGGGCTGCGATGTCATCGATGTCTCCGCCGGGCAGACCGTGCCCGAGCAACGGCCCGTTTATGGCCGGCTGTTCCAAACGCCGTTTGCAGACCGCGTGCGTCACGAGGCGGCGATTCCGACCATGACCGTCGGCAACATCTCCTCCTATGCCGACGTCAACAGCATCCTCGTCGCCGGCCGCGCCGATCTCTGCGTGCTGGCGCGCGCGCATCTCTACGACCCCTACTGGACGCGGCATGCGGCCTATGAGCAAGGCTACGCGCTGCCTTGGCCGCAGCCCTACGGCGCGCTCGAGCGTTATACGCCGCGCTTCACGTAGAAGGCGGGCGGCGCCTCTGTCTCTCGAAGAAATCCCGGCTAAGATGGCGTCGAGCCGCCGCGCGATGGGCGCGGCGCTGCCGGGAGGATGGGTCCATGAGCCAGGAAGTCTATGAGAAGGGTCTCGCCATTCGCCGTGAAGTGCTCGGCGCCGAGCATGTCGACACGTCCCTCAAGACGGCGGACGCCTTCAACAAGCCGCTGCAGGATCTGGTGACGGAATATTGCTGGGGCGCGGTATGGGGGCGGCCCGGCTTGCCCAAGAAGGTCCGCAGCATGCTGAACCTCGCCATGCTGACCGCGCTCAACCGGCCGCACGAGCTGAAGCTCCATGTGCGCGGCGCGCTGCGCAACGGCGTCAGCCGCGAAGAGATCACCGAGGTGCTCCTGCAGGCGGCGATCTATTGCGGCGTCCCCGCCGCCGTCGACGCCTTCCGCAACGCGCGCGAAGCATTGAAAGAAGCCGACGCGCACTGAGAACTGCTTGCACGGTGCGGGCTCTCGCGGTTGCCGCTGGCATCCGCTGGCGCCCGCCCGCGACAACGCTGCGCGTTGCGCGTCACTCAATCCACGCCGTCTCGAGCCGCCCCGAGAGGTTCGGCTTCGGCGTGAAGGGCGTGCTCGCCCGCTTGATGCCGTTGGCGAAAAGCCCCGTCGCGACATAGCTGATATTGCTGGTCGGGCAGTCCCACTCGACCTTGGCGGTCTGGTTCTTGAGCAGCTTGCCGGCGATCGCCACCGGCAGGTTGCGGTCCGCGTCCGAGCCGGGCGGCGCGAACTCGGCGCGGACGGTAACGCTGATGAGCACGTCATCGGTGCCGTTGGCGATGGTGACGGCGCACTGATCGGCGTGCGCCGAAGCGACAAGCGCGAGCCAGCAGGCGCCGGCGGCAAGCAAGAGGCGGACATGCATGGCGACCCCCCGGTCCTCGGTCCACCGCGCCGCCCTTCCGGCGCGAGTCGCGCCAGAGTAGCACGGCCGCCGCCCGGGCGCCTGTCCTGGTCGCGCACGGCGCTGCTCTAAAGCATGCGGATATCGCGCCTCTCTCCACCCACCCACCATCGCCTTGCCCGCGAAAGCGGGCATCCAGAGCCTCAGATACCATGACCGGGGCGTAGGCTCTGGGTCCCCGCTTTCGCGGGGACGGCGAAATACTTGATACCTAATGCGATGGCAGCACTTCTGCTCGAACGCTCTCAGCTATAGGACGACAGCACCTCGCGCAGGATGGCGCAGAGCTCATCCACATGCTGGGCTTCGGCGACGAAGGCCGGTGCGAGAATGGCGGCATCTCCCGTCGTCTTGACGTGCAGCCCGGCATCGAACAGCCGCTTCTGGATCTCGTGGCCGCGTGCGCCCGGGAGGGCCGTGGGCACGAAATCGATGCCGGCCAGCATGCCGTAGCCGCGGATATCGGCGATTACCGGCAAGTCGCCGAGCGCGAACACGGCGTCGAGAAAATAGGCGGACATCTGCGCCGCGCGCTCGAACAGCTTTTCCTTCTCATAGATGTCGAGCGCGGCGAGCGCGGCGGCGCATGACGCCGGGTGCGCCGAAAAGGTATAGCCGTGGAAGAACTCGACCGAATCCTTCGGCGCGGCGTCCATGATCCTGTCGTGGATGTCCTGTTTCACGGCCACGGCGCCCATCGGCTGCGCGCCGTTGGTGATCGCCTTCGCCATGGTCATGATGTCCGGCGTGACGCCGAAGCTCTGCGCCGCAAACGCCCTGCCGGTGCGGCCGAAGCCGGTGATCACTTCATCGAAGACCAGGAGGATGCCGTGCCGATCGCAGATCTCGCGCAGCCGCTTCAGATAGCCCTGCGGCGGGACGAGCACGCCGGTCGAGCCGGCGATCGGCTCGACGAAGCAGGCGGCGATGTTGCTGCCGCCATAGGTCGCGACGAGCCGCTGCAGATCGTCGGCGAGCTCGATGCCGTGCTCCGCCTGGCCTTTCGTGAACCGGCTTTCGGGGGCCCAGGTGTGCCGCATATGCACGACCCCGGGCAGGCCCGGGCCGAAGCCTTGCCGGTTCTTCATCATGCCGCTGAGCGCCACGCCGCCGAAATTGACGCCGTGATAGGCGCGCTCGCGCGACACGAACATCGTGCGCTGCCCGTCGCGGCGGGCGGAATGATAGGCGAGCGCGATCTTCATCGCCGTGTCGACGGCTTCGGAACCGGAGTTGACGAAGAAGACGCGGTTCAGGCCTTCGGGCAGCAGCGCCGCGACCCGGCGCGCCAGCTCGAAGGATTTCGGGTGGCCGCGGGTGAAGCTCGGGGCATAGTCGAGCTCCAAGAGCTGCGCGCCGACGGCATCCGCGATCTCGCGCCGGCAATGCCCGGCGGGCGAGGTGAAGAGGGCCGAGCACCCGTCGAGGATCTTCCGGCCCTTCTCATCCCGGAAGTAAACCCCTTCCGCGCGCGCCAGGATCTTCGGCTCCGCCTTGAAATCGCGATTGGCGGTGAAGGGCATCCAATGGTTCTCGAGACCCGCCGCGGCAGCGGCCGGCGGCGATACGCTGGCTGACCGCTGGCGGCTGCCGGCGGCATCGGAGCTCCTCAAGGGACCCTCCTCTTCGATAAGTGGCGTAACGGGGCGGCCTCTATCCTCGCCAGGGCGGCGCGGCGCGGTAGCTCCAGATGCCGTCAATTCATTGGACCAGTCGCTCTTGTTCGGCCGGTTGACCCGGCGCGCCGGGGATGGGAGCATGCGACCCCGGGGAGATGAGATGGACGTGCGTGCAACGGGCGAGCACGCCTTTTTGCGCGCGGTGCGGCCATGACAGGACGAGTGGGCGTTGCAATGTGGGGCCGGCTGTTCGAGCTGTCGGCCGATGATGGCCGCCCGTTGCAGTCGCAGATCCGGCAAATGATGGTCGCGGCGATCCTTGATCGGCAGCTGGCCGAGGGCAATCCGGTCCCGTCGACCCGCGAATTGGCCGAGCGCCTCGGCGTGGCGCGGAACACCGTGATGCTGGCTTACCAACAGCTCGTCGATGAGGGGTTTTTGACCCCGCGCGAGCGCAGCGGCTACTACGTCAGCAAAGACGCCCTCTCCGGCTGGGCTTCCGGCACCGGCCGCTCCGCCAACGACGACGGCACCCACCCCGATTGGCTGCAGCGCTTTGCCGTGCGCCCGTCGCGTCAGCGCAATATCACCAAGCCTCAGGATTGGCAGCGGTTTCGCTACCCGTTTCTCTATGGCCAGTTCGACCCGATGCTGTTCCCGATCGCGGATTGGCGCGACTGCTGCCGGCAGGCGCTCGGGGTGCTGGAAGTCCGCGACTGGGCGCCTGATCTCATCGACGGGGATGATCCGCTGCTCATCGAGCAGCTCCGCACCCATGTTCTGCCGCGCCGGGGCATCTGGGCGACGACACAGGAAATCATGGTGACGATCGGCGCCCAGCAGGGATTGTTCCTGCTGGCCGAGCTGCTCGTCCGCGACGGCACGGTCGTCGGCATCGAAGATCCCGGCTATCCCGACGCTCGCAACATCTTTTCAATGAAGAC
>DATIYL010000042.1:0-2236 GCA_035517635.1 Allostellaceae bacterium | reverse complement strand
CTTCGCGCGCCCAAGAGCTACTCTACTCCGTGTCCTCCGTGCCTCCGTGGTGAACCTTGTAAAGCGTCGCAGCGCCGCGGCGGTGAAAAGCGATATGCTCATCGCGACAGCATCTGATCGACCCAGCGCAGCAGCTTGCTGCCGGTGGTCTCGGCTGGGGGCTCTGCGGCGGCGGCGCAGGCTTTCGCCTCGCCGCTCTGCCGCGGCCGCGGCGGCAAATAGCGGTTGACCGGGCGGTAGCCGAGCTCCGGCAGCAGCGCATAGCCGCCGCGCTCGGCGACGAGCTTCGCGACCTCTGAGGCGGGATCGCCGAGATCGCCGAAATGGCGCGCCGAGACCGGGCAGGTGCTGACGCAGGCGGGAACGCGCTCGCTCTCCTCCAGGCTGTCGTTGTAGATGCGGTCGACGCAGAGCGTGCATTTGCGCATGACGCCGGCCTGCTCGTCGAACTCGCGCGCGCCGTAAGGGCAGGCCCAGGAGCAGAGCTTGCAGCCGATACAGAGATCCTCGTCGACGAGAACGATGCCGTCTTCGGCGCGCTTGAAGCTGGCCCCGGTCGGACAGACGGTGACGCAGAGCGCATCCTCGCAATGGAGGCAGGATTTCGGGAAATAGACGGTGCGTCCGGCCGCGCCCTCGCCGGTCTCGAAGGCGTGGATGCGGTTGAACCAGACGCCGTCGGGCTCGGCGCCATAGGGCTCGAGATCGCTCAGCGGGCCGGCGCCGCCGCCGGTATTCCATTCCTTGCAATTGACGGCGCAGGCATGGCAGCCGACGCAGATATCGAGGTCGATGACGAGGCCGAGCTTCTTCTGGCCCGGCTGCGGCGTCGGCAGGCTGGTCATGGGGCAGGCTCCGCTCTGCCGGCGCCGTAGCGCAGCACGCGCGGCGCCGCGCTCGTCCCCGGCAGCGGCGCCAGCGGCGCCGGCGTCTCGCCTGCCTCGGCGGGCGCGCGCTCGAGGCGGATGCGCAGATCGTACCAGGCGGCTTGCCCGGTGACGGGGTCGGCGTTGAAGCGCTCGCCTTCATCTTTCGCCGGCAGGATCTCGGAGATGGCCGAGTTGAGCAGGAAGCCCTGTCGCGCTTCCGGCGCGTCGCTGGCGAGCGCCCAGGCGCCGGCGCGCTTGCCGATGGCGTTCCAGGTCCACACCGTCTCCGGATTGACGCCGTCGACCAGCCGGATCTGGCAGCGGACGCGGCCGTGATGGCTCACCACGAAGACCCAGTCCTCGTCGCGCAAGCCCAGCGCCGCGGCGGTGCGGCGATGCACATAAAGATGGTTCCGGCTGTAGATCTGGCGCAGCCAGGCGTTCTGCGAGCCCCAGGAGTGGTACATCGGCATCGGCCGCTGCGTCACCGCATGGAGCGGAAAGGTATCCCGATCGATCGCCGCTTCCTCGAAGGGCGTGTACCAGATCGGCAGCGGATCGAAATACTGCCGGACGCGCTCGCGGTCGCGCGCCGGCGGCTGCACCGGCCCATGGCCCGACGCAGCGAGGCGGAATTTCTGCAGCGGCTCGACATAGAGCTGCAGCACGATCTGGCGCGGCCGGTCGATGAAGCCCATCGCCGCCGCGGTCTCGAGATAGGCGCGGTTGGCGTGCTTGAAGTAGAGCTGATCGGGCGGCAGATGGTGCTGCCAGAAGCAGCCATTGGCGACATAGCGCTCGAGCTGGTGCGGGTTGGCGGCGCCGACCGCGACGGCATCGCCCTTCTCGCCGCGCCAGCCGGCCAGCGGGCCGATGCCGGGCTTGCGCTCATGCCGCACCATGTAGTCGGCATAGTCGCGATAGCGCGGCGTGCCGCCGGCGGTGACGAGGCCGGGCAGCTTGAGCCGCGCACCGAGATCGATGAGCACGTCCTGGAACGGCCGCACATCGCGATCGGGCTTCAGCACCGGCTGGCGGATGGCATCCGCCGGCCCTTCGGCGCTGCCGATCGGCCGGTCGAGCAGCGAGATGCAGTCCCAGCGCTCGAGATAGGTCGTATCCGGCAGCACCAGATCGGCAAACGCGACCATCTCGGAGAAATAGGCGTCGCTATAGAGGATGTGTGGGATCTTGTAGCTGCCATCGGCGGCGCGGTCGGTGAGCATGGCGGCCGTGCCGGCGGTGTTCATCGCCGAGTTCCAGCTCATATTCGCCATGTAGAGGAAGAGCGTATCGATGGGGTAGGGATCGCCCTTCCAGGCGTTGCGGATCACCTCATGCATGAGGCCATGCGCGGCGAGCGGCGC
>DATIYL010000041.1:0-16186 GCA_035517635.1 Allostellaceae bacterium | reverse complement strand
GTGAAGGCGTTGTCGGTGAGCATCGCCTTGACGATCGGCGTCATCAGCCCGATGAAATCGTCCGCCTCTTCGCGCATCTCGGGATCGGGATGGCGATCGGCCTTGTCGAGCGCCAGCGACACCCAGCCGGCGAGCGCCCGTGCCCCTTCGGTATAGGCCTTCATGGTGAGCAGCATGCGCCGCACATCGGGGTGGACGATGATGGGATCGGCGGGCTTGTCGGGGAATTTCTCGCCCTTGAGGGCGCGGCCCTGCAGGCGATCCTGGGCGTATTGCCGCGCCGTCTGATAAGCCGTCTCGCCGAGCGCCAGGCCCTGCAGGCCGACGCCGAGCCGCGCCCCGTTCATCATCGTGAACATGGCGCGCATGCCCTTATGCGCCTCGCCGATGAGATAGCCTTCGGCCTCTTCGAAATTGATGACGCAGGTGGCCGAGGCCTTGATGCCCATCTTGTGCTCGATCGAGCCGCAGCGGACGCCGTTGCGCGCGCCGACGGCGCCATCGGCCTTGACCAGGAATTTCGGCACGATGAAGAGGCTGATGCCGCGGATGCCGGGCGGGCCGCCGACGATGCGCGCCAGCACGAGATGAATGATGTTGTCGGTCAGATCATGCTCGCCGGCGGAAATGAAGATCTTGGTGCCGGTGATCTTGTAGACGCCGTCCGCGCCGGCGGGCTCGGCACGCGTGCGGATCTGGCCGAGATCGGTGCCACATTGCGGCTCGGTGAGGCACATCGTGCCGCTCCAGCTGCCATCGACGAGATGCGGCAGGAAGGTTGCCTTCTGCGCCGCCGAGCCATGGCGGTGGATGGCGCTGTAAGCGCCGTTGGAGAGGCCGGGATACATGCCGAACGACATATTCGACGAGGACACCATCTCCTCGACGAAGAACTGCAGCGTATGCGGCAGCCCTTGCCCGCCATACTCGGGATCGCAGGCGAGCGCCGTCCAGCCGCCCTGGCGGAAGAGGTCGTAGGCCTCTTTGAAGCCCTTGGGCGTGCGCACCACGCCGTTCTCGAAGCTGCAGCCTTCTTCGTCGCCGCTGCGGTTGATCGGGAACAGCACCTCCTCGGCGATCTTGGCGCCTTCCTCGAGCACCGCCTCGAACACATCGGGCGTTGCGTCCTCATAGCCGGGCAGCTGCGCCAGCTCGCCGACATCGAACAGTTCGCGCAGCACGAAGCGGTAGTCGCGCAAGGGGGCTTTGTAGATGGTCATTCAAACGTCCTCCGAACGTTCCGGGGCGCGTCACCCACCCCTCCCTCCCTCCCCCTCAAGGGGGGAGGGTTAGGGAGGGGGGTATGCGCGACATCGCTAATTCCGCAGCGGCTTGCCGGTTTCGAGCATGTGCTCGATGCGGGCAAGCGTTTTCGGCTCGTGCAGCAGCGCGAGGAAGGCGCGGCGCTCGAGCGCCAGCAGCTGATCCTCGCTGGTCTCCTCGGTGATGTCGGCGTCGCCGCCGCTCAGCACCTCCGCGAGCTTCTCCGCCACCACCGCGTCGTAAGCCGTGGCCTTGCCCTGGCGCACGAGATCGTTGACGCCGAGCTTCAGCGCCGCGGCACCGGTCGGGCCCGGCAGGTTGAGCGGCACCGGCTTGGGCGGCTGATAATTGCGCGCGAGCTCGAGTGCCTTGGCCTTGGCGTCGGCGAGAAGACGGTCGCGGTTCATGGTGATGCCGTCGCTTGCGCGCAGCATCAGCGTGTCGCGCGCTTCCGCGGCCGAGTGCGAGACCTTGGCGAGGGCGATGGTCTCGAAGGCCTGCATCAGCGGCGGCATCGGGCCGCCGGGACGCTTCGGGTTGGTGACATGGCGCGTCACCATCTCCTTGCAGCCGCCCCAGCCCGGCACGACGCCGACGCCGGTTTCGACCAGGCCGATATAGCTCTCGGCATGCGCCTGCACCGCGGCGGAATGCAGCAGGATCTCACAGCCGCCGCCGAGCGCCATGCCCGCCGGCGCCGCGACCACCGGGAAAGGCGCGTATTTCACCGCTTTGTAGGTGTTCTGCCCTTCCGCCATGCCGGCCTCGACGAAGGGCCAGAGCGCGACGTTGACGGCGAAAAGCGCGAGGCCGACATTGGCGCCGACGGAGAAATTGTCGGCCTCGTTGTAGACCACCATCGCCTTGAAGGCGCCGTCGCTCTTCTTCACGGTGTCGAGGCCCTTCGCCAGCATGGCCATGCTGTCATTGTCGAGGGCGTTCATCTTGCTGTGGAACTCGAGGCAGAGGACGCCGTCGCCGACATCCCAGAGGCTGGCCGAGCCGTTGCGTGCGACCGGCTTTGCGCGCCGCTTCACATCCTCGAGCAGCAGCACGCCCGGACGGCGCTCGACCGGCGCGTAGCTGCCGCCGAGCGCGAGATATTGCAGCGTGCCGTCGGCGGTGCGGTAGAAGGACTTGCCTGCCGCCTGCTTCAGCAGCGGCGGCACGGCGATCTTCTCGGCCGCGAGCAGCGCGAGCACATTGTCGACGCCGATGCGGTCGATGAGCTCGAAAGGCCCGTATTTCCAGGTGTAGCCCCAGCGCATCGCCTCGTCGACGGCGACGATGGTGTCGGCGATTTCCGGCACCAGCGCCGCCGCATAGGCGAGCGTCACGGCGAGAACGCGGCGCGCATATTGGCCGCCGCGATCGGCATGGCGCAGCAGCGCCTCGGGCTTGCGCTCGGCGATGCTGGCGAGCGTCGGTTCGGTAACGGGACGATATTGGCCGGTGGCAAGGTCGATCGCTTCGCGCACGCGGCCGGTCGCGGTCCTGGTCAGGCGGTAGAAGCCGCCCTTGCCTTTGCGGCCGGTATAGCCGTCGGCGATCATCTTGGCGATGAGCGGCCGATCCTTGTAGAGGCGGATATAGGGATCATCCTTCGGCAGGCTGCGCTGCATGCTCGCAGCCACTTGCGGCGTCAGATCGATGCCGACGAGATCGAGCAGGCCGAAGACGCCGGTCCGCGGCATGCCGAAAGGCCGGCCCATGATCGCATCCGCCTCTTCGACGGTGAGGCCGAGATCGAAAGCCGCCTGCAGCGCCGACTGGATCCACATGCCACCGATGCGGTTGGCGATGAAGCCGGGCGTGTCCTTGGCGTGGATCACGCCCTTGCCGAGGCGCAGATCGCAGAAGGCGTCGAGCTCGCGCACGGCCTCGGCGCGCGTCTTCGGCCCGGCGACGATCTCGAGCAGGCGCATATAGCGCGGCGGATTGAAGAAATGCGTGATAAGGAAGTCGCGCTGAAAGCTCTCGGGCATGCCGGCGACGAGATCGCGCAGCGGGATGGTCGAGGTGTTGGAGGAGACGATCGAGCCGGGCTTGCGCGCCGCCTCGATCTTGGCGTAGGTCGCGTGCTTCACCTCGAGCTTTTCCAGCACCGCTTCGACGATCCAGTCGCAATCGGCGAGCTTGGCGAGGTCGTCCTCGAGATTGCCGGGCGTGATCAGCCGCGCGGCGTCGCGATGCATCAGCGGCGCGGGATCGGTCTTGAGCAACCGCTCGATCGCCTGCTCGGCGACGATGTTGCGACTCTTGGCACCGGGCGGAACGATATCGAGAAGCAGCACCGGCAGCCCGGCATTGGCGACATGCGCGGCGATGCCGCCGCCCATCACACCCGAGCCGATGACCGCGACTTTGCCGATCGCCATGATGCGCCTCCGCTCAGCCGCGCTCGAGAATGGTGGCGATGCCCTGACCGCCGCCGATACATTGCGTCGCCAGCGCGTAGCGCTTGCCCTCGCGCGCCAGCAGCGACGCCGCCTTGCCGGTGATGCGCGCGCCGGTGGCGCCGAGCGGATGGCCCAAGGCGATGGCGCCGCCGTCGAGATTGGCCTTCGCCTCGTCGATGGCGAGCTCGCGCATGCAGGCGATCGCCTGCGAGGCGAAAGCCTCGTTGATCTCGACGATGTCGATGTCCTTGATGGCGAGCCCGGCGCGCTTCAGCGCCTTTTGCGCCGCCGGCACGGGACCGATGCCCATGATCTCCGGCGCGCAGCCGGCAACGGCGATGCTCTTGAGCCGCGCCAGCACCGGCAGATTGTTGCGCTTGGCATAGTCCTCGGTCGCGACCAGCACCGCCGCGGCGCCGTCGGTCAGGGGCGACGAGGTCGCCGCCGTCACCGAGCCCTGCGCATCGAACGCGGGCTGCAGCGCCGAGAGCGCCTCCTGCGTCGTGTCCGGGCGGATGCAGCCATCCTGATCGACCGTGCCGTCCTTCGCCTTGATCGGCACGATCTCGTCCTTGAACTTGCCGGCGGCCTGAGCGGATGCCGCCTTCTTGTGGCTCTTGACCGCAAGCTCCTGCTGATCGGTGCGCGTCACCTGATATTTCCGCGCGACATTCTCGGCGGTCTGGCCCATCGAGATGTAAGCCTCGGGATAGTCCTTGGCGAGGCCGGGATTGAGCAGCGGGTTGAAGCCGGTCATCGGCACGCGGGTCATCGATTCGACGCCGGCGCAGATGAAGGCCTCGCCGGCGCCGAGCTGGATCGAGCCGGCGGCGATGTGGATCGCCTGCATCGAGGAGCCGCAGAAGCGGTTGACGGTGGCGCCCGCGACGCTCAGCGGCAGATGCGCCAGGAAGCCGACGATGCGGCCGATATTGAGCCCCTGCTCGCCCTCGGGGATGGCGCAGCCGACGATGACGTCCTCGATGTCCTTGGGGTCGATTTTGCTGCGCTCGACGAGCGCGGCGATCACTTGCGCCGCCAGATCATCGGGCCGCACGCGGGCGAGCGCGCCCTTCTTGGCGAAATGAAAGGGCGAGCGGGCATAGCCCGCGATCACGACATTCTTCATGGCGGTCCTTTCCGGCCGGCGGTGCGTGCCGCGGCCTCTTTGCGACGAATGCTGTCTTCGATCTCGGCGCCGATCTCGCGCAACTCCTTGACGGTGAGCGCGATCTCCTGCTGCTGGCGCTCGAGCTCGGCGATGCGGGCGCGGCCTTTGAGCAGGGTGGCGCGGAGCTGCTCCAGATGATCGGCGTCGACATCATAGAGGTCGAGCAGCTCCTTGATGTCGGCAAGCGCGAAGCCGAGGCGCTTGCCGCGCAGGATGAGCTGCAGCCGGGCGCGGTCGCCGGCGCCATAGATGCGGTTGCCGCCGATGCGCTGCGGCCGCAGCAGCCCCTGATCCTCGTAAAAGCGGATGGCGCGCGGCGAGATGCCGAACTCTGCCGAGAGATCGCCGATGGCGTAAAGCCGCTCGGCGCCGGGCGCGGCGGAAATCGATGCGGTGGACACGGTCATGACGTTAACGTCACATGCATGACGTTAACGTAAGGGATGGGCAGGCCATTGTCCAGCGAAAAATGCCGGGCTAGGCCTCACACCTCCCGGATGGTGGCGTTGCCGAGCTGCTCGAGCTCGGGGCGGTCGCGGATGATGATCCAGCCTTCGTGCAGCTCGATGAAGCCGCGGCGATGCCATTCGCGCAGGCACCGATTGACGCTCTCGCGGGTGCCGCCAATCATGCTGCCGAGCTCGCGTTGGGACAGCGCCAGCTTCGCCTGAGGATTGCTGCCGCCGAGCCGCAGCAGCGCCTTGGCGAGCCGCGTCGGCAGGCCGAGGAAGGCGATCTCGTGGATCTGCTGATCGGTGCGGCGGAGCCGTTCGCACAATACTTCCAAGAGCTTGATGCCGATGCTGGGGTGGCGCTCGAGATAAACCAGCATGTCGCGGCGCTCCAGCACCAGGAGGTCGCAATTGGTCAGCGCCACGGCATCGGCGCTGCGCTCCTTGCCGTCGAGCAGGGCCATCTCGCCGATCACCTCGCCGATGCCGACCTCGGCGAGCACGATCTCCTTGCCGTCCGGCGAGGGCGCGCTGATCCGCACGGTGCCGGTGACCACGGTCATCATGCTTTGCCCCGGCGCACCGATGCGGAAGATCACCTCGCCGGCGGCGAAGCGGCGGCGCTGGGCATGGGTCGCGAGCGAGCGCAGCGCCTCGTCGTCGAGCCCAGCAAACAGCGCGCAACGCCGGAGCATGCGCCCGGCATCGTCCCGCGCGGTATCGAGGGCGTTCGGCAATGCGGCCTCCAGCCGCGGTTCCCAACCGACGCTATTGTCGCACCGGGCTGCCGGCCTCGTCCAGGGCGGATACCGCCTTCGCCCGCCAGAAGCCCATGTCCATTTCGGTATAGAGCCGGGCGGCCAGATCAAGCTCCGCGCGAGCCTCCTCCGGCCGGTCAAGGTCCCGGAGCAGCAGCCCGCGCTCCAACCGGCAATGCGCCAGCTCCGGCCGCAGCCCCAGCGCCTCGGCGCGGGCGATGGCACGCTCGAAATGCTGGTGGGCCTCGACGGGACGCGCTAGCCGCCCCACGGCGCCGGCTAGCACGCGCTCCGCGGTAACTTCGACGGTGCCGTAGCCATGGCGCGCCGCAAGTTCCAGCGCTTGTGCCGCGAGCGAGGCGGCCCCCTCCGTATCCCCCTCGCAAAGCCGCGCGAAAGCAAGCAAGGCGGAGGACCATGCCTCGCCGTAAGGAAGCGCGTTGGCTCGATTGGTCGCGAGCGCACGAGACAGCAGCGCCGCACCTTGGGTGCCGCGACCGCATTCGGCATGAACCGTGCCCAGCACTGCAGCGATGGCCGGGAGGAAATAGCGGACCTGCATCGTCTCGCAGAGGCGCAAAGCTTCCTCGAGAACCGTCTGGCTCTCGGCCATGACGCCGCGATAGGAAAGGACCCAGCCGCGGCACCAGGCGGCATGCACCACGTCATAGGCACGACCGCCTTCCGCCGCGATTGCGACGGCGTCGCGGGCCAATTCTTCAGCGACCTCGAAAGCGCCGGCGAACGCGTTGGCAGAGGCGAGGACATGAAGCGACAAGATGGAACTCGTGCCGGTCGTGCCGAGGCGCATGTGGCGGAATTCGCTGCGACGCCAGTCGATGCCGGTGGCCAGCGCGGAGCGTGCTTGCGCCAACTCGCCCCGCCAGAGATGGGCCTGACCGATGAAGATGCGGGCGGAGATGGCGAGCCCGCGATCGTTCAGCTTCTCGGCCATGCTCTGCGCAAGCCGGCCTGCGGCGATCGCGCCCTCGCCGTCACCCAACTGATTGCTGACTACCGCCTCTGAAATCGCAATGACACTGAGCCGCCGATCGTCCGCTATTTCAACAGCCATCGCCTTCGCTTCACCGACGAGCTTCTTGATGCGCGCAAAGTCGCCCGTGGGAGCCGCGAGCGCCGCGCGCATGGCGAGGCGCACGTCGATCCCACGGGCGATGAGCTCTGGGCTGCGCGGCAAATGGTTCAACGTCTCGAGCGCCTGTTCGAGCAGGCCGATTGCTCCGGAATAAGCGGAGAGCTCGAGCGCCCGGTTAGCGGCCTGCAGGAGATATTGTAGTGCCTTTGGCCAGAGTTCGCCCTGGAAAGCGTGATGCGCTAGGAGATGCGCCGGCTGGCCGCCCTGCCGCTCCATCGCTTCGAAGACGCTCCGGTGGAGCGCCTTGCGTCGCGACAGCAACAGCGTCTCGTAGGCCACATCCCGCGTCAGCATGTGCTCGAAGAAGAGTCCTGCCGGCGCACCGCGCAAAAAGCCCGCGCGCTCGAGACCAGAGAGACGTATCTCGACTTCGGCCTCGGCAAGATCGGAAACCGATTGCAGGATGTCTCTCGGCACTTCGGGGCCGATCACGGAAGCGATGTGCAGCAGCTCCTTTTCCGGCGGCGGGAGGCGATCGATGCGCGCAGCCAGAACCAGCCGAACGTTCGACGGCACGCGGATGTCGTCGATCCTCACGCGCTGACGATAACCGTCGAGCGTATCGTCGAGCGCGCCGGTCTCAGCCAGCGCCCTGGTGGTTTCCTCGAGGAAGAAGGGCACGCCGCCGGTTTTCTCGACGAGGTATTGCCGCAGCGGCGCGAGCTCTGGATCGGCACCGAGCAGGTGCGCGAGCATCTGCTGCCCCGCTTCCGGCGAAAGCGGATCGACGCGTACCGCCATCGCGTTCACATCGCCCACAAATCCGCCCGCCTCTCCGGTGCGCTGCGTCGCGATGATGAGCAACCGGAGTGTCTCGGCACGCTGCGCCAGCATCGTGACCATCGCCGCCGACTCGCTGTCCGCCCATTGCAGATCCTCGAATACCAGAAGGAGCGCGCGATTTCGGCAGAGCGACGTAATCCAGTCGGCAAGAGCACCAAAGGTGTGACGACGACGGGTGTCCGAATCGAGGGCCTGCCATTCGGCGTCATCGACGGCAAGGCCGAGGATCGTGGAGAGCGCCGGGTAGGCCCACCGGCTGCTTCCGGCTTCGAAAGCGTGCCGGAGCTGGACGGCCGGAACCGCATCATGCTCGTCCAATCCGAGCCAGCTGCTCAGCAGCAGCGCCGCCATCGCATAGGGCGCGTTAAGCGAGAACGGCATCGCGCCGCTACGCAGCACGATCCATGCGTCGGTCCTGAACTCGCGCAGGAACTCGTGGACCAGACGCGATTTGCCGGAGCCCGCAGCGCCCGACACCAAGACCATGCGCCCGGAGCCCGCGAGGGTGCTGGCCGCCGCTTGTCGCAGCAGCGCGAATTCGGGTGCACGATTCACCAAAGGCGTCAGGCGCGACGACGCTCGCGCGTCCCAAAGCGTGTGCAGCGAGGTTCGCTCGGTGAGCTCGTATTGCTCAACGCTTGTCCCTATGCCTTTGACCGGCAGTCCTCCGAGAGAGCGGACGCGAACAAACTCTTTGGCCAGCGAATAAGCGCTGGCAGTGATGCGGATCGTACCGGGTTCGGCGGCCTGCTCCATGCGGGCCGCAACGTGAACCGTCTCGCCAATCGCGTCGAAATCGGTGGCGGCGCCGGTACGGATGGACCGAACCACCACCGGGCCGGAATGGATCCCGACCCTGATCAGCAGGCGGTTGTCAAATTCGGCGACCGCGCTTCGCATGGCGAGCGCGGCGAGACAGCCACGGGCCGCGTGATCCTGATCGGCGAGCGGCGCCCCGAACAGCGCCATGATGCCGTCGCCCTGAGGCCGGTCGAAGCCGCCATAGCGGCGAACCGCACCGGTCATCGCGCGCATGGCGCCGTCGAGCCGGGCCATCGCCTGCTCGGGATCGACGCCGGCGACGATCTCGGTCGAGCCGGTGATGTCGGCGAAAAGGACGGTGATCTCCTTGCGCTCGCCCTGCAGCATGCTGCGCGAGCGCAGCACCGGCTCCAACGTATCGCGCGTCATCCGCACGACATGCGCGGGAGCGTCGGTGTCCAACGCCGCACCGCAGCGCCGGCAAAATGAGCTATTGCCGGCGTTCTCGATGCTGCATGCCGCACAGATCGCGACGATCCTGGTGCCGCAGCGTCCGCAAAAGCGGGCGTCGTCAGGATTCGACGATCCGCAGCTGTAGCACTTCATGGCCTCCGCGCCCCCTAGCCGAGCGACTCGGGGACTCTTACTCCTTTCGCTGCCTCCCAAAGCCATGCATTATATCGCCTCTTTGGCAACCGCAATTGTGCGCTCGCTCACACCCTGCCACGAGCTCGAGGGGGAGTTCTGCAATGGCTATGAAAAAGAAGCCCGGGGAGCACCCGCGGGTCGAGGATTTCAATCGGATATACGGGTCCCGGCAAATCCACAAGCTTGCCGCGGCGCATCGGAACCTGAAACGGCGCTTCCGCGTCGGTGACCATGTCGAACATGTGCCAGGGATCAAGGCGGAAGACATACGGCTTTGGCGTGCCGAAGTCCGTGCGCATCTGCCGGGGCTGGCGCGGGCGGTGCTGCGCGAGGTGATCGAGCACAGCCTGACCGCCAAGGACGATGGCGGCGCGCACAAGCCGATCCCGATCAAATGGGCGCTGCGGGGCGGCGGCCGGGGCGGCTGGAAGATCGCGGTGGGCCAGCGCGGCGAGCAGATAACGGTCGAGTTCTATGGTCTGCCGCCGAAGCCGCGCAAGGCTGCTCCGGTCAGAAAGCGGCGCGCGACCTAGGCGGGATGCGTCCCTGACGACATGCGCGAGCAGGCGAGCGCGGTCGATGTCGGCCGGCTCTGGCGGCTCGCGCAGGAGAGTTTAAAGAGTGATCAGCGGCCCGGTGCGGACGACCTCCATGTCGAGGGCATCAACCGGCTTGCGCAAGCGATGGGGCGCCGCGCCGAAGGCGATGCCGCAGCGCTGCGCGTCGCGCGCCGTGACGTCTACGCCTGGATAGCCTCTTATCTGAGCTTCGTCCGCGATCTCGATCTCCATCCCGAGATCGCCGCTGTGCCCATCGAGCGGCCGGTTTTCATCGCCGGTCTCGGCCGCACCGGCAGCACGCTGCTGCACAATCTTCTTGCGCTCGCGCCGCAGGCGCGCGCTCCTCGGCTATGGGAGATCCTCACGCCCTCGCCGCCCCTCATGGAGGGCGCTTCCGCCGCGCCGCGCATCGCGATCGCCCGGCAGCGCCTTGCCCTGCTCACGGCAGCAGCGCCGCAGGTGCTGTCGATCCATCCGATGGACCCCGAGGCCCCCGATGAATGCCACTGGATGATGCGGCACGGCCCGCTCTGGGCCGTGTTTTACGACGTGCCGGACTATTGGGCTTGGCTCAAATCGCTCTCCGTCGATCAGCTGCGCACGCTCTACGCACACTATCGTCTTCAGGTTCAGCACCTCCTGCTGGCGAAGCGCGGCTTTTGGGTGAGCAAAGCGTTCTCGCATCTGCATTTCCTGCCCGTGCTCTACGATGTCTTCCCGGATGCGCGGATGGTGCGGCTGCATCGCGATCCCACGGCGGCGATCCCCTCGCTCTGCAGCCTCGCCCGGGCCTACCGCTCGATCTTCTCGACGCGGGTCGACCCGCGCGCGATCGGCACCGGGATTCTCGATCTCTTCCTCGACGGCATGGCGCGGGCGATGGCGCTCGATCGGGCGCTACCGGAAGCGCCGGTCGTCGACGTGCATTTCGCCGAGCTCGTCGCCGATCCCATCGGCACGGTGCGCCGGGTGCTCGGGCAGTTGGGCTATCCCTGTGACGCCGGGGCCGAGCGCGCGATGCAGGCCTATCTCGAGAAAGCCGCGGCGGCGCCAGCTTATCAGCACCGCTACAGCCTCGAGGAGTTCGGGCTCGATCGTGCCGAGGTGCTGGATCGCTCGGCCGAGTATCTCGCCTGGGCCGAAGCGCGGTGTGGGAGGTCTTTGCTTGCCTAGAATGGTCTCAACTCGACGATCGCCCCACCTCACCCCCCGCTGCGCGGGTCCCCCCTCTCCGCCCCATTGGGGCGGAGAGGGTTGGGGTGAGGTGGGGTTCGATGATCTTGCGAGAACCTACCCGCCCGCCTTCGCCGCGCGGGCGCGCGCGGCTTCTTCTTCGAGAAGCGCTTTCTTCGAGGGCTTGCCGATCAGCGTCTTGGGCAGGCTCGTGCGGAACTCGAAGAGCTTCGGCATCTCGATCGGCGAGAGCTTGTTCTTGAGGAAGGCCTGAAGCTCCTTCGCGTCGAGGGTGGCGCCGGCAGCCGGCGCGACATAGGCCTTCACCGTCTGGCCGCGATAGGGATCATCGACGCTGATGACGATGCATTCCGCGACCTTGGGATGCTGATAGATCGCCTCCTCGACATTGCGCGGATAGATCTTGTAGCCGCCGGCGATGATGATGTCCTTGAGGCGGTCGACGAGGAAGAGATAGCCGTCCTTGTCGAGATAGCCGACATCGCCGGTGCGCAGCCTGCCCTCGCTCAGCACCGCGGCGGTGGCTTCAGGCTTCTTCCAATATCCCGCCATCACCTGCGGACCGCGAATCGCCACCTCGCCGCGTTCGCCCTGCGGCGCCAGTTTCAAGGGGTCGTCGAGCGAGAGGATCTCGATGATCGTGCCGGGCACCGGCATGCCGACGGAGCCCGGCTTGTTGACGCCTTTGAGCGGGTTGCAGGCGGCGACCGGCGAGGATTCCGACAGGCCATAACCTTCCACCAAGGTGCAGCCGGTCATCGCTTCGAATTTGTTCTTGACCTCGAGCGGCAGCGGCGCGCCGCCGGAGATGCAGGATTTGATCGAGGTGAGATCGATCTTGCCGGAGGCGGGATTGGCATAGATGGCGGTGAAGAGCGTCGGCACGCCGGGCATGGTGGTCGGCCGCTTGCGGCGGATGGCGGCGAGCAAGCTTGCGATCTCGAAGCGCGGCAAGAGGGTGATCTCGGCGCCGCAGGCGATGCTCCAGTTCATCGCCACGGTCATGGCGAAGACATGGAAGAAGGGCAGCACCGCCAGCACGCGCTCCTGGCCCGGCTCCACGTCGGGGAACCAGGCCAGGCACTGCCGCGCATTGGCCACGAGATTCTGATGCGTCAGCATCGCGCCCTTGGGCACGCCGGTGGTGCCGCCGGTATATTGCAGCACAGCGATGTCTTGCGTCGGCGTCACCGCCACCGGCGTGAAGACGCCATCATTGCGAATAAGCGCGGCGAAGGTGAGATGCGCGCCATCGGCGGGCGCGGCCGCGATATCGCCGCGCTTCAACAGGCGGTAGAGCACGCCCTTCGCGGCCGGCAGGATGTCGGCCATCGGGCAGAGCACGATCTTCTTGAGGCTGGTGCTGCCGAGCAGCGGCGCCAGCAGCGCATGGTGCGCCTTGAGATCGAGCGTCAGCGCGATCTCGGCGCCGGAATCCTCGATGAGATGCCGAACCTCCGGCGGGGCGTAGAGCGGGTTGAGGTTCACCACCGTGCCGCCGGCCGCGAGAATGCCGTAATAGGCCACGACGTAATAAGGCGTGTTGGGCAGCATCAGCGCCACCCGCGTGCCCCGGGTGACGCCGAGCGCGGCAAAACCCTTGGCGGCACGGCGCGCCAAGGCGCCGATCTCGGCATAGAGATAGCGCTTGCCCATGAAATCGAGGCAGGGCCGGTCGGCGAAGCGCCGGGCGCTCTCCTCCAGCAGCTGGTAAAGCGGCTCTTCGGGAAATCGGGCGTACCAGTCGATGCCCGGCGGATAGGATTTGAGCCAGGGCCAGCCCGCCTCGATTACTGCCATCGCCTACACCCGCAGGGGTTGAGGCTGCAACCCTAGCGGCTTGGGCGGCCCCGCGGCAATGCAGTTGCCGATCTTGGTTAATGGGCGAGAATCACCGGCATGGTGGCTTCCATGATGATATGGCGGGTGGCGCCGCCGAAGATCATCTGCCTGAGGCGGCTCTGCGTATAGGCGCCTTTCACCAGGAGATCGGCGCCGATCGCCTTGGCCTCGTCGAGGAAAACCTCGCCGGGAATGCGGTCGCGTGCCGTCACGTGCCGGGCGATGGCCGGGATGCCGTGCCGCTGCAGGCTCTGCGCCAACTCGTCGCCCGAGGGACCGGGCGTCATGCCGCCCTCGACCGTCACCACCTGCACGCTCTGCGCGCGCTCCAGGAAGGGCATAGCAAAAGCGACGGTGCGCGCCGTTTCAGTGCTGCCGTTCCAGGCGACGAGGACGCGGTCGCCAACCGAGCCGAGCGGCGTCGGCGGCGTCATCAGCACGGGACGGCCGCTTTCGAAGAGAGCGTCCTCGAGGGTTGCTTCGGCGAGCGAGGCGAGCTTCGCCGGGCGCTCCAAGATGATGAGATCGAAGACCCGGCCAAGCGTGCCGACCACCGCGTTCTGCCGTCCGGCTTCCTCGCGCCATTCGGCGCCCGGCGCGTTGCCGGCAATGGCGGCGCCGAGCGGCACGCCATGCTGGCGCATGAAGGAACTAAAAAGCGCCCGGGCCTGCTCGCGCCGATCGAGGCCTTCGCGCTCCAAGGTGCGATCGACCTCCGAGGAGATGGAAAACCCCATCTCACCGCCGAAGACCACGGCATATTCGCTGGTCAGCGCGTTGAGGCCGATGATGCGGCTTCCAAAGCGCTTGGCCACCAGCAGCGTGGTCTCGAGCAGCGCCGTCGCCGTGCCGTCGCTGACGACGGCCAAGAGCGTTTTCATGGCAACCTCGCCCTGTTCGGCAGCCCCTTGGGCTGCTTTAGTTTTTTGCGATTATACTCCGCCAGGGCGCCGCTCCCAAGCGCGGCGGGAACCGGCCGCCGCGAACGCCGTTCATCCTCCGGTCGCGCGGAGGTTCAAGGCCTATGGACGGCGCCCCGGCACGGGGCGGGGCGGGCAATGATCCCGCCGCCGCCATGATCAGCCTGATCGAGCAGCTCTATCCCATTTGCCGCAGCATCACCGGCGACGGGCTGAGGCAAAGCCTGCGCCTCATCGCCGGCGAGCTGCCATCGCTCGCGCTGCATGAAGTCCCGACCGGAACGCCGGTCTTCGATTGGACGGTGCCGCGCGAGTGGAACGTGCGCGGCGCCTATATCGCGACGCTCGACGGAAGGCGAATCGTCGATTTCGCCCAGTCGAACCTGCACCTGCTGCAATACAGCACGCCCGTCGACCGTGTGGTCGAACGCGCCGAGCTGCTGCGCCACCTCCACACTTTGCCGGAGACGCCGGACTGGATCCCCTACCGCACCGCCTATTACAGCGAGGCCTGGGGCTTCTGCGTCAGTCAGCGTCAGGCCGAGCAATTGACCGACGATGCTTATCGCGTCGTCATCGACACTAGCCTGGCGCCGGGGCATCTCAGCTATGGCGAGCTCGTGCTGCCGGGCGAACGCCAGGAGGAGGTGCTGCTCTCCTGCCATGTCTGCCATCCCTCGCTCGCCAACGACAATCTCTCCGGCATCGCCGTGGCGGTGGCGCTGGCGCGCCGGCTGATGGCGGCCAAGCGGCGCTTCACCTATCGCTTCCTCTTCATCCCCGGCACCATCGGCTCGCTCGCCTGGCTCGCCGCCAACGAGGCGCGGGTGGGCCTGGTGACGCATGGGCTGGTCCTGAGCTGCCTGGGCGACGGCGCGCCCATGACTTACAAGCAGAGCCGGCGCGGCGATGCCGCAATCGACCGCATCGCAGCTCACGTGCTGCGCCAAAGCGGCGCGCCCCACCGCCTGCTGCCTTTCACCCCTTATGGCTATGACGAGCGGCAATATTGCTCGCCCGGCTTCGACATGCCGGTCGGCTGCCTGATGCGCTCACCCAACGGCACGTTCCCCGAATACCACACCTCGGCCGACAATCTCGACTTCATCCGCGCCGATGCGCTCGGCCACTCGCTCGACACGCTCGAACGCATCGTCGCGGTGATCGAAGGCGACGGCACCTATCTCAATCTCAGCCCCAAGGGCGAGCCGCAGCTCGGCAAGCGCGGTCTCTATCGGCCGATCGGCGGGCAGAAGGAAGCGGGCGGCTTCGACGGGATGGCGCTGCTCTGGGTGCTGAGTCTCGCCGATGGCAAGCACTCGCTGCTCGACACCGCGGAGCGGGCCGGCATGCCCTTCGCCGCCATCCGCGCCGCCGCCGACGCGCTCCAAGAGAAGGGCCTGCTCGCGCCGGTCGAGGGGTAGCGGGAAATCATCGCTGATGACCGCCTTCCCTTGCCTACCCGATCATCAATCCCTGATCAAAGATCTACCCCTCTCCGCCCCTCGGGGCGGAGAGGCCGGGAGAGGTGGGGGCGCCTCGAGGGCATGGCGGATGGTTTCCAGTACTCCCTCGAGGTTCTCCAGCACGTCGCTGTTCCAAAACCGAATGATGCGGTAGCCATAGCGCGCAATCTCGGCGGCGCGCCGATCGTCAGCGTCCGTTCGCTCGGCGTGCTGACTGCCATCAAGTTCGATTACCAGCTTACGCGAGGGACAAGCGAAGTCGGCAATACGGTGTCCGATCGGGTGCTGTCGGCGAAACTTCCAGATCCCGATCCGCTCGCGCAAAGCTCGCCAAAGTATTTTCTCGACGTCGGTTGCGTCTTTGCGCAAGCGCCGCGCGATCTCTGTCCTCGTTTTCACGGGCATAGACCCCACCTCACCCAACCTCTCCGCCCCAGAGGGGCGGAGAGGGGTAGATCATGGCATAGCATCAACGAAGGTGCATTTGCCCCAAGCGGAACCGGCGCGCTAGGCTCAGGCTCATCGCCATCAGGCGGGGGCGTTTCATGAGCGATCCGGTCGGGCTTGCCCGCGGTCTCACCAATTACGGCGACCGCGATTTCGCACTCTATCTCCGCCGCTCCTTCGCCAAATCGATGGGCTATTCCCAGGCCATGCTGGCAAAGCCGGTGATCGGCATCGCCAATACCGCCAGCGGTTTCAACAATTGCCACCGCCTGGTGCCGGAACTCGTCGAGGCGGTGACGCGCGGCGTGCTCGCCGCCGGCGCGTTGCCGCTCGAATTCCCGACGATCTCGCTCGGCGAGGTGTTT
>DATIYL010000040.1:0-13873 GCA_035517635.1 Allostellaceae bacterium | reverse complement strand
ACGCGCCGGGCACGGTGGATGCGGATTATCGCGGCGAGATCAGCGTGATCCTCATAAACCATGGTCATGAGCCATTTGCGGTTCGCCGCGGCGAGCGCATCGCGCAGATGGTGATCGCAGCCGTCGCGCGCGCCGAACTCGCGCCGGTCACGACGCTCGCATCGACCGCGCGCGGCAGCGGCGGATTCGGTTCGACCGGGCGCTAATCCGTTCCTTTCCTGTGCGAATCTGTAGCAGCCCGGGCATCGCCCCAACACGGGCCACTTGACTCTACCTACCGATAGGTAGACAATCAATTTAGCTTCTTTTCCCTGTGGCAGGCCCCATGTCGACCGATCACATCAATGCCGATTTCTCCGAGCGAGTCGTCATCGCAACCGGCCAGATGCCGTGGATTGCCTCACCTCAAGCCGGCGTCGAACGCCGCATGCTCGACCGCATCGGCGGCGAGGTTGCGCGCGCCACCTCGTTGGTCCGCTATGCGGCCGCAAGCTCTTTCCCCGCGCATGAGCATGCGCTTGGTGAAGAATTTCTGGTGCTGGACGGCATCTTTTCCGACGAGCATGGCGACTATCCGGCCGGAACCTATGTCCGCAACCCTCCGCTCAGCCGTCACACGCCGCGCACCGCGCCGGGCTGCACGATCTTTGTAAAGCTCAGGCAGATGTCACCGGCGGAGAGGGACCGCATTGTGATCGACACCTCAAAGGCTGCGTGGGAGTCGACGGCGCGAACGGGTCTTCGCCGATTGCCGCTGCACGCCGATCCCGCTGGCGAGGATGTCGCGCTGGAGCGCTTGGAGCCGGGCACGGTTTTGGCAGAGACGGATTGCCCCGCGGGCGAAGAGATACTCGTATTGGCCGGAGATCTCCGTGACGGAAACGGCAGCTACGGTCCGGGGACCTGGATCAGGAATCCGGCCGGCCACCGCCATGCGCTTGGATCGGATGGTGGAGCGACATATTGGGTGAAGCGCGGTCATTTGCGCCCGATGACATGACAGGGAACGAATGACGACGACGGACCCAAAACAGAAATCGGACACCGCCGAACAGATTCTCGACCTTGCCGAGACCCTGATCCAGACCCGCGGCTACAGCGCGTTCAGCTACCAGGACATCGCCGACGGTCTCGGTATCCGCAAGGCCAGCATCCACTATCATTTCCCGTCGAAGACCGATCTCGGCATCGCGGTCATGGATCGTTATGTGGCGCGCTTTGGCGCAGCCCTTGCGGGAATCGCGGAGGATCAATCGCAATCGTCGATGGCCATGCTCGACGTCTACGTCGAGCCCTATGTGGCCTATGCGGAGACGCCCGACCGGGTCTGCCTCGCCGGAGCGTTGGCCGGTGAAATCCTGGCGCTGCCGGCGGAGCTTCGGTCCCGGGTCGACGGCTTTTTCCGCACCCATCAGATCTGGCTGACCGAGATCCTCAAACGCGGTGCGGCGCGCGGGGAATTCAGGCTGGCCGCTCCGGCAGACAAGGTTGGTCGTTTCATCTTCGGTGCGCTGCAGGGCGCGCTTCTGGTGAAACGCACCACCGGCGATGTTTGGCAGATGCGCGACGTCATCACTGCAATGAAGTCGGAGCTCAAGGCCGGTGCCTGAGCGCCCGATCCGGCCTGGCCGGACGCCCAGCAACTCGCATAAAAATGCGCTCGGTTGCCTTCGTGCCGCTTTTTTCCCCAGCGACTCTGCCGTTCACGGTCTGGACTCTTACCCCCGGAGTCCCCTTTGGCGATATTGTCCTTTGATTCGCACTCGGTGGGGAAAATTGACCGGGTGCAATGACGTGCGGTCTTTGGGGCGAACCATGTCGGGCGTGATCGTGGCGATGCGTCGGAGGCTGCTGTCGTGCACGGCGCTGGTGCTGGGGATTGACCGCCCGGCCGCAGCCGGCGACCTGCGGCTGCCGCATGCCGTCTCGACCCTGCTCGATCT
Organism: Allostellaceae bacterium; assembly: GCA_035517635.1. GTDB lineage: Bacteria > Pseudomonadota > Alphaproteobacteria > ATCC43930 > CGMCC-115725 > DAHUYF01. The sequence continues at coordinate 11,930 of DATIYL010000040.1, read as the reverse complement.
CAATCACCAGGAAGTCGCCGTGCTGACCACGGCGCTTGCGCTGCTCGGCTTCTCCGTGCTGGCGGCGATCCTTCTGATGCACAACCGCGTTCGCGCCGCCCGCTCCGAGGCAAAGCTGCGCGCCGACATCGCCGACCTGCAGGTGCAGGCCGATTCGTACCGGGCGCTGCTGTTCGCCGAACCGCAGGTCCTGATCTCCTGGGAGGCCGGCGGCGATCGCCCGAAAATCTCCGGCGACACCTCGCTTCTGCTGGATTCACCGCAACGGATCCTGGCGTTCGCAACCTGGCTGCCGCCGGAACCTGCGCGGCGGCTCGATCGAGCGGTCGACGCGCTGCGCGAGACCGGCGAAGCATTCCTGCTCAATTTGACCGCCACGAACAGCCGCGCCATCGAGGCGATCGGCCGCGCCATCGGCGGTCAGGCCATTGTCCGGATTCGCGAGCTTTCGGGGATCAGGCGGGAGCTTGCCGAAACCAATCACCGGCTGAAGTCGCTGATGGAAGAGACCGAGATGCTGCGCGGCTTTGCCGCCGCCGCCCCGTGGCCGATCTGGGCCAAGGGCTCAAAAGGCAACCTGGTCTATGCCAATACCGCCTACGCCCGGACGGCGGAGGCCAACAGTGCCGCGGAAGCCGTCGAGCGCAATCTCGAGCTGCTCGATTCAGGCGACCGTACCGCCATGGAGCGCGCGCTGACCGCGACGGCAGCCTTCAATGCGCGGTTGCCGATAGTCGCCCGCGGCGAGCGGCGGATCTATGATGTCCGCGCGATCAATGTCGGCGGCGGCAGCGTCGGTGTTGCCGTTGACGCCAGCGAGGCCGACGCGCTGAGCTCGGCGCTGGTGCGGATGGCGGAAGCGCATCGCCGCACGCTCGATCAGCTTTCCTCGGGCGTTGCCGTATTCGACAGCCAGCGCAGATTGGCCTTCTACAACGATTCCTACCGCAGGCTGTGGGACCTCGATCCCGCCTTCCTTGACGGCAATCCCGACGATTCGAGCGTGCTCGATCGGCTGCGCGCCGCCCGAAAACTCCCCGAGCAGGCGGATTTTCGCGGCTGGAAGGCCAAGCTGCACGAGGCCTATCGTGCGATCGAACCGACAAAGGACACCTGGTACCTGCCGGACGGGCGGGCGCTCAGCGTCGTCACCACGCCGAACCCCGAAGGCGGCGTCACCTATCTGTTCGACGACGTCACCGAGAGCCTCGATCTTGCCCGCCGCTTCGACCGCCTGATCCGCGTCCAGCGCGAGACGCTGGACAGCCTCGCCGAGGGCGTCGCGGTGTTCGGCTCGAACGGGAAGGCGCAATTGTTCAATCCCGCCTTTGCCAGGATGTGGAAGCTGTCGCCGGAGGCGCTGCACGAAGAACCGCACATCGACACGGTGGCGGCATGGTGCAAGCCGTTGTTCGACGACTCGCTCGCCTGGCGCACCATCCGCGAGGCCATCACCGGCATCGAGAACCGCAATGACGTGCCGCTCAAACTCGAGCGCAAGGACGGCAGCGTGCTCGATTGCATGAGCCGCCCGCTGCCCGACGGCGCCACGATGCTGACCTTTCAGGACATCACCGACACCGAGAATGTCGAGCGGGCGCTGCGCGAGAGCAACGAGGCGCTGAGGGCCGCCGATCAGATGAAGATCGACTTCGTCCACCACGTGTCCTACGAATTGCGCGCGCCGCTCACCACCATCATCGGCTTCGCGCATTTCCTGTCCGATCCTTCGACGGGCCCGCTGACGCCGAAGCAGGCCGAATATCTCGACTATGTCACCAAGTCGACCAACGCGCTGCTCGCGCTGACCAACAACATTCTCGATCTCGCCACCATCGACGCCGGCGCGATGAGGCTCGAGCTCGGTCCGGTCGATATCGCCAAGGCGATCGCGGCCGCGGCCGAAGGCATCCAGGACCGCCTCGCCACCGACCGGATCCGCCTCAAGATCGACATCGCGCAGAATATCGGCAGCTTCATCGGCGACGAGCGGCGCGTGGTGCAGGTGCTCTACAATCTGCTCGCCAATGCGGTCGGCTTCTCGCCGCAGGATGCCGTGGTTGTCGTCAGCGCCCGCCGCACCGATCGCAGCGTGGTTTTCACCGTGACCGACTCCGGACCCGGTATCCCGCCCGACGTCAAGGACAAGGTATTCGACTGGTTCGAGAGCCGTTCGCAGGGATCGCGGCACCGCGGCGCCGGCCTTGGGCTGTCGCTGGTGCGCTCCTTTGTCGAACTGCACGGCGGCAAGGTGCGTGTCGATTCCATCGTCGGCCGGGGCACCACCGTCACCTGCGATTTTCCGATCGACCAGGCCGCGCAGCGCAACGCCGCGGAATGACGTCGCCCGCAACATTCTCGATTGCGCTTGTGAACGAGGCTGCGACCGCGCGCCTGATGGCCGACCTTGCCCTCTTGATCGGGCCCGGCGACGTCATCACGCTGTCCGGCGACCTCGGCGCCGGCAAGACTGCTGCGGCCCGCGCCATGATCCGCTATCTCGCAGACGATCAGGGGCTCGAGGTCCCAAGCCCGACCTTCACGCTGGCGCAGAGCTACGATCTGCCCTCGTTTGCGCTGCTGCACGCCGACCTCTACCGCGTCAACGACGCCTCCGAGCTGGACGAGATCGGGCTGTCGCCGCTGCCCGAAGGCACGGTCGCTCTGATCGAATGGCCCGAGCGCGCCGGCAACGCGCTGCCCGCCGATCGCATCGACGTTGCGCTCAGCCATCGGCCGGCGCTCGGCTCGGCCGCACGAACCGCCGAAATCACCGGCCATGGCAAGAGCGCGGGCATCGTCGCGCGCCTGCGGAATTTGCGGACATTCCTGACCGAGGCGGGCTTTGCCGATGCGCGGCGTCGGCGCATGGCGGGCGACGCCTCGATCCGCTCCTATGCCCGCCTGATCCGCGACGACGGCGTCTTCATCCTGATGAACATGCCGAAGCGGCCCGATGGACCTGCGATCTATGGCGGTAAATCCTATAGTGCCGCCGTCCATCTCGCCGAGGACGTCAAGCCTTTCGTCGCGATCGCAAACGGCCTGCGCAGCCACGGCTTCTCCGCGCCCGCGATCCATCACGCCGATCTCGAGGCCGGCTTCCTCGTCACCGAGGACCTTGGCACTGAAGCCTTTGTCGCAGGCGATCCGCCCGCGCCGATCGCCGACCGTTATGAGGCCGCGACCGATATGCTGGCGGAGCTGCATCGCCAAAGCCTGCCCGAGACGCTGAAGCTGGCCCCGGATGTCGACTACTTGATTCCGGTTTTCAATATCGACGCCTGGCTGGTCGAGATCGCCCTGATGCTCGAATGGTACCTGCCCCATCGCGGCGCGCCGGTCACCGATGCGTTACGCAACGAATTCATCGCAATGTGGCGCGAGCTTTTGCAAAAGCCGGCTGCTGCTGCCAGAACCTGGGTGTTGCGGGATTTTCATTCGCCGAACCTGATCTGGCTTGGCGACCGCGCCGGTATCGCGCGCGTCGGCATCATCGATTTCCAGGACACCGTGCTGGGACCGGCTGCCTACGACCTCGTGTCGCTGTTGCAGGACGCGCGGATCGACGTGCCGGAGACGCTGGAGCTCATGCTGTTCTCCCGCTACATCAAGGCACGGCGGGCGGCGGACGCCAATTTCGATCCCGCGGCTTTCGCCGCGCTCTATGCCATCATGTCGGCCCAGCGCAACACGCGGCTGCTCGGCACATTCGCGCGGCTCAACCGCCGCGACGGCAAGCCGCAATATCTCAGACACCTCCCGCGCATCTGGACCTATCTCTCCCGTTCGCTGGCGCATCCGGAGCTTGCGCCGGTGCAGGAGTGGTACATCGCCCACGTCCCGCCCCCGCCATGAGGATCACGGGCGAGTTTACGGACTGTTAGTCCAACCACCCCTAGTGTGCGGCGGGTCGAGCCACAACCTGGCATCGGTCGCTCAAAAGAGCATGGAGTGCACAACATGGGGAGCGGCGAGCGGAGCAAGGGCGAGCGCGTGACCTTCGAGCGCGGCATACCTGCGCATATGATGGGGATCGACGGCACCTGGCGGCGCGATTGCATCCTGGAAGACGTGTCCGAGACCGGCGCGAAGATCAGTGTTGTGGGATCGGTCGAGGGGCTGCACCTGAAGGAATTCTTCCTGCTGCTGTCCTCGACGGGCCTTGCCTATCGCCGCTGCGAATTGTCCTGGGTCAATGGCGACCAGATCGGGGTCAGCTTCCTGAAACCGGGCGACAAGAAGAAGCAGGCGCGACGCGCGCCGACGGACGCCTGACCCAGGCCGTGGCCGCCTTGTCGCACAGCCGTCATCGGCTCCGATTATGGCCTCCGATCCATGCGCCGGGCGAATCCGCGTGATATGATTCGCCAAAGGCCAGACCACCGCTTCGAGACACCTCCGAGATTTGAGACAAATGCCCGTTAAACCCAGCAAAGCCATGGTCCTTGCCGCCGGTCTCGGCCTGCGCATGCGGCCGCTCACCGACCATCTGCCAAAGCCCCTGGTAAGCGTCGCGGGCCGGCCGTTGCTGGATCATGTGCTGGACAAGCTTGCCGCAGCAGGCGTCAGCGAGGCCGTGGTCAACGTGCACTATCTGCCCGACCAGATCATCGCGCACACGGCCTCGCGCGCGAGCCCGCGCGTCATCATCTCCGATGAGCGCAACCAGGTGCTCGGCACCGGTGGCGGCGTGGTCAAGGCGCTGCCGAAGCTCGGCACGGCGCCGTTCTTCCACGTCAATTCGGACACGCTGTGGATCGATGGCGTGCAGTCCAACCTGACGCGGCTTGCGGACGCCTTCGATCCCGCGCGCATGGATATTCTCCTGTTGATGGCGCCGACCGCGAGCAGCATCGGCTATAGCGGCCGCGGCGACTACGCCATGCTGCCGGACGGCGCCTTGCGCAAACGACGCGAGCATCAGGTCGTGCCATTCGTCTATGCGGGGGCGGCGATTCTGTCGCCCAGGATTTTTGCCGATGCACCGAAGGGCGAATTCTCGCTGACAAGGATGTTCGATGCCGCCAATGAGCAGGAACGCCTGTTTGGCTTGCGGCTCGACGGCGTCTGGATGCATGTCGGAACGCCCGATGCCGTGGCCGCTGCGGAAGAGGCGTTCCTGGAGAGCGTGGTGTAGGGCGAGATCGTCATTGCCGGGCTTGACCCGGCGATCCATCCTTCTTCAAAAAATTTTTTTGCGATGGATGCGCGGGTCAAGCCCGCGCATGACAGCTTGAGAACCCCTATATTGGCGCTTGGTTTTCTCGAATCAGGCAGGTCCATGCGCGTTTTCAGCGTTCCGCTCTCGGTGCCGTTCCTGCGCAGCGTGATTGCCGCGCTGATCGACGGCAGGCTGGTTGACGGATTTGAGGCCCGCACAAATCCTGCGAAGCTTGCGGACGCAACTCTCTATTTGCCGACGCGACGCGCGGTGCGCGTGGCGCGCGAGGTGTTTCTCGATGAACTGAAGGCGGATGCGGCGGTGTTGCCGCGCATTACCGCCCTCGGCGACATCGACGAGGACGAGTTGTTCTTTGCGGAGGAGGCCGAGCAGTTCACAGCCGGCGCGCCGCTCGACATTCCGCCAAAACTCGGCGAGCTCAATCGTCGCCTGACGCTCGCGCGGCTCGTCGCAGCCTGGGCGAAGGGACCCGTGCTCGCGCCGCTCGTTGTCGGCGGTCCCGCCTCGACGCTCGCGCTTGCCTCCGATCTCGCGCGGCTGATGGACGACATGGCGACGCGCGGCGTGTCCTGGGACGCGCTCGACGGCCTTGTGCCGGATCAGCTCGATCAATACTGGCAGTATTCGCTCGACTTCCTGCGCATCGCGCGAAAGCTCTGGCCCGATCATCTCGCCGAGATCGGCCGGATCGAGCCCGCGGCGCGGCGCGACCTCCTGATTGAAGCCGAAGCCGCGCGGCTTTCGAAGCATCATGGGGGGCCCGTCATCGCCGCCGGCTCGACCGGCTCGATGCCGGCAACGGCAAAATTTCTTCACGCGGTGGCGCGGCTCAAACATGGCGCCGTGGTGCTGCCGGGGCTCGACACCGATCTCGACAACGAGGCATGGCAGACGATCGGTGGCGAGAAGGACGCGCAGGGCAAGGTCCTGGCGCATCCCGCCTCCAACCACCCCCAATTTGCGATGCATGCGCTGCTGCAGCGTTTCGGTCTTGCCCGCGACGACGTCGAAATCCTTCTGCCGCCGGCAGCTTCCGGCCGCGACATCCTGCTGTCGGAGGCCATGCGTCCATCGAGCGCGACGGCGCAATGGCATGCGCGGCTGGCGCGGCCGGAGATTGCCGAAAAGATTGCCGCGAGCATCGATCGTCTTGCGGTCATTGAGGCGCCCAATCCGGAGATGGAGGCGCTTGCGATTGCGGTCGCCATGCGCGAGGCGCGGCATCTCGACAAATCGGCGGCGCTGGTGACGCCGGACCGCGCGCTGGCCCGGCGCGTGATGGCGGCGCTGGAGCGCTGGGCTCTCGACTTCGACGATTCCGGCGGCGATGCCCTGGTCGAGACGCCGGCCGGCGTGTTTGCCCGCCTTGCGGCGGAAGCCGTCGCCAGGGGACTGGAGCCGCCGACGCTGCTAGCACTGCTGAAACATCCGCTGTGCCGGTTGAACCGCGCGAAGGACGCCTTCAAGGACGCGATCTCTTCGCTCGAGCTCGCGCTGTTGCGGGGAACGCGGCCGCAGGCGGGAACTGGCGGGCTTGCCCATGAGCTTGCGCGCTTCCGCAACGAGCTCGACAAATTGAACCGCGGCGAAACTTCGTCGCTGCACCACGCCGAGCCGCGCGCGCGCCTGAACGCAGAGCAGCTCGACCGCGCCGAGGCTCTGATTGCGGCGCTGCGGGCGGCGCTTGCGCCGCTGGAGAGCCTGTCATCGACAAAGCCCCATGACTTCGCCGAGTTCGCGGCGCGGCACCGCGAAATCCTGATTGCGCTGTCGCGCGACGAAAACGGCACGGCGGTTGCCTTCGAAGGGCAGGACGGACTGGCGCTGGCCGCGGCCTTCGACGACCTGCTCGCCGCGCAGGAACTGAGCGGGCTTCTGGTCTCGCTCGCCGACTATCCCGAACTGTTCCAGACCGCGTTTGCCGATCGCGCGGTGCGCAGGCCCGAGAGGCCGGGTGCGCGACTGCATATCTTTGGCCCGCTGGAGTCGCGATTGATGCAGGCCGACCGTATGATCGTCGGCGGCTTGATCGAAGGCATCTGGCCGCCGGCGCCGCGCGTGGATCCCTGGCTCAGCCGGCCGATGCGGCATGAGCTCGGTCTCGACCTTCCGGAGCGGCGCATCGGATTGTCGGCACACGACTTCGCGCAGCTCCTTGGCAGCGACGATGTGATCCTTTCTCATTCCGCCAAGGCCGGCGGCGCGCCCGCGGTCGCCTCGCGCTTCCTGCACCGCCTGGAGGCGGTCGTGGGCGAGGAGCGCTGGAAGTCCCTGCAGGGTGCGGGCGAAAAATATCTGCGCTGGGCGCACGAGCTGGACCGGCCCAAGGAGGTCAGGCCGGTTCCGCAGCCCGCGCCAAAGCCGCCGCGCGCGAGCCGGCCGCTACGCCTCTCGGTCACCGCCATCGAGGACTGGCTGCGCGACCCCTATACGATCTACGCCCGGCATATCCTCAAGCTCGACGCGCTCGACCCCGTCGATATGCCGTTGTCGGCCGCCGATCGGGGATCGGCCATCCATGACGCAATCGGCGAGTTCACGAAGCAATTCGCGCAAAGACTTCCCGACGATCCCGCGCGCGTGCTGAAAGAGATCGGACAAAACCACTTTGCGCCGCTGATGGAGCGTCCGGAGGCGCGCGCGTTGTGGTGGCCGCGCTTTCAGCGCATTGCGGCCTGGTTCGCCGAGTGGGAAAAGGCGCGGCGGAACGACATTGCCGGCATCGCGGCCGAGGTCAAGGGCGAGATCGCAATCCCGCTCGATCATGCGCGCATCTTCGTTCTTTCCGCACGCGCAGACCGCATCGAGCGCCGCGCCGACGGCACGTTTGCGATCCTCGACTACAAGACCGGGCAGCCACCGAGTGGAAAGCAGGTGCGCATGGGGCTTTCGCCGCAGCTCACGCTGGAAGCCGCGATCCTGTGCGAGGGCGGCTTTGAGGGAATCGACGGCGGCGCATCGATCGGCGAGCTCGCCTATGTCAGGCTGAGCGGCAACACTCCGCCGGGCGAGCACAAGCCGCTGGAATTGAAGATCAGGCAGAACGACACGCCGCAGCCGCCGGACGAGGCCGCGAAACATGCGCGTCAGCAGCTCGAGGCGCTGATCCGCGCATTCGAGAACGAGGAGGAGCCGTACCGGTCGCTGAATCTGCCGATGTGGACCAACCGCTACGGCACTTATGACAACCTCGCGCGCATCAAGGAATGGTCCGCGGCGGGCGGATTGGGCATCGAGGAATGGTGAAGGCGCCGCGACAAATTCCGCCGGCCGTGCGCGAGGCGCAGGCGCGCGCGTCCAATCCCGCCGCCTCGTCATTCGTCTCGGCAAATGCAGGCTCGGGCAAGACACATGTGCTGGTGCAGCGGGTGATCCGCCTTCTGCTCGAGGGCGTGTCGCCGGAAAAGATTCTGTGCATCACCTTCACCAAGGCGGCCGCCGCCAACATGGCGGAGCGGGTGTTTTCGACCCTCGGTCACTGGGTGACGCTCGACGACGCCGCGCTCGAGGCCGCGATCCGCGAGACCGGCATCGCCCATCCGAACGCGCGCTTGCGCAACGAGGCGCGCAAATTGTTTGCGAGCGCGCTGGAGACGCCGGGCGGGCTGAAGGTGCAGACCATTCACGCGCTCTGCACGCGGCTTTTGCAGCAATTTCCGTTCGAGGCCAACGTGCCGGCGCGCTTTGCCGTGCTCGACGAGCGCGACCAGAGCGACATGATGGAGCGCGCCAATCTCAGGGTATTTCTCGAGGCCTCGCGCGACCCCGAGAGCGCAATCGGCCGCGCGCTTCAGACCGCGATGGCAAGCGCCGCCGACGTCACCTTCAAGGACGTCGTGCGCGAGGCGTGTCTCTCCCGCGATCATTTCATGGCCTGGACCGATGAAGCCGGCGGCGTCGCGGCCGCGGCCGCTCAGATGTCGGCGGCTTTGGGCGTCAGCGAGACCGACCGCATCGACGACATCGAACGCGAGATTCTGGACGGCCCCTATCTGCCGCGCCGGCGCTGGGCGGACATCGCAAGCGTGCTGGACGGAGGCAACAAAACGGACCGCAATCAGGGCGATCAGCTGCGCGCTGCGATGGCCCTCACCGGAAGCGCGCAGGTCGATGAGTATCTGTCGGTGTTTCTGACCGACGACAAGACGCCACGGGCCGCAGTCCTGACCAGAGCGTTCGCGGGGGACAACCCCTCCGTGGCGCGGCTGTTCGACAATGAAGTCGCCCGCCTCGGCTCGCTGATCGAAAAGCGCCGCGCGGTGACCCTGCGCGACCGCAGCGAAGCGCTGCTTCGGATCGCGACGTCGGCTGCGGCCCATTACCGGCGCGAAAAGGAGGAGCGCGGGCTGCTCGACTATGACGATCTGATCGACAAGACGCTTGTCATGCTCAAACGCGTCTCGCCGGGATGGGTGCATTACAAGCTCGATCGCGGCGTCGACCACGTGCTGATCGACGAGGCGCAGGACACGAGCCCGCGGCAGTGGGACATTGTCGAGCAAATCATCTCCGAGTTCACGGCAGGGCGTGGCGCGCGCGACAGCGTTCGCACGGTGTTTGCGGTCGGCGACGAAAAGCAGTCGATCTTCTCATTCCAGGGCGCAGCCCCCCGCGAGTTCGACCAGCGCCGCCGCGAGCTGCAACGGCGATTTGGCGATGCCGGCCTGAAATTCGATCAGGTCGCCTTCACCTATTCGTTCCGCTCCGGTGCGGCGATCCTGCAATCCGTCGACCATGTGTTCCGCGAGGAAGCGGTTTTTCGCAGCATCCATTCCGCCGACATCGGCTATCCGATTCACCATTCGCTTTTCGATGCCGGCCCAAGCCTGATCGATTTCTGGCAGCTCGAGGAAGCCGACGACAAAAAGGACATCGAAGGCTGGCGCGCGCCGTTCGACGGCGTGTCGGTGACCAGCCCCGAGGTGAAGCTTTCGCGGCGTATCCAGGCCGAGATCAAGCGGCTGGTCGCAAGCGGAACCATGACGGGGCCCAAAGGCAATCGCAGGCGGCTCACCTTCGGCGATGTGCTGATCCTGGTGCGGCGGCGCGGCAATATCTTTGACGCGGCGATCCAGGCCCTGAAACATGCGGACATTCCGGTTGCCGGCGCCGACCGGCTGAAACTGACCGAGCACATCGCGATCATCGACCTGATGAACCTTGCGGATGCGCTGCTGTTGCCGCAGGACGATCTTGCGCTGGCGGTTGCGCTGAAGAGCCCGCTGTTCGGCCTCGACGACGACGATCTCTTCGCGCTGGCCTTTGGCCGCAAGGGCTCGCTGCGCAAGGCGCTCGGCGAGCACGCGGCGACAAGCGACAGGATTCGACACGCGCTATCGCTGCTCGAAGCGTGCGAGCGGCGTTTCGCGTCATCGACGCCGTTTGCCTTCTACGCCTGGCTGCTCGGCGGCGACGGCGGGCGCGCGCGGATCCTGAAGCGGCTCGGGCATGAGGCCAACGATGCGCTCGACGAGTTCCTGGAGCTTGCGCTGAACTATGAGCGCAAGGCACCGGCCTCGCTGCAGGGTTTTGTGGCCTGGCTGCGCGCGGCCGATACCGAGGTGAAGCGCGACATGGAAATCTCGCGCGACGAGGTGCGGGTGATGACCGTGCACGGCGCCAAGGGGCTGGAAGCCTCCGTCGTGTTCCTGGTCGATACCACCTCGTCGCCGTCGGACACGCAAAGGCTGCGGCTGATCCATCTGCCGCGCGGCAACGGCGGCGAGGTCGTGGTCTGGGCCGGCAAGCAGGCCGACGATCCGAAGGCGGTTTTCGATGCGCGCAAGAAAATGCTCGCCGAGACCGAGGACGAATACCGACGGCTGCTCTATGTCGCGATGACGCGCGCTGCGGACCGACTGATCGTTGCAGGCTGCAAGCCCGGCAACAGGAACAAGATCAGAGACTTCTGCTGGTATGACCTGGTCGAAAAAGGCCTGGAGCGTTCGGGCCTTTTGCAGCAATCGATCGAGACGACCGACGGTTCGATCAGGCGCTTTGCGCGGGCTGAGGATGTCGCAGACGAGGCCGGCGCCATCGCGGCTCCGCAAACGGACGCGCCAAACGAGTTGCCGGCGTGGTTGCGCGCATCGGTGGGGCCGCCAAGCGCCGCCGCCGCGCTGCTGCGACCTTCGGATACCGGCGCGGGAGGCCATCTCGCGAGATCGGGCGAATCGCTCGAACAGCGCGCGCGGGCGCTGCAACGTGGCACGCTGGTGCATCGCCTGCTGCAATCGCTGCCCGAGATCGCAACCGAGCGGCGCCGCGACGCCGCGCTTGCGCATCTTGCGCGCAATGCGGCCGGTTGGAGCGCGGCCGAGTGCTGCGCGCTCGCCGACGGCGTGCTGGCGGTGATCTCGGACCCACGATTCGCCGCCGTGTTTGCCGAAGGCAGCCGGGCCGAGGTCGCAATCGCTGGCCGGCTCGCCCTGCCGGGGCGGCCGGAGACACTGGTATCGGGGCAGATCGACCGGCTTGTCGTAACGGCAAACGAAGTTTTGATCGTCGATTTCAAGACCAACCAAGCCCCGCCGACCGCCGCCGGCGAGGCGCCAAAAGCCTATGTCCGACAGCTTGCGCTCTACCGCGCCGTGCTCGGCAAGCTTTATCCCCATCTCTCGGTGCGGGCAGCGCTTCTTTGGACCGAAACGCCTGAATTGATGGAGATTTCTTCTCCCGCGCTGGACGCGGAACTGACATCCTAGGATGCGAACTTGACCCGGCAAGGTCCCGTTCATAGGTTTGG